>DATICZ010000103.1:0-72653 GCA_035456525.1 Gemmatimonadales bacterium
GCGAAGGAGGCCCGCTGATGTTCCGCGTGCTGCTCTATTCCCAGTGGAAGTGGTCGCGCCTCGTGGTCACGCTCGGAACCATCGCGGCCTTCGCGCTCCCCATCGTGTCGGTGCAGGGGTTCGCCCGCGACGCCGCGAATCCCGTGCGCAGCGGGGAGATGCTGAGCGCCATGCAGTCCTGGGGCGTGCTCTACCCCGTCCTCGCAGCGGCGCTCGGGCTGCTCGTGGCGATGGCCACGTGGGCGCCGGACCACCGGGGCCGGCACGTCCACGCCCTGTCGTTGCCCCTGCCCCGCTGGCGCTACGCGCTACTGCGCTTCGAGGCAGGCCTCGTCCTCCTCTCGCCCCCGGTCCTGGCGCTCTTCCTGGGCGCGCTGCTCGCGACGCGTGCCGCTCCGATCCCCGCGGGACTCGAGGGCTATCCGATCGCCCTCGTCATCCGCTTCGCGCTGGCCACGGCCGTCGCGTTCTCGGTCTTCTTCGCGATCTCCGCCGGTACGACCCGCATGGCTGCCATCATCCTGGCGACGCTCGGCGCCGTGATCGTGATCCAGGTGCTCGCCGGCGCCGCCGGCGTGCAGATCAACCTCCTCACGCCGCTGCAAAGCGCGTTCCTCAACTGGCCCGGCCCGCTGGCGATCTTCACCGGGCGCTGGATGCTCATCGATGTGTAGCGTGCGTTGGCCGCGGGGCGCCGAGCCGGGCCTTCAGGCCACGGGAACGTTGGGCGGACGCGCTTCTACCCACTCGACGAGCCCCACACGCCGGCTTCTGGTCATCGCCGCGCTCGTCCTGCCATACCCACTCGCCAGTCAACGGACCGCCGAGCTGCAGGCCCGCGCCGATAGCCTGCTGCACGAGTGGCGCCAGGCCAACGTGCTCGCCGCCGTGCAGGACTCGTTGCGGGCTGCCGCGATCATCGCCGGCCGGGACACGATCCGCGTCGGCGCCCTGATTGTCCTCGCCAACCCCTCACCCTTGCCCCTCACGCGAGCGGCGGCTCGCGCCTGGCCGATGATCGAACGTTTCTACGGCCCGGCCGCCTGGGCCCTCGTCCAGCACCCGGTCGTCATCGAGGCTGTCGATCCAGATACCGCCGTGCTCACTCCGCAGACTGGAGGCGGTCTGCGAATTCCCTGGGATGAGGACCTGGACCAGCTCACTCGCGTGCTGGTGGGCTCGGTGAACCTGGGAAACGTCGATCGCGGGTTGCGCGACTGGCTGCGGGGACCCCTGACGCCATTGTTCGACATCAAGCCGCTCCTCGGCCGCGTGTACATACAGCTCGTAACCGCCCCCTCCCATGCGGCGCGCCGCTGTTTCGCGGGCGAGCTGGACGCGTGTCGCGACGCCCTCTCCCTGGCGGACACCGCCGGCCTGATCGCTCGATGGTACGACCCGGCGGAGCGCCGGCTGCTCGTCACCACCCGGCTGTCCGGGTTTTTCAACCGGGGTGCACGGGAAGCGGCGTTTCGCTCGTGCACTGCGGGCAGCGATGCGGCGTGCTCCGATCTCCTCGAGTCCATCGCGCCGGGCAACGTGCCCACCCCGCTGGACTACGGCGCGCGATACGCGCTCGTCGCGACCGCGATCGCGGTGGGAGGCCCCGAGACGTTTTCCCGACTGCTCGCGGCGCCCGACGGCCCGATCGGCAGCCGGCTCGCCGAGGCGTCCCGCCTCAGCGAGGACTCGCTCGTAGCGCGCTGGCGCGCCGACGTCCTGGCGGCACGTCCCAAACCGGTGTCCCTGCCGCCGTGGGGCGGGTGGATCGCCCTCGTCTGGACAGGCGTGTTCATGGGCTGCGCCCTGAGGAGCTCGCGATGGCGCGTCAGCTGAGGTGGTGGATCGGTGCTGTGCTGCTCGTCTGTGCGGTGGTGGGATTCGCCTACCTGCCGCCGCGCGCCACGCCATTCTTCGCACGACGATTCCAGGTGCTCGGGCCGACTCCCTATCGTCTTCGGGTCCAGGCGCTGGCGGACGACTGGCGATCGACCGCGCTCGAATTGCGGCTGCTCCAGTACCGTGAGCAGCTGCGCCCTGAGCTGGAACGACGCACGGCGCACGACGTGCCGGGACCGGCCCTGCTGTTCGACTGGCCGGACGCTCCTGACTCGGTACGACATCCGTTTGGCACCTACCTCGATGCCGAATGGAGGAGGCTTGGGCTCGGGGTCTCGAAGGTCTCTGTCGGCATCGTCATCGCGCCCGCTTCCCAACCGGACCCCGGCCACCCCAGGGAAGAAACGGTCACCACCGCCTACCTGTTGCCCGACTCCACCGATCGGAGCACCTGCATCGTTTTCCAGGAGTACGCGCGCATTGCCAGGCAGCGTCCGGGCCTGGGACTGTGTGCCTACTACGCTGCGTTCGGCAACCCGGGGAGGGAGATCGGCCGCTGGCTCGCAGCGCGCGACTACGACCTCGCCATCTTGCCATTGTGGAGTCGGGCTCGGACGCCGGGTTCGGGCCAATGGCTCCTCGAGCGCGATCAGCCCTGGTTCTGGTGGCAGGTCTATCGGCATCAGCCGGCTGCTGTGGCCTGCCTTGCGGGGCGCCGGGAGGGGTGCCGGTCCGCCGTGATGGGAGGGCCGCAGCCCGGACACGACCCGTCGCATCTCGTGCTCATCGACCGACGGTGGTGGCGGCGACCGCCGGCACTGGCGGGGGGAGAGCGTTACCTCGCCGACGTCGTCCGTTCGGTCGGTCACGAACGATTCCTGCGCTTCTGGAACTCCGAGCTTCCCGCGGACTCGGCGTTGGCTGAAGCGTTGCGCATGCCCGTCGGCGAATGGACCAGGCGCTGGCAGGCGGACTTCGTTCCTCAGATCCAGCTGGGTCCCGCGCCAGCCGCCGGTTCAGCGTTGCTCGGCCTTCTCCTCGCCGCCGCAGCCATGGGAATCGTGTTGCGCACGGTGCCGCGCCGCGAGGTCCGATGAGGCCGCGCCGCCGCCGCATCGCCGGTGCCCTCGCCTGCGTCCTGTTCCCGGTGTCGGTGACGGGACAGAGCCGCTGGGAACGGCAGGTGGGTGTCCACGTCGCCCAGGCGAGTGCCACCCTGGTCACCTCCGGATACGTGGCCACGCCCGGTGGCGGGCTCGGCACGCTGAACAACGGCGAGACGGCCGCGGACACCGTGACCCTCGCCGCCGGCTTCACCTATGTCCTGGTGGGCGTGTGCGACGACGACTGCCGCGGGCTCGAGCTCGGCCTGTTCGCCGCGAACGGCTACGAGGTGGACGCGGCGCGTCGCGCCGGCAATGCGCCGATCGTCCGGGTCACGCCCCGCGAGACCCAGCGATTCCGGTTGGTGGTCCGCATGACCGGGTGCGGCATGAACCCCTGCTGGTACGGCGTCCGCGCGTTTCGCCGCTCTGCCCACCGGAGCCCGTGACCCGCAGTTCGGCCGCAATTAGCGGATAGATCACGACATGCGGCAGCGCTAACTTCTCCCCGTGATCCAGACCGCTGCCACCTCCACGCCGCTGCGGGACGCCGCACGCCAGTGGCGCATCGTTCAGGCCCGGGACCGCCGCTACGACGGCGCGTTCGTGTATGCGGTTCGCTCGACCGGCATCTTCTGCCGCCCCTCCTGCCCGAGCCGGCGTCCCCGCCGTTCTGTGGTGCAGTTCTATCCGATTCCTGAAGCCGCCGAAGCCGCCGGATTCCGCGCATGCCGCCGCTGCCGCCCGACGCAGGTGCCCGCGGCCGATCCGGCGGTGGCCGTGGTGCGCGAGCTGTGCCGCGCGATCGATGCCCATCCCGACGACCCGGCCGATCTCGCGACCCTCGGCCGGCGCGCCGGCCTCTCACCCCATCAGGTGTTGCGGGCGTTTCACCGCGTGCTGGGGGTCAGTCCCAAGGCCTACGCCGACGCGCGCCGCGTCGACCGGCTCAAGACCTCGCTCAAGCGGCATCGCCACGTGAGCCCCGCCATCTACGACGCGGGCTACAGCTCCTCGAGTCGCGTGTACGAGCGCGCCGCAGCCGCGCTGGGCATGACGCCCGCCGCCTATCGCCGCGGTGGCCGCGGCGCGGAGATCCGCTACACCCTCGCCACTTCTCCGCTGGGCACTCTGCTCGTCGCCGCCACCGATCGCGGCGTGTGCCGCATCGGCCTGGGGGACGCGGCACCGGCGTTGGAGCGCGACCTGCGTCACGAGTTCCCCGCGGCGACGATTCGCCGCGACGCCGGCAGGCTCGCCGTTTGGGTGCAGCGCATCCTGCGGCACCTCGAAGGTCGCGCGCCGCACCTCTCCCTCCCGCTCGACATCCGGGCGACGGCGTTCCAGCAGCGCGTCTGGGCGGAGCTGCGCAAGATCCCCTACGGAACCACGCGCACCTACCGCGCCGTGGCCCGTGCCATCGGCCGCCCCCGCGCCAGCCGGGCCGTGGCGCGTGCCTGCGCCACGAACCCGGTGGCCCTCGCCATTCCCTGTCACCGCGTGGTGCGTGAGGACGGCGCGCTGGGGGGGTATCGCTGGGGCATCGAGCGCAAGCGAGTGTTGCTCGAGCGCGAGCGCGCCGCCACCGCCTGAAGGAGCTTTCACCCGCGTTTCACCCGGGCGCATCCCCCGTGCCAGCATGATGCGCTCATGGAAGAGACCGGTTTCGAAGTCCAGCTGACGCTGCAGCGCGGCTATCAGATCACGGCCGATTTCGGCATCCCGGAGGCATCCGACCTCACGCTCGACGAGCCACGGCCGCTGGGCGAGGGAGCGGGACCCAACGCCGCGCGCGTCCTGGCGGCGGCCGTGGGCGATTGCCTGAGCGGGAGCTATCTGTTCTGCATGCGCCGCGCCCACATCGAGGTGCAGTCGCTCCAGACGACCGTGACGGGGACGTTCACGCGCAACGCCAAAGGCCGAGTGCGGATCGGGGAGCTGCGCGTGCGGCTGGCGCCCGTGCTCGGGCCGCACGCGCCGGAGCGTGCCGCCCGCTGCCTGGAGTTGTTCGAAGATTTCTGCGTCGTCACCCAGAGCGTGCGGGACGGGATCGACATTCAGGTGGCGGTGGAGCCCGCACCGGAGCCGGCGAGGGTCTGACTCAGGGCGCCAGCCAGTAGCTCACTTTCAGCGCCAGGAAGTTGTCGCCGCTCGCCCGGAAGCTGTCCCACAGCGCTCCGGGGCCTACGAGCGCCCCCCGGGTGTCCAGCGCGAAGCGGCTCTGCTGCCAGACGAGAAACAGCGTGCTGCCGGGCCGCCACTCCCAGCGCAGCACCAGGTTGCTGCGGAAGGAGAGGACGTCGAAGTCGGGATTGCCGAGGTCCCGGCGGTATCCGCCGGCGTCCTTCAGCGTGTACTCCCCCGCGGGATTGCGGATCAGGCTCGGCGTGACCGTCGTATCGCTCGAGTAGAGGGCGAGGTCGGTGGTCCTGCCCCGCGCCAGCTCGCCGATGCCGTAGTAGCGGCCGCTGGCGGCGAAGGGCTCGGCGTACAACTCGAGCGTCAGGTCGGGCGTGAGCGTGTAGGTCATGCGTAGCTGCGCCGACAGCGTGCTCCGATCGATGACGCCGAACAGGTAGCGCTGGCCGTAGGTGGCAGGCCCGCCGGAATCGAGTGTCGTGATGTACTGACGGGAAGAGATCTCGCGTGAATAACCGGGCGAGACCGACAGCTCGATCCGGTTGGCGGGCCGGATCGATAGCCTGCCGCTCAGCCGGGATGCCTCCCCGCCCAGCGCGTCCGTGCCGTAACTCACCCGGACGTTCCAGGAGGTCTTCGCACCGAAGCTGTTGCCGACGCGGATGCCGGTGCCCCACGAGTACGGAGTGGCCATGAGCGGCCCGCCGCGCGTCAGCCCGTGGTCGAGCGAGGGCCAGGACTGGTACAGGTACGCGTTGACCGACCAGTAGTTCTTGAAGGTGAGGTCGGCGTTTTGCTGGGTCTGCGCGAACTGCCGGATCCCGCCGAAGTCCCATTCGGCGTCGCCGGAGACATTCAGGCCGAAGCTCTGGTACCACCGCCCCGGATGGGTCTCCCGATAGCCCAGGCTCGCAAAGCCGGTCCGCCCGTCGGCGTTGAACAGCCGGCCCGCATCGTTGAGCTCGAACCCCGGCGACTCGATGCCGAACCCCGCGTCGTAGCGCCAGTGCCCACCACCGGTCTTGCCAAAATCGAGGCCGAGCGTATAGCCGTTCAGCGCAGTCCGCGTGGAATCGAGCCGGATGTAGCCGGCGTCGGGCCGCTGATAGAAATGCGCCGGGCTCGATTGGATGCCGATCAGCGCGGGAGCATCACCCCGCACCGCACTGAATCCCGCATACCCACTCACCTGATAGACCCCGCCGGCCCATCGGATCACCCCGTCCAACCCGCCGGTGAACGCCTGGCGATCCAGCAGCGAGTCGAGCGTCGATCCCGATGCCAGGTCGCGTCGCACGCCGGTGAGGGTGAGGCCGATCGTCGAGCCGTCGGCGCCGAATTGCTGCTGCGCCCGCACCACGCCGTATCCGGTGGACGGTGCAACCTCGAGACGATGGAAGGTTGCCGTCGCCGTGTCGTAGGTGCGGGCGAACTCGCGGGCGGTCACCGCCGCGAGCGTCCCCACCGAGAAGCCGCCCGCCGTCCGCCCCGTCACCTTGCCCGCGGCGAGGATCGTGGAGTTTGACGGATAGTCGACGAAATCGCCCGCCGCGCTCCCGCGCGGCGGTGCGCCGATACGGCGCGAGTAGAAGTAGTTGGGCCCGTTCCCCCGCAGCAGGTGGCTCCCTTCCAGGAAGAAGGGCCGCTTCTCGTCGAAGAACACCTCGAACGCCGAGAGGTTGACCACCGCCGGATCCGCCTCCACCTGGCCGAAATCGGGGTTGACGGTCGCGTCGAGCGTGAGGTTCGGCCCCAATCCCATCTTGAGGTCGGTGCCGGCGCGCCCCTCGAGATTCCGGCCGTCGTCGAACGGGTCGGCCGCGTCGCGCGTGCCGGTGAGCGTGGCGCTCCCCGCCGTGTAGGGCAGCAGCTCGAGCCGCCGCGACGGCGCGATGTCCCGGATTCCCAGCAGCTCGCCCATCCACGAGCTCCAGCCGGTGCGGTTCTGGGGTACGGGAATCCAGAAGACGTCCTCGTTGCGTGACGGAATCCAGTGGTCGGCGTTGAACCCCCAGACCTGCACGTCGCCGCGGCTGAAGCGGAGCTGGGAAAACGGGATCCGCATCTCGGTGGTCCAGCCCAGGCTGTCGATGACCGCCTTCGCCTCCCACACAGGATCGAAGGTGGGATCGATGTCGTATTCGTGATCCCGGGGGTGATACCAGTCCATCCGCACGCCGGTCGCCGTCACGCCGAACGAGTAGGCGGTGCGCCGATCGTGATAGGTGTCGAAGGACACCCACAGATGCTCGGCCTGCGACGTGTTGTCGCGGCGGCTGAGCGGCGCTTGAATGTGGGACGGGTCGTGGGAATACATCCGGGCCCCGACATACAGGGCGTGATCGTCGTACACGATGGCGAGCCGCATGCTGTCGGTCGGCGTCCCGCCCTCGACCGGCATCTTCGCGACGAAGTCGTCGATCCAGCGGGCCGCGAGCCAGACCGAATCGTCGAGCCGGCCGTCCATCCGGACGGCTCCAGGCGGCACCCGCGCCGCCGTGGCCTGCTTGTGGGGAGGCTCGGCGTAGGGCCGCGGAGCCGCGGGCGCCTGCGCGCCGAGGCGAGCGACCGCGAGGCCCGCGAGCGCGGGCAGCCAGCCGAGCGAGCGGTAGGCCGTCAGGGCTGCTTGCGCACGACGCGCCACCGTCCCTTCTGGACATCGCGCGTCTGTTCGTGCACGGAGGAGTAGCTCCCCTGCAACGTGTCACCCTGCAGCCGGCCCACGAACGTCGTGTGGAGCGTGCAGCCGCAATTCGGGTCGGGGTACGGCTCCAGGGCACCGCTCACCTGCCCTCCCGAGACCCGCACGAAGGAAATAGTCAGCGGCTGCGAGAGGGGTTGCGTGGTGGGTCCGGGTTGCGTGTTGCCGCCCCCCTGACGCGTGAGCCACTGCGGCGTCATGAAGACCTCACCCGTCGCGCTGTCGGATCCGGCGACGAGCTTGAACACGATGCTCCCGCTCCGGCCGGATTCCACGCTCGAGTAGTCACCGGACCACTCGCCGGCGAGGAGAGAGACGTCGACTTCACGGCCGACCACCGGCACGGGGGACTGCGAACCACCACAGCCCAGGAGCGTGCCGGCAATCACGACTGCGGGAAGTAACGAGCGTTGGGTCATGGGTAGCCTCGAACCGTGGCGGTCTCGCTTCTAGACGCTTGCCGCGCGGCGAAGGTTGCACTCTGATGGTGCGGAGGAATCGCGTCCCGTGCCAGCGTCCGAGCTACCTCTGACCGAACCCGGACGCCTGAAGTACCTGTCGGGCCTGCCACAGATGCCGGCGGTCGTGGGCCGCAAGGAAAGCCAGGTAGCCCCCCAGCGGCAGGCGGAACAGCCGCATGGCGGGCGACACGACGATCGCCCGCTTGAGGTCCACGCCGGCCGCCACCCGCGTCCGCTCGAGCAGTCGATCTCGCGATTCGGCAAGCGCGCGCGCCACCGCTCCCCCTCGCATCGCGGTCGCGGGCGGCTCGAAGATGCGAAATGTGCGCATGCGGAACGCCGGGGGTGGCTCCATCGAACGGACGTTCCAGCGCGTGAACCACCCGTAGTGGTACGGTCCGCAGGCCGTCCACCCGTGCACCTGAGCCCGTTCGATGGCCAGGTCGAGCGCAGGTAGCGCGGCGTCCGTACTGGTCGCCAGGTGCAACAGACACTCCCCGATCGACCATCGGCCCGGCGCCGGCCGCCAGTTGACCTGGGCATCGGTCAGAGAAGCCACGAGCTCGGCGGCCTCGTGCTTGGTGGACTCGAACTGCCGCACTGCCGCTTCCAGTCCGCCGAACACATCGACTCGTTCCGGCAACGTCCACCCCCATCGGGTTCCTGGCGAAAGATAAGCAGTGTGGTAGGTTTGCCCCGTGTTGACCTCCGTCCGACCGGTGCTGCGGGCGATCGGCGTGACCGTGGTGCCGGAGGCGACGCGCCTCGACGAGGCCGGATGGGCGGCGATCGAGGACACCGTCGCCGCCGCCCTCGCCTCCCGGCCCGCCACGCTCCAACGGCAGGTCCTCCTCTTCCTCCGCGTCGTCGAATGGCTGCCCCTGGTGCGATTCGGGCGCCGGTTCACGCGACTCGATCCGGCCCGCCGTGCGCGCGTTCTGAAGAGCCTGCTGGATGCCCCGTTGCTCCTGGTGCGGCGCGGCATGTGGGGGCTGCGCACGCTGCTGCTGATGGGCTACTACGGGCGGCCGGAGGTCCGGGATGAGATCGGCTATCGCGCCCACCCCGGCGGCTGGAACGCGCGCCGGAGGGTGTCGTGACTCCCACCCCGCGATCCTACGACGTGGTGGTCGTCGGCTCCGGAGCAGGCGGCGGCACGGTGGCTCAGGCCCTGGCGCCGCTGGCCCAGGCGGGCCGGCGGGTGCTGGTGCTCGAGCAGGGGCCGCGCTTCGGGAACGACGAGTTCACCGGCCGCGAGCTCGAGATGGCCGGCGCGCTCTACCACGACGGCGGCGGTTTCCTCAGCGCCGACGGCACGATGACGCTCGCCTTCGCGCACGGCTACGGCGGTTCGACCATCGTCTACACCGGCACCTCGCTCAGCGCGCCGGCACGTGTCATCGAACGCTGGGCCGTGCCGGGGCTGGACCATGCCGACGTGCTCCACCGCTCCCAGCGCTATCTCGGCGAGAACAACGTCCATCGCCTTCCGGCCGAGGAGCTCAACGACAACAATCGTCTGTTCGAAGCGGGAGCCCGCAAGGCCGGGTACGCCGTGGAGCAGTTCCCCGTGAACGTGAAGGGTTGCCGGGGCTCGTCCCTGTGCAACCTGGGATGTCCCAACCAGGCGAAGCAGGGAACGAATCGCGTGCAGCTCCCCGCCGCCGAACGCGGTGGCGTCGAAGTCGTCACCCGGGCCGAAGTGCTACGGATCGCGCCGGACCGTTCCCTCACCGTGCGGGTGAGCGAGCGACCCGCCGGCGCGAAGGGCCTGCCCTCCGAATGGCCGCCGGGGGAATACCGCGTGGCGGCGAAGATCGTCGTCTGTGCGGCAGGCGCGCTGGGAACCCCGCCACTGTTGCTCCGCTCCCCGCTCCCCGCCCCCCGCTCCCTGGGCGAGGGCTTCACGTGCCACCCGGCGTTGATCCTGGTGGCCGAGCATGGGACGCCGATCACGAACGACGTCGGTCACCCCAAGAGCTTCTTCGTGGATCGTGCGGCGGAGGAGCGGTTCGTGCTCGAGACGTGCATGTACTTCCCCTTCACCACCGCCAAGGCGCTGAACGGGTTCGGTCCCGAGCACAGCGCCCTGATGCGGGCCTTTCCGCGACAGCAGCAGATCCTCGTCTTGGCCATCGACCGGGCCGCGGACGGCAATCGCGTCGGGATCGACCGGGACGGCAACCCGGTCGTCCACTACGCGTATTCACCCGAGACGGTGACGGGTCTGGTGCAGGGCAATCGCGCCGCCGCTCGCATCTTCTTCGCCGCCGGTGCAGTGCGGGTGCACGCGCCGTTCGCGGAGCCTCCGACCATCGAGGCCCGCGATGCCGGCCGGCTGGATGCGCTGATCGATGCGCGACATTGGAAGCCCGGGAAGCAGGCGATCAGCTCGGCCCACCTCATGGGCGGGTGCCGGATGGGAACGTCCACCGCCGACTCGGTGACCGACGCCTGGGGCCGAGTGCACGGCATCCCCTGGTTGTTCGTCGCCGACGCCTCGCTCTTCCCTGACGCCCTCGAGATCAACCCCTACGTGACCATCATGGCGCTGGCCGACCGCGTGGCGGAGGCAGTCCTGGGTGACGCCCCGCAGTTCCTAGGCTGACAGCGGCGGCACGCTGGGCCGCCATTCCCGGTAGAACAGTTCCTGCTCGATGCCGGAAATACGTGCCGCGGGACGCGCCGGGGATCGCTCCGGAGTCCCGAGAAACTCCACCACCTGGGCCACGACCTCGGGGCTCCGCACGAGCGGCGAGTGCCCCAATCCGCGCGTCGTGACGAACCGGCTGCCGGGCCAGGCGCCGACGATGGCTGCGCCCTCCATCCAGGGGACCACGTCATCCGTGGCGTCGTGGATCACGAGGAGCGGAGTTGTGCGGCGGCGGGCCATCGCCACGACGTCGAGCTCATCCCACGAGAAGGCGATGCGGCGCTCGGTGGCCGCTCGCATCTGCGCCACCACGTCGGGCCGCAGGCCGAGCCGTTGCGCCCAGCGCAGGGTATGCGCGATGGGGTCCGCATTAGGCGCGAGGAAAGCGGCGCGCGACACCGGCAATCCCCATTCCATGGCGAGCGTCGCCACCACGGCGCCGAGCGAGTGCGCGATCACCGCGTGCGCCGGACCTACGGCCTCGGCGAGGGCGGCGAGCGTACGCGCCAGTTGCGGTGCCGAGCTCAATTGCCCTTCCGACGCGCCGTGCCCGATGCCGTCGAAGGCGATCACCCGGAACCCGGCGGCCTGGAGCGGCCGCACATAGGCCGTGAGCCGGCCGCCACGTGATCCCCAGCCGTGCACCAGATACGCAATGGGCCCGCCGGCCGGGCCCCAGGACCAGCAGGCGACGCGGTGGCCCTCCACCCGCACGGTGAACGGCCTGCCCCGCTCCAGCTCGGCGCGCATGGCGGGCGTCAGCTGCGAGCGGGGTGGGGTGAAGAACAACCGCTCGGCCAGTGCGGCCGCCCGGGATGGAGACACCGCCTGCAAGGAACGAAAGCCGAGTCGGAGCAGTCGCATCGGTAATCAACCTCTGTTCAGTGAGCCGCGCGTGCGCCCGAGAGCAACGTCTCGAACGCGCGCCGAGCACGCGTTTCGGCCTGGGGGTCACGCAGCAGACGCGACGCGTGGTGATAGGCCAACATCACTCCGTACACGTCATGCGCGAATTGTTCCGGGTCGGCACGGTCATGAAACGCCCCGGCCTCAACTCCCTTTTGCAGCGACGTTGCGATAACGCCGAGCCATTGTCGCTGGATCCCGACAAGGTGCTCGCGAACCGAACCCGGACGATCGTCGAGCTCGACCGACGCCTGGACGAACAGGCACCCGCCCGGCAGTGGACTGGATTGCGACCAGTCGAGCCAGCGCTCGAACAACGCCCGCAGCCTCGGCTCGCCGCGGGGCTCGGCGAGCGCGGGACGGATCACGTGCTCGACGAACTGCGCCGCGGCATGCTCGAGCACCTGGAGCTGGAGCGCTTCCTTCGAGTGGAAGTGCGCGAAGAGGCCGCTCTTGGACAGCTCCAACTCGGCGGCGAGCGCGCCGATCGTGACGCCCTCGAGGCCGGCTTTGCTCGCGAGCCCGGTCGCGCGCGCGAGAATCGCCTGTCGAGTGAGGTCGCCCTTGCGCATCCACTAGATTAGCACGAACGTTCGTTTTCTGCAACCCAGTCCCGTAACACGCTGTAGCACAGTAACTTCTCGATTGTGGAGCACACCACATGACGGAGGTATTCGATCGTGCTGGAGCGGGGCCCGTAATGCTCGCCGCCCTTCGGGACGAGCTGGCTCCGCTGCACAACTTGGGCGACGTGCTCACCTGGGCACGCACCCTCCATCCGCCGGTGACCGCACCGGCGGTCGTCACGCAGGACGAATACACGCACGATGTGCTGGTGCCGTGGCGCGATGGGCTCACCCTCGCGTTCGACGTCACCTGACTGGGCGCCCTGACGGCGGTCGCCGTCTGGGATCATCGCCCCGCCGACCGGGAGCTGCTCGACGCGCGGCTGGAACGGGGCTGGCGCCCCACGCCCAGCCTGCTCAAAGGAGGTGCGAAAGTGCTCGGATACGCCGCCTGCATCTTTAGCCGTCATGCCTGACCTCGAGCCAATCCTGCGACCGCGCTCCGTCGCCGTCATCGGCGCGTCGCGGCGTCCCGACACCATCGGCAACGAGATCCTCGCCAACATCGTGCGTTACGGCTTCACCGGCGCCGTGTTCCCCGTCAATCCCAAGGCCGCCACCGTCCACTCGATCAAGTCCTACCCGTCGGTCCTGGAGATCCCCGACCCGATCGACATGGCGGTGATCGTCGTTCCCCGGGAGCACGTGGCGGCGGTCGCCGAGCAGTGCGGGGAGAAGCGCGTCCGCGGCCTGGTGGTGATCTCAGCCGGCTTCAAGGAAGTCGGGGAGGCGGGCGCCGCGGCCGAACGACAACTGGTCGAGATCGTGCACCGCCACCGCATGCGGATGGTCGGGCCGAACTGCATGGGCGTGTTGAACGCGGACCCGGCGGTGTCGCTCAATGCGACCTTCGCCCCCTCGATGCCGCCGTTCGGGGCGGCGGCGTTCGTGTCGCAGTCGGGGGCGTTGGGTATGAGTGTCCTCGACTACGCCAAGGAATACGGCATCGGGATCTCGCAGTTCGTTTCGGTGGGCAACAAGCCCGACGTGAGCGGCAACGATCTGCTGCTCCATTGGGAGCACGACGACGCGGTCAAGGTGATCCTGATGTACGTGGAGAATTTCGGCAACCCGCGCCGGTTTCTGGAGATCGCCTCCCGCATCGCGAAGCAGAAGCCGATCATCGCCCTGAAGTCGGGTCGCTCCAAGGTCGGTGCGCGGGCCGCCCTCTCGCATACCGGCGCCCTGGCCGCGAGCGACGCGGCGGTGGACGCGTTGCTCACCCAGGCCGGGGTGTTACGGGCCACCTCGATGGAAGAGCTGTTCGACATGGCGATGGCGTTCAACGGCCCGCCGCTGCCCCGCTCCCGGCGCACGGCAGTGCTCACCAATTCCGGTGGCCCCGGCATTCTCATCGCGGACGCACTCGAGCCCCAGGGACTGGAGCTCGTGGACCTCACGCCGGAGACCATCGAGCGGCTGCGGCCGCTGTTCCCGCCCGAAGCGAGCCTGCGCAACCCGGTCGACATGATCGCCTCGGCGACCGCGGCCGACTACCGGGCGGCGCTCGACGCCGTGCTGGCCGACGGCCACGTAGACTCGGCCGTCGCCATCTTCGTGCCTCCGCTCGGTATTCGCGCCGAGGACGTCGCCGAGTCGATCGCGGCCGCAGCGCGCGAGCACCCGACCAAGCCGGTCATGGCCGTCCTGATGGGTCGTGAAGGACTCCAGGAAGGAAAGGCCGAGCTGCACCGCGCCGGTATCCCCACCTTCATCTTCCCCGAATCCGCGGCCCGGGCGCTGGGCGCCCTGCGGCGACTCCGGGGATGGCGCGCCCGCCCGGAGACCGTGTACAAACCGCTGCCGGTGGATCACGACCGCGCCGCCCGGTTGTTCGCCCA
Organism: Gemmatimonadales bacterium; assembly: GCA_035456525.1. Taxonomy (GTDB): domain Bacteria; phylum Gemmatimonadota; class Gemmatimonadetes; order Gemmatimonadales; family GWC2-71-9; genus DASTHG01. The sequence continues at coordinate 14,270 of DATICZ010000103.1, forward strand.
GGCCCGCGGCGCAGGCCGTCAGAAGCTTTCGGAGCTCGAGGTGCTGGGCGTGCTCACGGCCTACGGCATTCCGACGGCGCCCTCGCAGCTGGCGCGCGACCCCCGCGACGCCGCCCGCGCCGCCACCGAGATCGGCTACCCGGTGGTGCTCAAGGTCGTCTCGCCGCAGATCGTCCACAAAACCGAGGTCGGCGGCGTCCGCACCAACCTGGCGACCGCCGTGGAGGTGCAGGAGGCGTGTGCGGAGATGCTGAACGGCGTCGCCCGCGCGGCGCCCCAGGCCAGGATCGACGGGGTCCTGGTACAACGCATGGTTCCGGGCGGACGGGAGACCATCGCCGGCGTGAGCCGCGACCGCGCGTTCGGCCCCCTCGTGATGTTCGGACTGGGCGGGATCTACGTCGAGGCGTTGCGCGACGTCGTCTTCCGCATCCCTCCCATCGGTCCGCTCGAGGCGCACGACATGCTGAAGGGGATCAAGAGCGTGGCGATCCTGGACGGCGTACGTGGCGCCCCCCCGGTCGATTTCGCGGCGCTGGGCGAGGCGCTGCAGCGGGTGGCCCAGCTGGCGACCGATTTCGAGGAAATCGTCGAGCTGGACATCAACCCGCTGCTGGCGTTCCCGTACGGGGCCACGGCAGTGGACGCCCGGATCCTGCTCGCGCCTACGCCCTGAGCCCCGCTGCTAGTTCGACGACGACGTCGCGGCCGCCGCTGCCTGCTGGCCGCCGTGCTTCTGGTACCAGCTCATCATGTAGAGCTGGGTGCGCATGAAGTTGGACGGCTTGGAGCCCGTCCCGTGGTACTCCCCGTTGAACCGCAGCATCACGGTCTCGACGCCACGGTATTTCAGCGCCGAGTAGTACTCCTCCGTTTGCGGCATCGGCGTGCGCAGGTCGAGCTCTCCCGTCATGAGCAGCGTCGGCGTGGTCACGTTGCCCACGTACATCAGCGACGACTGCTTGAGCCACTGGTCCGGCTTCTCCCAGAACGGGGCGTCGAAGAAGTTGTAGGTGAACAGCGGGATGTCGGTCTGCCCCGCCATGCTGATCCAGTCGATCACCGGGCAGCGCACTGCCGCGGCGGCGAACCGGCGCGTGTGCCCGATCACCCACGAGGAGAGCACGCCCCCGCCGGAGCAGCCGGACACGTACAGGCGCGTGGTGTCGACGAAGCCGCGCCCAATCACCGTATCCACGCCGGCCATGAGATCGTCGTAGTCCACGCTCGGGTAGGCGTGGAAGATTGCGTTGCCGAACGCCGACCCGTACCCCGTGCTGCCGCGCGGATTGACGTACAGCACCACGTAACCGTTCGCCGCGAAGTTCTGGAACATGTAATTGAAGCCGACGCCGTACATCCCGTGCGGCCCGCCGTGGATCTCGAGGATGAGCGGATACTTGCGGGCGGGGTCGAACGATGGCGGCTTCACGATCCACCCCTGAATCCGCGCCCCACCGCTCGAGCCGTACCAGACCTCTTCGACCTTGGCCAGGCGAATGCGCTCCAGCACGTCGGCGTTGACGTTGGTGAGCCGGAGCCCCGCGTCGGGGCGTCGCAGATTGTAGCGCACCACGTCCGGCGGGTTCGTCGGATCGCTCCGGACGCCGACGGCGTTCAGGGTACGATCGAGCGAGGTGAGCGACTGCATGTGCGTCCCGCTGGTGAGCTGGCGTGGACCGCCGCCCGCCAGCGCGGCGAACCAGACGTTCTGCGTCCCGCGGTCGCCGGCGGTGAAGTAGAGGCCGCTCCCGTCGGGAGCCCAGCGCAGGCCGCCGGGATCCCGGTCCAGGTCGCCCGAGACCTTCCGCATCCCGCCGCCGTCGAGTCCGATCACCCACAGATCTTCCGCCCGGTAGCTGACGTCGGCGGAGTCATAGCCGGTGAAGGCGACGCTGCGCCCGTCCGGCGAGACGACCGGGTCGTTCCACGTTCCGGGACGCGTCGTGAGCTGGCGGATCGCGCCGCTCGCGACGTCCACGACGTAGAGGCGCGAAGCACGGTAGTTGCGGTCGGCGCCCGGGTCCTTGAACCCATCCACCACGATGGACTTGCCGTCGGGCGTCCAGCTGTAGCCGACGCCCGAAGAGAGGCCGTCGAAACGCGCCCCCACGTTCCAGTCGCCACTCGTGAGCTGGCGCGGGGTGCCGCCGTCGGCGGGAACGAGAAACAGGTGCAGGTAGCCGTCCTCCATGAAGCCGCGCCGGTCCTGCCGGTAGTGCAGCCGGTCCACCACCCGCGGCGCCGCGGTCCAGTTGGCCCCGGTCGGCGCGGCCGGCATGCTGATGGTCCAGGGCGTCGTGTGCCGCACCAGCATCGCGAACGAGAGCGATTTCCCGTCCGGCGACCAGCGCAGCTCACTCGGCGACTCGGTGACCCGCGTGATCTGGGAGGTGGCGCCTTCGGCGTCCATCCAGCGGACGAACACCTGCGTCCCCTTGGGCTCCCCGTCGGCGAAGTAGGCGAGGCGGCCGCCGTCGGGCGACCAGCGCGCGCTCGAGCCCTTGGTCAGGAACCGCGCCTTCGAGCCGTCGGCGTTCATGATCCACAGGGCCGATTCCCAGCGGTCCTCCAGCCGGTTCACCCACGTCCGCGTGTACACGATGTGCGACCCGTCGGGCGAGAGCTGCGGGTCGCTGACCTGCTCCCAGTCCAGGTAGTGGTTGACGGTGAGCAGCGTGTCGGACGCGGTCTCCTGGGCCCTGATCGACGCAGGAAGCACCGCGACCAGTGCCACGATCGCCAATGACGAGTAGGTCTTCATGAGTCTCCCCCTCTCCTCAGCTGATAGCTGACGGCTGATAGCTGATAGCTGATAGCGCCTCTATGGTTTCAAAACAATCCACTCGATCTCGTTGAGCACGTTGCCGACGGCTTCCGCCGAGTCGGTGCGATAGGTGAAGCAACGGCCGGTGGAATCGCCCACCATCCGCTCCACCCCGGCGAGTTTCGCCGTAGCCTCGGGCACCCACGGTTGGTATGTCGAACGCGTGCAGAAGGCCACGGTGTACGGGCGTTCGATGCGCAGCGGCTTGATGCGGCCCGCCCGCACGCCCCGCACCGCGCGGGCCGCGGCAGCGCGGATCTGGCGCTGCACCACGGCCGGCGGGAACACGGCCGCTGCGCTGCGACTCTCGGCGATCTTCGTCGTGACCGTCTCGAGGTCGCCCACCATCCCGCGCGTCTCGGCGGTGAGCACGTTGTCCCCCGCGGCGAGCGCCAGGGGCACGCCCATCTCCCCGCCGATGAACGCGGCGATCCCGGCCTCGTTCAGCACGTGGCCGTTCACGGTGAAGGAGTCGAACGCGTAGCTGTGGGCGATGATCCCCGGCGTGCCCGCGTTCGCATGGGCGCCGATGATGAACAGCGCGTCCACTTTCGGGTTCAGTCCGGTCTCCATCACGTTGGGCTTGGGGTAGCCGCGCACCAGGATCGCTTCGGGGTCCAGGTCTTCGGGATGGATGTTGCGGAACAGCGTCCCGCCGTGGCCTTCGTTCACGACGAACTGGGTGGCGCCGGCGAGCCGCGCCCCGGCGATCGCCGCGTTGACTTCGTCCGCCAGCTCCTTGCGGAAGGCCTCGTGCGTCGCGTCGTGCCCGCCGCGCGCCTCGGGACGCATCTCGGTGGCGTTGCGCACCACGCCGGCGAGCCCTTCCATGTCGGCGATGATGTACACCGTGAAGCCGGTGGGCTGCATCAGCGCTTCGAGCTTGGCGCGGGCCTGCTGGTATTCGGTGACCCCGTAGTACGCCGCGGGGGGCGTGGTGTCGCGCGGGGGAGCCTGCTGCTGTTGCTGCCCGGCGGCCAGCGCCGGCGCCATGCTGACGGCCAGGAGACCGAGGAGGCGCGCGCTCACCGCAGCACCACTCGTTCGATCGCGTCGAGCAGATACCCCATCTGCCGCGCGTCGCCGGTCGTCAGGCGGTAGGAGCGTTCGCCGGTCTTCTCGAGCCCGGTCCAGTTGAGCGAGTCCACACGGGCCACCACCACCTCCGGGTAGCTGCGGCGGAGGGCGAAGGCGACGTGGTAGGGCTTGTCGAGCCGGAACGGCTTGAACTCGCCCCGCATGGCGCGGCGCACCGCGACCGCGGCCGAGTCGCGCAGCCAGCGCCGGACCCGGGTGGGGCTGAACGTGATCGCGGCCATGCGGCCCACCGCGTACTTCGTGACGATCCCGATGAACCCGGTCCCCAGGATCGCCCGCGTCTCCGCGATCTCAGCGTCGTCGCCCGAAACGAGGGAGACCGCGACGCCGTACTCGCTCGCGATCAACGCGTTGATCCCGACTTCGTTCAGGCTCTTCCCGTTCACCGTGAAGGTGTCGAAGGCGAAGTTGTGCGCCAGGATGCCGGGATGCCCGGGCCCGGCATGGGCGCCGGTGAACATCAGCGTCCCCACCGTCGAGTCGATGCCGGTCACCATGATCAGGGGTTTGGGAAACCCGCGGATGAGAATCGCGCCGGTGTCGAGGTCCCAGGGAATGATGTTGGCGAACAGGTTGCCGCCGTGCCCTTCGTTCACGACGAAGGAGCGCGCCCCCGCCAGCCGCGCGCCGGCAATCGTGGCGTTCACCTCGCGCGTCAGCAGATCCCGAAAATGATCCCAGTAGTCGGGGCTCGTCAGCGTCCGGTACTGCTCTCCTTCGTTGCCGGCGATCACCTCGTGGATGTCCACCGCGCTCCCCATGCCTTCCATATCGGGGACGATGAAGACGCGGAAGCCGTTCGGCGGCGGGAGGTGAGGCGGCGTATACGGTGTGGCCTGAGCGGTGAGCAGGGAACCCGGAGCACAGAGCAGGACGGCGAGCAAACCGATTCGCGGCATGACGGCCCTCGAGCGCGGGGAGCTGAGGGTGGAAAGCTGCAGGTTGCGCGTGTGTCCCGCTAGCTCGGAGCCTGGTCGCCTAGTCGAGGTGCACGTTGATCAACGGCAGCACGCGCAGGATGCCCCGGTTGTTCCGCGCGTTATTGATGAGACCGAGCTGTACGCCGTGCAGCTGCTTCGCGTAGTTGTAGATCCCGATCGTGAGGCCGCGTTGCCCGCCCTTGATGCGGTTGTAGCCCGCGATCGACACGCCGGTCATGTCCCAGGTTCGCGTCCGGATGGGCGAGATGGCCAACCCCTCGATCCACCTCCCCTCCACGTGCACGCCACCGATCGCCACCCCACGCAACCCCTGGCCGCCGACCACGGCCAGTCCGGCGACCGCCAGCCCCGTCATGGTCTGGTCCGTGACGACGGCGAGTCCCGCCGCGCTGATCCCGCGCACTCGTCCGTTCCCCACCACCGCCAGGCCCGCAACACTCACACCGTCCACCGCGCCGTCGGACACGACCGCGAGACCACCGGCGGTGATCCCCCACACCCCGCGGTTCCCCACGACGGCCAGGCCGCCCACGCTCACACCACCCAACACGCCGTTGGCGACCGTGCCGAGGCCCGAGACGTTGATCCCTCCCAGGTCGCCGTCGGCGACGACGCCCAGGCCCGCCAGGTTCAGACCGCGCATCGAGCGGTTGGCAACGGTCCCGAGTCCCGACACGTTGATCCCCGTCATGTCGCCGTTCGACACCACGCCCAACCCGGCGACGGTGAGGCCCCGGGTGTCACCGTTGGAGACCGCTCCCAGGCCGGCGAGCGTCACCCCGTGGAAGCCCCGTTCCGCCACGGCCCCGATCCCCCCTATGGTCACGCCGTTGAATGTCCCGCCCACGGGGCCCGCGATGCCGACGGCCACACCGTTCAACACCATCGTTTCATTGTGCTGCGGGGCCCAGATCGTGAGGTTGAGCCCGTTCACCTGTTCGACGGCGTTATCCCGGAAGTTGATCCGCAGGCCGGTCCAGCGACGCGAGTTGCCGATGCTCAGACCCACGCCGTGCACGCCGAGATTCAGGGCGCGGTACCCCGGGCGGTCACTGGCAGGGGGGGCCTGACCGGAGTCGGCCTGTGCGAACAGGCCGGCCGGTAGCGCAGCGGCCAGCACGGCGGTGAACGCGACGGCGAACGTGACCCGCCTCATCGGCGTCCTCGGGTGGAGGGAGAATGCGGCTAGTACGGGATCGCCACGCATCGGGTTCCATGCGCGGGAGCGGATGGACGGCGTGCATCTTGCCAGGCCGAGCCGGGAGGACCACGTTTCTGGGCGCGCGATGACCACACGACGAGCGGTACTCGCCAAGCTGAGGCTGTGGTTCGACACGGCGGCGACGCCCGCCGGAGGGAATCCGGCCGAGCACCGGGTGGATTGGGTGCGCGTGTTGCCGTTCGTCGCCATGCATCTCGCCTGCCTGGGGGTGATCTGGGTGGGGGCGAGCCGGGCGGCGGTGGGCGTCGCGGCCGGCCTCTACGTGATGCGCATGTTCTTCGTGACCGCGTTCTACCATCGCTACTTCTCCCACCGCACCTTCGAGACCACGCGCCCCGCCCAATTCGCCTTCGCGGTGCTGGGCGCGACCTGCGTGCAGCGAGGGCCGCTCTGGTGGGCGGCTCACCACCGCAAGCACCACCGGCACGCGGACACGCCGGACGACGTGCACAGCCCGCGCCAGCACGGCTTCTGGTGGAGCCACATGGGGTGGATCACCTCGCCGGAGAATTTCCCCACCGACCTGCAGCAGGTGCCGGATTTGGCCAAGTATCCCGAGCTCCGCTTCCTCGACCGCTTCGACATCGTCGTCCCGTTGCTGCTGGCCCTGGTCCTGTTCCTGATCGGCGGCGCGCAGTGGCTGGTGTGGGGGTTCTTCATCAGTACGGTCGTGTTGTTCCACTGCAGCTGCTTCATCAACTCGCTGGCCCATCAGCTGGGGCGCCGCCGCTACCCCACCCCCGACGACAGCAAGAACAGCCTGATCCTCTCGCTCATCACGTTCGGCGAGGGGTGGCACAACAACCACCACTGGTATCCCGGGGCCGCGCGCCAGGGGTTCTTCTGGTGGGAGGTGGACCTGACCTACTACGGGCTGTGGCTACTCGCCCGCATCCGGATCATCCGGAACCTCCACCCCGTGCCGGCCAGAGTCCTGGAGCGCAGCTGAACGTGGCGTCCGCCCTCGACCTGCTTTCCCGCGGCCTGCTGCTCGACCGGCTGGCGCGCCTGACATCTGGCCGCCTCGTCCTGGACGAAGGCGCCGAATCATTGCGGTTCGGTCCCGGCCCCGAGCCGGCAGCCCACCTGATCGTCCACGATCCACGCTTCTATCGGGCGATCGTCCTGGGAGGGCACCTGGGGGCCGTCGAAGCGTACCTGGATGGCTGGTGGGATACCGACGACCTGACCGCGCTCGTGCGGATGATGGTGCAGAACCGCGACGTGCTGGACAGTTTCGAAACGGGATGGGCACGGCTCGCCTCGCCGGTGCGCCGGGCGTGGCATGCCTGGCGGCGCAATTCGCACGGCGGCAGCCGGCGCAACATCGCCGCGCACTACGACCTCGGGAACGCCTTCTTCGCCGAATTCCTCGACGACACACTCACGTACTCGTGCGGCGTCTTCGAGCGGCCCGACTCGAGCCTGCGCGAGGCGTCCCTGGCCAAGTACGAGCGCTTGTGCCGCAAACTGGAGCTCGGGCCCGCGGACCACGTGCTGGAGATCGGCAGCGGGTGGGGCGGTTTCGCGCTGCACGCCGCCGGGACGCACGGCTGCCGCGTCACCACGACAACGATCTCCCGGGAGCAGCACCGCCTGGCCGTCGAGCGCGTGGCGGCCGCCGGTCTCGCTTCGCGCGTCACCGTGCTGTTGCAGGACTATCGCGACCTGACGGGCCGGTACGACAAGCTCATCTCGATCGAGATGATCGAGGCGGTGGGACATGCGTTCTACCGCACGTTCTTCCGCAAGTGCGCCGAGCTGCTCGAGCCCGGCGGTCGGATGGCGCTGCAGGCGATCACCATCGACCCGCGTTTCTATCATCGGGCGCGACGCGATGTGGATTTCATCAAGCGCTACATCTTCCCCGGCTCCAACATCCCCTCCGTCCCGGTGCTGCGCGACGCGGCCGAGCGCACCGCCGGGTTCGCACTCGTCCACCTCGAGGACATCACGCCGCACTACGCCGAGACGCTGAAGCGCTGGCGCGAAAACTTCCTCGCTCACTGGGACCGCGTGCGCGCGCTCGGCTTCTCCGAGCAATTCCGCCGCCTGTGGGAGTTCTATTTCTGCTATTGCGAAGGCGGATTCCGCGAGCGCTTCCTGGGAGACGTGCAGATGCTGTTCGTGCGGGAACCGTCGCCGGCCTGATCCGGCTTCCTCCGCTGGGCGCGGTCGAGCTTGCGGGTCCGCGCCGTCGACCGCAGTTTCACGCCACCTCTCACCCTCACCGTGATCATGCGAATCCTGCGCTCCTGCGCCGTGCTGCTGTGCTGCGCCGCCCCCGTCGTCGCCCAGGCGCCGCCTCAGCTGAACTGGGACTCCATCGCCGCCGAGGCGGTCCGCAACCTCTCGGCCTACCTGGCGATCAACACGACCAACCCGCCGGGCAACGAGCTCGCGGCCGCCCGGTTTCTGCAGCAGCTCTTGGCCCGCGACGGGATAGAAGCGCAGATCCTCGATACGGCGGAGCTTGGCGCCGGACGGGCCAATCTCTACGCCCGGCTGCGCTCCAGCGGCACCAAGAAGGCCATCGCGCTCGTGAATCACCTGGACGTCGTGCCCGTGACCCCGCAATTCTGGTCGGTGGATCCGTTCTCGGGGGCGGTGCGCGACGGCTACGTGTGGGGGCGCGGCGCGCTCGACATGAAGGGCGAGGGGCTGGTGCAGCTCATGGCGCTGGTCGCGCTCAAGCGCAGCGGCGTGACCCTCGACCGCGACATCGTGTTCATCGCCAACGCCGACGAGGAGCTGGGCGGAACCGGCGCGGAAGTGTTCGTGCAACGCCACGCCGACCTGTTGCGCGACGTGGAGTTCCTGATGACCGAGGGCGGCGACAACCTCGTCGACAACGGACGACTCGCCTACTACGGGGTCGGGGTCGCGGAGAAGCGCACATTCTGGCAGCGCGTCACGGTCCATGGGACTCCCTCCCACGGCTCGCGGCCCACCAAGCTGAACCCCGTTCCCCACCTCGTGGACGCACTGTCCCGCCTGGCGCACTACGAGACCCCGCTGCACGTCACCCCCGGGGTCGCCAAGTATTTCCACGACATCGCCCCGCAATACAGCGGCCAGCAACGCGCGTGGCTCACGGACGTCGCGGCGGCCGTCACGGACCCCGCGGCGCGCGCGTGGATCACCGGCAACGTCTACTGGAACGCGATCCTCCGGAATACGATTTCGCTCACCGTTCTGAGCGCGTCGAACAAGACGAACGTCATCCCCGCCGAGGCGACGGCCGAGGTCGACATCCGCCTCCTCCCCGACCAGGACACGGCGGCGGTGCGCGCCGATCTGGTGCGCGTCGTGGGAGACACGGCGGTGCACTGGCACACCATCTATCCCCCCAAGACGCCGCTCGAGAGCCCCATCGACACCGACCTGTTCCGGGCCATCGAGCGGGCGGCCCGCGAGCGTGACCCGGGCGTGAAGGTGACGACGCCCATGCTCACCGGGGCCACCGACCGCCCTACCTACCGGGCGCTCGGAATCGTGACCTACGGCTTCGACCCCTTCAGGACCGACAAGGCGGACGCGCAGCGCGGCGTCCACGGCAACGACGAGCGGGTGAGCGTCGCCAACGTGGGGTTCGGCGTGCGCTTCCTGTACGACGTGCTGCGCTACGCGCAGTAGGAGTCACCATGGCGGACACCGCGCATCCCGCGCCGTCGCTGGAGGCGCATTGGATGCCCTTCACGGCGAACCGGGCGTTCAAGCGCGCCCCGCGCCTGCTCGTCGCGGCCAGCGGCATGCACTACACGGCAGCCGACGGGCGCCGGATCCTCGACGGCACGGCGGGGCTGTGGTGCGTGAACGCGGGCCACGCGCGGGATCCGATCGTCCGTGCCATCGCGGAGTCCGCGGCACGGCTCGACTACGCGCCCGGGTTCCAGATGGGCCACCCCGGCAGCTTCGCCCTGGCCGAGCGACTCGGCACGATCCTGCCCGGCGACCTGGACCGCGTGTTCTTCACCAACTCGGGCTCCGAGTCGGTGGACACGGCGCTCAAGATCGCGCTCGCCTACTTCCAGGCGCGCGGGGAGCCGCGGCGGGCGCGCTTCGTGGGACGCCAGCGCGGCTACCACGGGGTGGGGTTCGGCGGCATCTCGGTCGGCGGGCTCGAGAGCAACCGCAAGGCGTTCGCGGCCCAGCTCCTCCCGCTGGTCGACCACCTGCCCCACACGCACGATCTCGCCCACAACGCGTTCTCCCGCGGGCAGCCAGCGTGGGGCGCGGAGCTGGCGGACGCCTTGGAGGCCATCGTGGCGCAGCGCGGCGCGGAGACGATCGCCGCCGTGATCGTGGAGCCGGTGGCCGGTTCGACCGGGGTCTTGGTTCCCCCGCGCGGCTACCTCGAGCGGCTGCGCGCCCTGTGCGACCGGCACGGCATCCTGCTGATCTTCGACGAGGTGATCACCGGCTTCGGCCGCCTCGGGGCTCCGTTCGCGGCGCAGGCGCTGGGCGTGCTCCCCGACATGATCAGCTGCGCCAAGGGGATCACCAACGGCGCCGTGCCCATGGGCGCGGTGGCCGTGCGGCGCGGGATCTACGACGCGATCGTCGACAGCGCCCCGGCGGGCATCGAGCTGTTCCACGGCTACACCTATTCGGGACACCCGCTCGCGACCGCCGCCGGGCTCGCGACCCTCGAGCTGTACGAGACCGAAGGCCTGTTCGAGCGCGCCCGGACCCTGGCGCCCGCCTGGGAGGAGGCGGTGCACGCGCTGCGTGGGCTGCCGCACGTGATCGACCTGCGCAATCTCGGCCTGATGGCCGCGCTGGAGCTCGAGCCACGCGCCGGAGCGCCGGGCGCACGGGGCTTCGATCTGTTCCTCGACTGCTTCCAGCACGGCGCCCTGGTCCGGGCGACCGGCGACGTCGTCGCCCTTTCGCCGCCGCTCATCATCGAGCGCGCGCAGATCGACGAGCTGTTCGGGCTCGTCGCGGATGCCCTGCGGCGGCTGGCATGAGCACCCGGAGCGACCACCGCCCCGCCGCCCTGGCCGGATTCCTCGGCTGGACCCTCGACGCGTTCGACTTCTTCCTCGTCGTGATGACCCTCACGGCGATCGCCGCTGAGTTCGGCCGGTCGGACAAGGACATCGCCTTCACGCTCCTGCTCACCCTCGCGTTCCGCCCGGTGGGCGCTTTCATCTTCGGCTTGATGGCGGATCGCTACGGCCGCCGCCTGCCCCTGATGATCGATCTGGTGTTCTACTCGATCGTCGAGGTGCTCTCCGGTCTCGCGCCCAACTACGTGACGTTCTGCGTCCTCCGGGCGTTGTTCGGCATCGGCATGGGCGCCGAATGGGGCGTGGGTGCCTCGCTGGTGATGGAGAAGGTCCCGGTCGGCCGGCGCGGGCTCTGGTCGGGACTGTTACAGCAGGGCTACGCGTTGGGCTACCTGCTTGCCGCGCTGTGCTACTTCGTGGTCTTCCCGCGCTGGGGCTGGCGGCCCCTGTTCTTCATCGGCGGACTGCCGGCGCTGCTCGCGCTGTACGTACGCTCGCAGGTCTCGGAGTCCGAGGTGTGGCAGCGGTCGCGGGCGACCTCCTGGAGCCACCTCGGCCGGGTGCTCCTCGCCAACTGGAAGACGTTCGCGTACCTCGTGGTGCTCATGGCGCTGATGAACGGCGTGTCACACGGCACGCAGGACCTCTACCCCACGCTGTTGAAGCGTGACTGGGGATTCCAGACCCCACGGGTGGTCGGTTTGACGGCGATCTCCATGGCCGGCGCTTTGATCGGTGGGGTCCTGGCCGGCCACTACTCCGACCGGGTGGGGCGCCGCCGCACCATCGTGCTGGCGCTGTGCGGCGCCCTGCTGCTCATCCCTCTGTGGGCGTTCTCCCCGAACGTCTTCCTGCTCGCGATCGGGGCCTTCCTCATGCAGGTGATGGTGCAGGGAGCCTGGGGGGTAATCCCCGCGCACATCACCGAGCTGTCTCCAGACGCGGCACGAGGAGTCCTGCCGGGATTCGCCTACCAGTGCGGCGCCGCTATCTCCGGGGTGATGCCGTACCTGGGGACCCTCATTGCCGCCCAGACCGGGTACGCCAAAGCCATGGCGCTGACGGCCGGCGTGGTCTTCGTGCTGTGTGCCATCGCCGCTTGGTTCGGCCCCGAACGGCGCGGCATCGTCTACGGCGCCGGCCGGGAGATCAGCGACCCGGTGTGAAGTCCTGGAGATCGCCCAGCTCCTGGGCGATGCAGGCGCGACAGGAGCGGCGCAGCGCGTCGAACCCGAGCAGCTCGACCCGGGGCGCGAGGTAGTCGGACCGCACCGGCTCCTCCTGCAGTAGCCCGGTGCTGAGGTACTTCTTGTTGTCGTCCGGGAAGACGGTGACCACGACGGCGTCCGGTCCCAGCTCCTCCTGGACCAGCAGCGCCCCGAGGAAGTTCGCTCCGGAGGAGATCCCCACGCCCAATCCCAGGCGGGACGCGAGCTCCTGCGCCATCAGGATGGCGTCGCCGTCCGACACCGCGATCACGCTGTCGAGCTGCGCCAGGTCGACGACGGCCGGGATGAACTCGTCGGACATCCCCTGGATGCGATGCCGTCCCACTTTGTGGCCGGTGCTCAAGGTAGGCGACTCGGCGGGCTCGATCGGGTGCACCCGCGCTTCGGCCCGTCGCGCGCGCAGGAAGCGCCCGACCCCCATCACCGTTCCCCCGGTGCCCACCCCTGACGTGAATGCATCCGGCACGAGCCCTGCCGTTTCCAGCTGCCACCAGATCTCAGGCGCCGTGGTGCGCTCGTGCGCCGTCACGTTGGCCGTATTCTCGAATTGCCGCGGCAGGAACACATGCGGCTGACGCGTCGCCAGCGCCTCGGCCCTCTGGATGCTGCCCAAAAACCCGCCTTCCTCGCGACTCACCGTCACGACGGACGCACCGAGCGAACGGATCAGCTCGTGCCGCTCGCGACTCATCCATTCCGGCATGAAGATCGTCACCGGATGGCCGAGCGCCCGTCCCAGCGCGGCGAACGCGATCCCGGTGTTACCGCTGGTCGCTTCCGCGATGGTGTCGCCGGGCTGCAGGACGCCTGATCCGTAGGCGGTTGCGAGAATGTGCAACGCCATCCGGTCCTTGATGCTACCGGTCAGGTTCAGGTGCTCGGCCTTGGCGTAGATCAGGCGCTCGCGGCCGCGGAAGCGGCATCGGATGGCGAGCAACGGCGTGTTGCCGATGGCGCGACCCAGCCCCCGCAGCAGGGTGGCCGCGGCCATGACGGGGGCAGCGGTTGTCGGCATGGGTCGAGAGTGGCGCCGCTGCCATGAAGCTCCCGTGAGGCGAAGATGAAGGCCCTAAGGGGCGGGCACGAAGAGCCGCGAGAACGTCACGTCGGCGTCCTCGATGTGGGCGGTCCGCCAGCGCGCGACGAACGTGTCGTATTTCAGGTCCGGCACGAGCAGGGCCCGCGATGTCATGGCGGCGAGCCCGCCGTCGTGCGACACGATCTTGTGCCCCCGATAGTCTCGCAGGGACCATCCCAAGAGCGGTTGCAGGAAATCATCGGCCTATCCCCGGCGCAACAGCGCCCGAACCGTCAGCACCCCGAGTGCAATGGCGCCGGCGGCGAGGAGGGTCACCACGACGCCGACGGTGAGGAGCCAGCCGCGGCCGGCGCGACGCGCGGCCGTCGGTTCGGCCACGTGACGCTCGAGCAGCGCGACGTTCCGGAGATTGGCTTTCCACGCGAAATCGAACACATCGCCGGCGACGGGAATCGCGCCGATCAGCGCATCGATCACCACGTTGGTGAGCATCCGCACCAGCGTGCTCGCGGGCGCGCCGAGGCGCGCCGCTTCGAGTACGAGCCACCCTGTGACGCCCGCGGCGAGCGCGTCCCCGGCGCCGGGGATGAGTCCCAGCAGCGGGTCGAGCCCGATGGAGAACGGCGTGCCGGGGATTCGGATGATGCCATCCCACAGGCGCGCCACTCGCTGCGCGCGCGCGAGACGTTGTTCAGCCGTCAGGACGCTCATACGCACTTTCGGGTAATCCTCGTCGGCACGCGGCCGACTTCCCCCTCCCACACGAGGGTTTCTAGATATCGCTCCCCCGCATAGAGTCCGTCAGTCCCCTTCGAGGAGCGGTGCATGGGCCCTGCAACGTCGGTCTTCTCCCTCCTGATCCTGATCCAGTCGCCGGGTGCTCCTCCCCCACGCGACACGACCGCCGCCGATACGCTCGCTTCGCGGGCGAGCCGCACCGTGCTGTCGCGGCGAATGCTCCAGGCCCTGCCCGGCGATGATCCACGTGCGAGCCTGATCCTGGTCCCCGGCGCGGCGCTCCGCGGCAACACCGTAGGCATCGGCAGCGGCTCCAGCCTGTCGCTCCGGCTCGGGTCACCCGGCGGAGCGAGCGTCTACATCGACGGCGCGCCTGCGCGATTCTTGATCAGCGGCGTGCAGGGCGTGACCCTCGCGACCGGCGCCGTGGAGACCGTGGCGGTCACGACCGGGCTGCCCGACCCGGGGATCCTGGACGGGCGCGGCGGTGTCATCGAGTACGCGACGCCGACCGGCGGAGCGCGCCTCGCGGGGCGGCTGCTGGCGCACACCGACGCGCCGTTCGGCGACGGCTCGAGCGTGGGATTCAACCGGTTCGAGGGATCCGCGGGCGGCCCGCTTGGCACGCGACTCTCCTGGTTCGCGGCCGGCGAGCTCGCCGGTCAACGCTCCGCGTACCGTGGCCTGGGAGCGGCCGAACAACCCGCATTCCTCTGGGGCGCTCCGGACACGACGGCGGATACGGTGACGATCCCGACGTTCGTCCAGTCGTCGGAATTGCGGCGGCCGCTGGACTGGCTCACCAGCAGACGCGCACTGGCGAAGCTCGCCTACCGGTATGGCCAGGGCGGATCGGTGGCGCTGACCGGGATCCTGAGCGACCTCCAGCAGCGCTTCTATCCGGGAGCCGACATCGGCAACCCGTCGCTGTTCTCGGGCGCGCGGCAATGGTCGCGGCTCGCAGTGCTCAACTTGTCGCATTCCCTTGGCGCGGCGCGTCCACTGGACCTGCACGCGACCATATCCCTGGCGCAGGACCGCGCCAGCGCGGGTTTGCTGACGCCGGCATCCGAGTCCTCCTCGCGCGATCCCCGTCTCGGCATCGCCTGGTCGGCGCTCGAATTCACCGGCAGCGACAGCATCCCCTTGCCCCTCACCGACCGGATCGTGCGCAACATCCGCTCCAACAGCGGCCTCCGCGTGCCGTTCCTCAATCGCGTGGATCTGCGGAACGTGCAGCCGTTTCGCCTGAATCCCTATGGCCTCGCGAGCGGGTGGCCGACCCAGGGCAGCGACGGCACGCTGTCGGCGCTGTCCGAGCGGCGGACGGACATCCGCGCCTGGGTGGCATGGAGCCCGCTTGCCACGCACCTGGCGCGGTTCGGCATCGAGTACGAGCGCGCGTCGCAGACGTTCTACCGGGCCGACTTGCTGTCACAAGTCGGCGAGGATGCCTGGATCGCGGAGCCTCGGCGCTGGGGTGCGTTTGCGGCCGATCGCATCTCGTGGCACCGGCTGAGCCTCGAGGTGGGCGCGCGCGTGGACCGGTTCACCGCCGGCGGGGACCTCCCGAACGTCCCGGGTCGCATCTTCACCAATCCGAGCTGGAGTCCAAACACGGGCACCGACGATACCGCCTATGCGAATTCCCTGGCGCGGGTCTTCGCTCCGGTGGCGAGCCACACGGCATTCTCCCCGCAGGTGCGGGCCGAATACGCCGTTGCTGCCAACACGCTGGTCTGGGCCGATCTGGGCCAGGTCGCCCAGCCCCCGACATCCGCCGAGGTGTTCGGCGGCTCCAACGCCGACCTGGCCTTCTCGGCCGCGCGCGACCCGCACGGCGGCGACGCCGGCGTGCTCAAATCGACCATGGGGGAGCTCGGGGTGCGCCAGGCAATCGGCACATCACTGTCGCTCGAGGCGAGCGGGTACCTGGAACGCCTCGGTCTGTACGCGTTCCGCCTCGGCCGCTACGACGATCCCGCGAACCCGGGGATCGTCCTGAACGTGGGTGTGACGACTCCGCTGGACAGTGCGGGCATCTGGGGCGTGAACGGAGCGCTCACCTGGCGCCCCTCGACCATCGCGAACGTGCGCGCGGTGTACGGCCACACCCGCTCGTCGGGAATGGCGTTCCAGTCCATCGCCGCACTCGCGACGCTGCGCACGCCGGCGACGTGGGCGTTGCGGGACATTTCCGCCACGATCCTGGTGCGCGCCGCCAGCGGACTGGCATACCTCCCCCTCCCCAACCAGGGATTCGGGGAGACCACCACCGGGTTCGTGCCATTCGCCAACACGCTCCCGCTCACCGCGCTTCCCTGGACCAAGAGCGTCGACGCGCGCCTCGACCGGGCGCTGCACCTGGGCGGCGTACGCGGCACAGTGTACGCCGATTTCCGCAACCTCCTGAATCTGCGCAACGTGCTGGGCGTCTTCCCGGAAACCGGTGGGGAAACCAATCCGCTGTACGAAGCCAGCGTGCTGAGCCCCGAGCTGACGCTGCTCCACTTGGAGGCCCAGAACAACGGGCGCCTGCTCGCCAACAGCGCAGTGGATCTGCGACCCGATTGCGCCGGCTGGACGAACGGCGGCGGTCCGGTCAACTGCGTGGTGCTGCGCCGCGTGGAGCAGCGCTTCGGCGACGGAGACGGGGTCTACGACCTGGGCGAGCAGACGACGGCGCTCAATACGTACTACCAGTCCTTCTATGGCGAATGGCGGTTCAGGGAGCCGGGGAGGACGGCGCGGGTAGGCCTGGCGCTGGAGTTCTGACTGAAGGCTACGGGGGACGGAGCGGTACCCGACCGGATCGTCGGGTACCGCTCCGCGCCGGCTACTCAGGCAGGCGCCATCGGTAGCGGCTCAGCGGTTCAATTGAATCGTGGCGCGCGTGTACAGGTACCGGCCGTTGTACCCGAAGGGGGACGCCGCCGCCCACGGAAACGTATTGTCGTTGTTGTTGAACTCCGCCCGCATCTGGTCCGGATAGGTGTCCAGGAGATTCCGGGCCCCGATCGACACATCGACCTGATTGAATTGAAACCCGATTTCCGCGTCGATCAGGGTCTTCCCGCCGTAATGCTCCTCATCGGTGAAGCTGGGCTGCGCCGAGGAGAAGCCGCCGTAGTAGGACGCGCGGCCGAGCGCGTGGAACCGGCCACTGGTGTACTGGGCGGTGAGCGTACCCCGCCAGTCGGGGCGCTCCTCCTCGATGGCGAGCCGGTTCGTCACATCGATGATGCTCGTCAGGTCGGTCGCCGTCCCCTGGAGGATCTGCGGCAACGGGTCCAGCCGGGTGATCCGGTTGCGGACGTAGTTGGCGGCCGCCGTGAACTGGAGGGTGCCCTGCCCCGCGGGCACCCGCAGGTCTGCGGTGAGGTCGAGGCCGTCCGTCTTGGTGTCCAGACCGTTGGTGAAGAACTGCACACCGCCGATGTTGGAGAACCCGGAATCGGCGAGAATCCGCTGCGCCACGGTGTCGGCGAAGTTGGCCGTGAGCAGGATGCGATGGTCGATCTTGATGTGGAAGTAGTCGACCGTGACCGTGAGGTTGTCCCGCGGCGTGTACGCGAATCCTCCGCTGAGGTTGAGCGAAGTCTCTTCCTGCAGCGGCTTCGCTCCAAAGATGCGCGACGCCCGGTGGTCCACCGGGAAATTGCCGATCTCGATCAGCTGGCCGCCGATGAAATTCGTGGTCGTGTGGCTGAAGAAGCTCTGACTCAAGCCGGGGGCGCGAAATCCCGTGCTGGCCGAGCCGCGGAGGACGAACCGTCGCGTCGGCTGGTAGCGGAGCGCGAGCTTGCCGGTGAGTCGCTGGCCGAAGTCGCTGTAACTCTCGAACCTTCCCGCGATGTCCGCCAGCACCTGTGAGCCCAGGTTGCTCTCGAGATCGACGTAGGCTCCGACGTTGGTCCGGTTGTGGTCGCTCGCGTCGCTGGGAGAGAAGCCGGGGAATACCGAGGAGCCGGCTGGGGCCAGGTTGCCCGGGTTCGTCGCACTGTCCTGGGCGAGGTGCCCGCCGTTGATCCACGAGGCGGTTTCTCCAGCTTCGATCTTGTAGCTCTCCCGCCGAAACTGGGCGCCGAGGGCGACGTTCACAGGCGAAGGCAGGCCCAGCTCCAGGCGCTTCGCCAGCGTCAGCGCGGTGCCGAACTCGCCCCGCTGCAGTCGTCCCGCGTCAAACGCGAGCTGGTTGGGAATTCCAGGATCGTCGCTGGTGCCCAGCACGCCATCCGCACCCGGCGCGCACGGCACGTCCAGGCAGGGTCCGAGCGAAGCATTGTTGGTGTTTCGCAGATCGTAGGCGAACCGGTTCAGGCCGTACGAGGCGCCGAGGTCCACGGCCCAGCCGCCGACAGTCGCTCGGACTCCCCCGGCCGCCGAGTAATCATTGACCTTCGGTTTGAACTCCGGCAGGAAGCCCTGCGGGTAGAGCTCCGGCCAGTTCCTCGCGCTGTCGAAGTAGCGCCAGAAGCCGTTTCCGGTGCCGACGCGGTGACTGTAGCCCCCGAAGGCGTAGACCTCGCTCGAGCCTTCGGCGTTCAACGGCATCCGGAAGTTCGCGAACGTCATCGCGTCCTTCTCGAGCCCGTCTCCCCAGTGGAGGTTCGGCTGCGCAAGCGAGTTGCGCTTCTGGAGGATCTTCCCGGTCGCCGGATCGATCAGGTCTCCCACGCCATTGACGTCCACGAGGAACGAATCGGCCCAAGCCCGGTTCGTCGGATCACGCTGTTGGAACTCCCCGAACACATTCACGAAGCCACGACCGAGCCCGATCCCCACACCGCCGTTGACGTCCACGGTCGTTCCATCGTCCGGGTAGTCCGCTGTCACGTAGCGGCCGGCATCGACGTTCACGTACGGGGAGAACTCGCCCTCCCGCATGACGAGGTTGACGACGCCGGCAATGGCGTCCGATCCGTATTGGGCGGACGCCCCGTCCCGCAACACTTCGATGCGCTCGATGGCGCCCCCGGGAATGGCGTTCATGTCCACCCCGCTCGAGCCCCAGGCCATCCCGTACGGGAACGTGTTCACCACGGCGGATTGATGCCGGCGCCACCCATTCACCAGGACCAGGGTCTGGTCCGGGCTCAGGCCGCGCAGCGTGAAGGGGCGGACGATGTCGTTCGCGTCGGTGACGCTCTGGCGGGGGAAGTTCACCGACGGGGCGAGCTGCTGCAGCATCTGGCTCGTTTCGCGGGTCCCCTGTCGGGCGAGCACTTCCGCGGGGAAGACGTCCACCGGCACCGCCAGCTCCTCGGCCGCCGTGTGCCGCGCTCGGGACCCGACGGTCACATCGACGGGAGCCAGCCCGATAGGCTGGGCTCGCAACGCGAAGTCCTGCTGCGTGGCCTGACCTTCCCCGACCGTGACGCGCAGAACCTGGGGAACGAACCCCAGCAGTCGCGCACGCACCGAGTACGTCCCGGCCGGAACGCCCCGCAGCTCGTACCTGCCCTGTTCGTCCGTGGAGGCCCGGGCCCCGACGGCCTCGATGGTGACCATCGCGTGGGCCAGGGGAGCCCCCGCCGTGTCGAGCACGCGCCCGACGACGGATCCCCCTTGCGCCGCGACCGGACGAGCGACGGCGCACGTGAGAACGGCCGGAACGATCAGACCGAAAAGGCGTCGCATGGGCCCTCCTTGGCTCGCGTCATGGTGAACTGCCGCATCTCGCTATTGTGCCCCCGTTCAGGGCCGTGTGCAAGCCGCCTCAGGGCGCCGTCAGGTCCGCCGTGGCCGGGAAGCGCGGCGCCCGCCGCGGCCGCACCGCCTGCTCGTAGGCAAAGGCGAGCCGGATGAGCGTCGGCTCACTCCACGCCGTTCCAATAAAGGACATCCCCACCGGCAGCCCATGGACGTAGCCGACCGGCACCGACACGCTCGGGTACCCGGACACCGCGGCCGGCGTCGACGACGCCCCCAGGAAGTGGTCTCCGTTCACGAGGTCGGTGGTCCAGGGCGGGCTTCCCGTCGGGGCTACGATGGCGTCGAGCTTCTCCCTGGAGAACACGACGTCGAGGCCCTCGCTGCGCGACAGCCGCCGGCAGTGAGCCAGGGCCTCGATGTAGGCGTCGTCCGAGAGCGGTCCCTTCTCCTGGGCCATGGTGAAGATCTCCTGGCCGAAGTAGGGCAGCTCTCGATCGCGGGTCTGGTCGTTGAAGGCGATCAGGTCGGCGAGCGACTTGTGCGGCGCCCCCTCACCGAGCCCGCCGAGATACGCGTTCAGGTCGGCCTTGAACTCGTACAGCAGGACGGTGAACTCGGCGTCGTCGTACTCGCCGCTATGGGGGATGTCGGCGGGATCGACGATCACCGCCCCGGCCCGCTTCATGGCGTCGAGCGCCGCCTCGACCAGTCTGTCGGCAGTCGCGCTGTAGCCGAAGAACTTGGCCCGGGCCACACCGATCCGCGCTCCCCGCAGGCCATCGGGATCGAGGAACTTGGTGTAGTCGCTCTCCACGCGCGCCGCTGCCGTCGCCGGGTCCTCGGGATCCGTTCCCGCGAGCACGCTCAGCAACGCCGCCGCGTCCGCGACGGTGCGCGCCATGGGACCGGCCGTATCCTGGGAATGCGCGATGGGGACGATGCCACGGCGCGACACGAGCCCGAGCGTCGGTTTGATGCCCACCAGCGAGTTCGCGGAGGAGGGGCAGACGATCGAGCCGTCGGTCTCGGTCCCCACGCCCACCACCGCGAGGTTCGCAGAGATCGCCGCACCGGTGCCCGAGCTCGAGCCGCAGGGGTTGCGGTCCAGGGCGTAAGGATTGCGGCACAGGCCGCCGCGCCCGCTCCAGCCGCTCACTGAATGCGTCGAGCGAAAGTTGGCCCATTCCGAGAGGTTCGTCTTACCGAGCAGGATCGCACCCGCGTCGCGCAGCCGGCGGGCCACCGTCGCGTCGCGCGGGGCCGGCCGGTCGGCGAGCGCGAGCGAGCCCGCGGTCGTTTTCATCTTGTCGCCCGTAGCGATGTTGTCCTTGATGACGACCGGAATGCCGTGCAGCGGTCCCCGCACGCGGCCGGCCCGGCGCTCGGCGTCCGCCGCGTCGGCCAGGGCGAGCACATCGGGATTGGTCTCGATCATCGAGCGGAGCGCGCCGCGCCGGTCGATCTCGTCGATGCGGGCGAGGTACAACTGGCACAGCCGTCGGGAGGTGTACTTCCCGCTCCTCAGTCCCTCCTGCAGCTGCGCGATCGTGGCTTCTTCGAGCTCGAATGGCGCGGAAGCGATGGCCGCAGGAGGGACGGCGCCAGGGACGGAGGCGCTGCCCGCCGCGGGCCGCACGACGCCAGCGAGTGTGCCGAGCCCCGCATACTCAATGAACTCTCGACGAGACAGATACGGCATGACGCGCTCCGGATGGTCGAATGATCCGGAGGAATGTGCAGGGCATTGCCGCGTCCGGCTACGCGGTCAGGAGACGCTGTCCGCCGCGGCTTCCCCCGCGGGATGGTCCATGACGACCCGCGGGAGCGGGCCGCGCAGGCGCCGCCGCACACGGACCACCAGGACCGCAGCCATGACCGCGAGTCCCACGACGAGTCCCCACCACATCCCCGCCGGCCCGGCCGCCGTGTGCAACCCGAGCCAGGTCGCCAGCGGCAAGGCGATCGCCCAGTATCCGAGGACGTGCACGATGAGCGGGGTGCGGGTATCTCCCGTGCCACGCAGGATGCCGATGGAGACGACCTGCGTCCCGTCGAATACCTGGAAGGCTCCCGCGACCGGGATCAGCGTCACGGCAATGGCTGCCACCGACGGGTCGATCGTGTAGATGCGGGCGAGGAGCCCGGGGAAGGCGAGCATCAGCATCCCGCTCGCCGCCATGAAACCCACCCCGCAGACCAGGGCCGCGGATCCAGTACGGCGCGCCTCGGCCGTGTCCCCGCGCCCAACCGCCTGGCCCACGAGGACCGCCGCCGCCATCGAGACCCCGAGCGGCACCATGAACGTCATGGATACGATGTTCAGCGCCACCTGGTTCGCCGCCATGGGAGCGGCGCCGAGCTGTCCCATCAGGATCCCGACCAGGCTGAAGATTCCGAGCTCGACTTCGTACTGCAGACCGATCGGCGCTCCGAGCGCGAGGATGCGGGCCAGCGGTCCGACGGCGAGCGCCTCCGGGCGCAGCGGCAACAGGCGGTGGCGCAGCCGCGGCCAGGCGAAGGCGATCATGAAGGCGGCCAGCAACCAGCGCGACAGCGTCGTGGCCCAGCTCGACCCGATGGCGCCCAGCGCGGGCACGCCGAAGTGCCCGAACACCAGGACCCAGTTCAGCGCCAGGTTCAGAAGATTCGCCGCCAGGGTCGCCCAGACCATTGACGCGACCTCGCCGGTCGCCTGCATCACGGAGCGTATCAGCACCACGAGCAGGAACGGCAGCACTCCGCCCACGGCGATCCGGACATAGGCCGCCGCGGTGGGAACGATCTCCGCAGGCTGGCGCAGGGCGGCGAAGAGCGGCTCGGCCGGAAGCAGCACGACGCTGCAGAGCACCGTCAGGAGCACGACCAGCAGCAATCCCCGCTGCAGCGCGCGGGCGACGGCCGCCTCCTCCCCCGCTCCGACCGCCTGGGCGACGATCGGGTCGAGTCCCATGAGCACGCCCATGCCGAAGATCGAGACGGCCAGGAACCACAGATTGCCGAGCGCGACCGCCGCCATCGCATCGGCTGAGACGTGGCCGACGACGATCGTGTCCACGACGCCCATCGCCATCCAGCCCAGCTGGATGGCGACGACCGGGAGGGCGAGGCGCACCATGCGACGCAGGGTGGTGCGGAACCGTTGGGAAACGCGACCGGTCGGCGACATCCCGGAAATTACCGTCGCGCGACATGCGCGCCGAGGCCACGGGGCCCGGCGCGCGTGCGGAAACGATGAAGCCGCTACCGAGCCCTGCGAATCGTCAGGGGGCCGTTCGTGGTGACGACGCGAATCGGCGCCCCGCCCGCTCCGAGCGTGGTCCGAATGCGGTCCGTCACGCGTCCCTGCAGCGTCACGGTGAGCGGGAAGCTCACGTCCATCGGGCCGTTCACGGTCCCCGTCTCCAGCTGCGCGTTGTAGCGCTCGGGGATCGCCAGGTCGACCGGACCGTTCCGCGCTTCGGCATCGAGTCCGGCGCCTTCCCACCCGGTGCCGGACAACCTGACCGTCAGCGGTCCGTTCTGCACCCGGGCGGTGATGTCACCGCCCACGCCGGTGAGCGACACGGGACCGTTCTGCGCGCGCAGATTCATAGTCCCCGTCACGTCCGCGATCGAAATCGGGCCGTTCTCGGTGGTCAACGCGAGATCGGTGTGCCGGGGAACGTACACATCGAAACTCACCGACCACTGCTGCCGCCACCCGGTCTCCGGTCCGGACGCGCGGATCGACGTGCCCGCCGCGGCGATGCGCACCGCGTCGGCGAGCTGCTGTGCGTCTTCCTCGCTCCGCGCACCGGCCTGGATCTTCGCCACCACGGCGATCGAATCCCGGTCCCAACCGTAAATGGCGATGGCGCCGTTTTCCCCCGGCTCCACCGTCAGGGCGCCACCCGCCGGCCGCATCCCGGTCTCTCGGATGCGGCAGACATGGGGCCGCTCGTTCCAGTGTCGGCTCTGGCACTGCGCCAGCCATGCGTCGGCGTCGGACTGGGCGGCCAACGCCGGAGCCGTAAGGGCAAGGGACACCAGCATCGCGCTGCCACGGCCGATCTTCATGGATGTCTCGTCGCGGAGGTCCCCCCTTGGACACGGCGCCGGGCCGGATGGTTGCCGCGCCGTGGTCCAGGCCGGCCGGAAGCGGTGAGCGGGCTCACAACCCATTTGGGCGCTTGGCGTTCCACCGTCGCGGCCGGGCACCCTACTTGCGGTTGGCAGGATGGGGTGAATCATTCAACGATTGGCCTGGGGACTGGATGCGACTGAGCAACCTGGAACAATCGATTTCCAAGCACTCCCGGACGCTGCATCTCGACAGCATCCGGAGTCGCATTCTGCTGTTCGCCGTCCTGGCGACCCTCATCCCGTCCATCGCCACCGCCTGGATCGCCTACTCCCATTTGCAGCAATCCCTGACCGACAAGGTCACGCGGGAGGTGTCCGGGGCGAGCAAGCAGAGCGGCCACGCCGTCGCGCAGTGGCTGAAGGACCGGGTCTACGACCTGCGCGTCTTCGCCAGCTCCTACGTGGTGACCGAGAATCTCGAGGAGATGGGACGGCCCGGGCCAGCCGATCCGCGGGTGCGCCGCCTCAACGAATACCTCGCGTCGGTGCGCGAGCGCTTCGGGGACTATGTGGAGTTGATGGTCGTGGACCCGCAGGGCCGCGTCCTGGCGACGAGCGGGCGGCAGATCCGGACCGTGAAGATGCCGCCGCGCTGGATCGACGACCTGAGCTCGGAGAATTCGTCCTTCGGCGACCCGTATCGCGACGAGGCCCTCGGCGCGACCCTCGTCGTCGCCGCGGTCCCCGTGCACGTCCCCAGCGGCCGGTTCCTCGGCGCCCTGGTCGCCAAGATCAGCCTGGGATCCGTCGACCAGATCTTTCGCCAGTACGCGCCCGAAGATTCCGGCCGCATCTTCCTCATCACCACCGATACCAGCGCGGGCTTCACCGGCACCATCGTGACCGGACGCGGCTCGGGCACGCGGCTCTTGACGAAGTCGTTCGACCAGCTGGCCGGACGGGACAGCGGGATCGCGCGCTACGTCAGCTTCGACGGAGAAGAGGTCCTCGGCAGCCTGTCCCGCGACCCGGAAGTTCGCTGGGGGGTCGTCGCCGAAACGCCGGCCTCAGCGGCATTCCGGCAGGTGACCCGGTTGCGCCGCCTCATGGTCCTCCTGCCCGGGGCTCTGCTGGCCGGGATCGGCCTGATCGGGTACTTCCTGGGCCAGCTCATCGTGCGGCCGCTGGATCGGCTCGCCAAGGGCGCCGCCAAGGTCGCAGCCGGCAATCTCGACGTGGACCTGCCGGTCATCTCCGCAGGCGAGGTCGGCTATCTCACCCAGGTTTTCAACCACATGGTGGTGCGTCTGCGCGAGGGCCGCGAGGCACTCGACGCGGCGAACGAGACGCTCCGCCGGAAGAACGAGGAGCTCGAGCGGGTCTCGGTGACCGACGGGCTGACGGGACTCTACAATCGGCGCCGGCTCATGGAAGTCTTGAGCGACGAAACGCGGCGCTCTCAGCGGCTGAAGCACACGTTCGCCGCGTTGATGGTGGACGTGGATCATTTCAAGAAGTACAACGACACCTTCGGGCACCTGGAGGGCGACGGCGTGCTGACTCGGGTGGCCACGATGCTGCGCGAGGCGACGCGCGAGGTGGACTTCGTGGCGCGCTACGGAGGAGAGGAGTTCCTGGTCATGCTGCCCGAGACCGCGATGCCGGAGGCCCAGGAGATCGCCGAGCGGATCCGGAGCCGGATCGCCGAGGAGTCCTTCTCGGGCCGGCGTATCACGGTGAGCATCGGCGTCGCGGAATTCCCGCTGCACGGCCAGACGCCCGAGCAGGTGATCGCCGCGGCCGACGAGGCGCTCTACGAAGCCAAGCGCGAAGGGCGCGACCGGGTGCGGCGGGCGGGGTTGAAGCTGGTCCGGCCCAAGGCCAAGGAACGCGCCGGCTAACGACCCGGGGCGGCGACGGCGCCGCCGGCGTCCCCACGTTTCTGCACCAGGGTCCAGAACACCCACCCCTCACGCCCGTTGTCGTCGACGACCCGCATCCACTGATCCGCGTAGGAGATGCCGGTGAGCTGGACGCCGCCGTCCAGCGTCGCGAGGACCTTGAACGTCGACCCGGGACCGTCCCGGAGATTGCAGCGGCCGGTGGTGCGGAGCGCCAGCGGAACGGCGAACATGCTCTCGCCCGGACGCACCGCCGACGGGTCGCCGTTCCCCTCCGAGACCCGACGGCGACCCACGGTGGCCTGGCCCTTCGCCTGGTTCGCGAGGTAGAGCGCCCCGCCGTAATTCTGGTGATCGAACTCGCTGGCTGCGTCGCTCAACATCTTCGTCGCCCGGGCGAGCTCCGGGGTGGCGCTTCCCCGCGCCGTGCGCCGCAACGTCTGCAGGACGATCTGGGCCTCCGCCATGCCCGAGGCGGCTTCGGCGCGCGTCGCCAGGGTCTGGACCTTCGCCATCGAGCGCACCGCGTCCCGACTCGCCGCGTCAAGCCGCGCCTGCAGATCCTCGACCAGCGCATCCCGGTCGAGCAGCTGCAGCTGCAACCGGGCGACGCGCTGCTCCAGATCGCGATCCCGCACCGTGACGGTTTCCGTGACGACACGCACCGGGAGCGGAGCGTGGTTGTTGGGTGTGGGGACCTGTTCCGGCGCGCTGTGAGAGCACGCGGCGAGCGCCAGCGCGGCGGCGCTGGCGAGGAGGACCGGGTAGCACGACGCCATGGCAGGAGACTGGGATGGCAAACGTGGGGCCAACGGAGCGCCGACGGACAACTCGTTGTCGTACAATGATTTACTTTCTATTGGCCCGGCAGGACCCGGGGCACACACGCCCCCAGCCTCTCACTACGCCAGAATCTTGGCGATTCCCCGCTACCGCACCGTCAGGGCGGCCAGAGCGGCGAGAACGGCGAGGGCAAGCAGCGGGGCGAGGATCTCGCGTACGGCGAAGCGGGGCGCCGGCATACCCTAATTCTGGGCCGGCGTCGCGCGGCGTGCGGTGACCTGTGTTACGGGATCGCGGTGACCCTCAGGTCACGGACTCCTGAAGCTGCCCCTTGGCCTGATACAGGTCCCGGTCGGCCGCCGCCAGCAGGGTCGCCACCGTCTCCCCGTCGCGGGGATACAACGCCAGCCCCGCACTCACGCTCACGGGCGGGGACTCATGGTCCGCCGCCAGCCGCTGGGCGATGCGGCCCACCACCTGCCGCGCCTCCGTCTCCCCCGTCTCCGGCAGCACGACCGCGAACTCGTCGCCGCCGTATCGCGCCGGCGTGTCGATGGACCGGCACGAGGCCCGCAACGCCTCCCCCACCCGGCAGATCGCCCGGCTCCCCACGAGGTGCCCGTGGTGGTCGTTGATGCGCTTCAGGCGATCGAGATCCAGGAACAGCACCGCGAACGAGCGCCCGGTGCGCACGGAACGGTTGATCTCGGCGACGAGCACGCTGATCAGCTGCCGGTAGTTGGCCAGGCCGGTCAGCGGATCGGTCACCGACATCAGGCGCAGCCGATCCGCCGTCCGGCGCCGCGCCGAGACGACGGCGGCCACGGTCAGCGTCATCAGGGAGACGACTCCCAGGAACGCCTGCAGCAGCAGCAGCGACTCGTTCTGGCTGCCGCGCACGAACGGCCCATATCCCCAGAGCGAGCCCCGCACGGCGATTCCGGCGACCAGGAGCAGCGCGGCCGCGGCCGCGCGCGGCTCGAAGCGCAGGGCCGCCCACAGCAGGAACGGGATGCAGAGAAAGTCGAGCGGGTAGTTCTTGTCCGGGAACAGCCCCCCGAACACCAGCTGGCTCACGACCACCAGCGACGCCAGCAGCACGGCGGTTTCGAGCAGGTGGCCGCGGTGCCAGCCGCGCAGCGACGGCCGGCTCCACAGGACGAGCACGGGCGTCACGACGAGGTCGGCCGCGGCGTCGCCGAGCCACCAGGTCAGCCAGATCGACCCGTACTCGACCCAGTGGGCGGACCCGGTCAGCGAGAGGGTGGTGGCGCCCCAGGTGGCGCTGATGGTCGCGCTCATGACGGCGACGAGCCCGGCGAACCGGAAGATGTTCCCCGGCCGGTCGAAGCAATCCCGGCCACCGGCGTAGCGGTTGACCAGGTACGCGCCGACCACCCCTTCGAGGGTGTTGCCGATGGCGATCGCGGCGGAGCTGGCGAGCGAGCCGGCCGTGGTGATGTTGACGAAGAAGGCACCGAGCAGAATGGCGGGCCATACCCGGTAGCCCAGAACCAGGAGCGCCGCGAGCCCGATCCCGGCCGACGGCCACACGGGCGTCGCGCTGGCGTTCACGAACGCCAGCCGCAGCCCGAGCTTTCCGGCCACGAAGTACACCGCCGCCAGCCCGGCCAGCAGGACCAGGTCGCTCGTGGTGCGGGACAGGGTGACGGTCTTCATGGGCCCTACCATAGCCGCTGGCGGGCGATTGCCGGGTGATGCCGGTCACGCAGTCCCCGGACGGGACGCGATCCGGTGCCGGGCCCGGCTCACTCCGCGGGAACGATGCCGGGCAGCGCCACCGGGGAAGACGCGGCAGCGCGGCGGCGTCCGAGGCGCCGCTGCAATGCGTCGAGGTAGGTATAGAACACCGGGGTGACGTACAGGGTGACGATCTGGGAAAACGCCAGGCCGCCCACGACGGCGAGACCCAGCGGGCGCCGCGATTCCGCCCCCGAACCCCAGCCGATGGCGATCGGCAGCGTCCCCATCAAGGCCGCCATCGTGGTCATCATGATGGGGCGGAACCGCACGCTGCACGCCTCGACGATGGCGTCCCGTGCCGGCTTCCCGTCTCGCCGCTCGGCCTCGATGGCGAAGTCGATCATCATGATCGCGTTCTTCTTCACCAGGCCGACGAGCATGATGATGCCCACGAACGCGTAGATGCTGAGCTCCGTGCGGAACACGAGCAGCGTCAGCAACGCGCCGAAGCCCGCGAACGGCAGCCCGGAGAGAATAGTCAGGGGGTGGATGAAGCTCTCATACAGCACGCCGAGCACGATATAGATCACGAGCACCGCGAGGATCAGCAGGAACGCCAGCCCCTGCTGGCTGGCCTGGAAGGCCTGCGCCGTCCCCGCGAACCCGGTCGAAATGTTCTCCGGCAGCGTCTGGCGCGCCAGCCGCTCCACCGCATTCACCGCCTCCCCGAGCGACGCGCCCGGGGCCAGGTTGAACGACAGCGTGACCGACGGCAGCTGGCCGGAATGGTTGACGCTGAGCGGACCGACGGCCGACGTCACCGTGGCGAGGGTGGAGAGCGGCACCAGGGCCCCTCGCGGGGAGCGGATGTGGAGCATGTTGAGCGCGGACAGATCCTGCTGGTATTGCGGCAGCAGCTCGAGCACCACCCAGTACTGGTTGTTGGGCGTGAGGATCGTGGAGACCTGATGGGAGCCGTACGCGTCATACAGCGCCTGCTCCACCTGTTCCACGGTCAGACCGAGCGCGGCCACCCGGTCGCGGTCGATGTGCACCTCGACCTGGGGATTCTTGATCTGCAGGTCGCTGGTCACGTCGTGCAGGATCGGGACCTCACGCAGCCGCGCCTCGAGCGCGGCGGCGTTGGTGTACAGCGCCTGGATATCGGCGCTCTGCAGGGTGAACTGGTACTGCGTCTTGGTCGGACGTCCCCCGATACGGATCACGGGAGGGATCTGTAGATAGGTCCGGATGCCGGGGATCGCGGCGAGCTTCGGTCCGAGCTCGCGCGCGACCTCCTCGGCGCTCAGGCGACGCTCGTTGCGCGGTTTCAGCCGGATGCTGATACGGCCCTGATTCATCGTCCCGCCGCCCACCGACGACATGTAGTGCGCGACGTTGGGATCGGCGCCCACCACGGCGGCGACCTGCTGCTGGTGCGCGACCATCGATTCGAAGGAGCTGCCCTCGAGCGTCTCCGTCGTCCCCTGGATGAACCCCGTGTCCTCGGTGGGGATGAAGCCCTTGGGCACGAGCACGAACAGCCCGACCGTGCCCACGAGGATCGCCGCCGAGAACGCCAGCGCCACCCGCCGGTGGTCCATGACCCAGTTCAGCGTCCGCTCGTAGAACCCCAGGACGCGCCGATACACGCGCTCGGTGGCGTCGTAGAAGCGCCCGTGGTGCTGCTCGCGTGGGGGGCGCAGGAACCGGCTCGAGAGCATCGGCGTGAGCGTGAGGGACACGAACCCCGAGACGAGGATCGCGATCCCGATCGTCACCGCGAACTCGTGGAACAACCGCCCGATGATCCCGCCCATGAAGAGCACCGGGATGAACACCGCGGTGAGCGAGAGGGTCATGGACAGAATCGTGAATCCGATTTCCCGCGATCCGTCGAGCGCCGCCTGCAGCGGACGCTTGCCCATCTCCATATGCCGGACGATGTTCTCGAGCATCACGATCGCATCGTCCACCACGAACCCCACCGACAGTGTCAGCGCCATCAGCGACAGGTTGTCGAGGCTGTAGCCCAGCAGGAACATCGCTGCGAATGTGCCGACGATCGAGAGCGGCAGGGCCAGGCTGGGGATTACGGTTGCCGAGAGGTTGCGCAGGAACAGGAAGATGACGAGGACCACGAGGCAGAGCGTGATGAACAGCGTCACCTTGACGTCGTTCACCGAGTCGTTGATCGACAGCGAGCGGTCGTACAGCGTCTGGATGCGCACGGAGGCCGGGAGCATGGGGGTGAGCGCCTCCACCGCCCGCTTCACCGCGGTCGCCACCGCCACGGTGTTGGTGCCGGGCTGGCGTTGCACCGCCAGCACGATGGCGCGCGACCCGTCGAACCAGCTCGCCGTCCGGTTGTCCTGCACGTCGTCCAGCACCCGCGCCACGTCCTGCAGGCGCACCGGCGCCCCGTCCTTGTAGACGACCACGAGCCGCCGGAACTCGGGCGCGCTCTGGATCTGGCCGTCCGACAGCACGGTGTAGGCGCGGTGCGGACCCCACAACGTGCCCGTCGGCACGTTCGGATTGCCCGCGTCGACCGCAGCCGCCACCTCGTCGATGCCGATACCCCGCGCCACCAGCGCCTGCGGATCCACCTGGACCCGCACCGCGTATTTCTGCGACCCGAAGACCGACACCTGCGCCACCCCGTCCACGGTCGACATGCGCTGGGCGAGGAACGTCTCGGCGTACTCGTCCAGCGCCGACAGGGACAGCGTCGGCGAGCTCACGGCGAGGAATAGAATCGGCGAGTCGGCGGGGTTCGCCTTGCGGAAGGACGGGGGCAGCATGTCCCGCGGCAGCTGGCGCTGGACCCGCGAAAGCGCCGCCTGTACGTCCTGCGCCGCCGCGTCGATGTTGCGGGACAGGGTGAACTGCAGCGTGATGTTCGTGCTTCCCTGGGAACTCGTCGACGTCATCGCGTCGATGCCCGCGATCGTCGAAAACTGCTTCTCGAGCGGCGTCGCGACCGCCGAGGCCATCGTCTCCGGGTTGGCCCCCGGGAGGCCGGCCGACACGGTGATCGTGGGGAAGTCCACGTTCGGCAGGTCGCTCACCGGCAGCAGCCGGTAGCCCATCACGCCGAACAACAGAATCGCCAGCATCACGAGCGTCGTGGCGACCGGACGGCGTATGAACAATCCCGAGAGGTTCACTGGCGGCCCTCCCCCGGCGGGTCCGCTTCGGTCCGGGGCCCGCCGCGGATCTCGACCCGGGCATCCGGCGTGAGGCGCAGCTGCCCGTCGGTCACTACGAGCATCCCCGGCTCGAGGCCGGCGTCGATCACCGCCAGGCTATCCGCCCGGCGCCGCACGGTCACCGGCCGCTGCTTGGCGGTCCCGTCGGGGTCGACTACGAACACGAACGTCCCCTGCTGCGCGTTGAGCACCGCCTGCTCCGGAATCACCAGCGCGTCCGTCTGGACGTCGAGCACCAGCGTCACGGCGACGAACGCCCCCGGCCACAGCCGTCCTTCGCGGTTGGGGAACCGCCCCTTGAGCAGCACGGTGCCGGTACTCGAGTCCACGTGATTGTCCACGAACGATAGCTCGCCCGCGAACGTCGTCGAATCCTGCGCCGGCCGCGCCTCCACGCGCAGTGCCTTGCCGGCGTGCCGCTGCACCTCGGGAAGGTCGGTCGCTGGCACGGCGAACCGCACCAGAATGGGCCGCAGCTGGTTGATGGTGACGAGCGGGGCCGCCTGGTTGGCGACCACCTGGTTCCCCTCGTGCACCAGCAGCCCCCCGGTGCGCCCGGTGATCGGGGCCCGGATGGTCGCGTAGGAGAGGTTGAGCCGGGCCACCGTCAGGGCCGCCGAATCCGCCCGCACCGTCGCCGTCAGCGCGTCGGCGGTGGCCTGCCGCGCCTGATAGTCCTCTTCCGTCACGAACCGGTCCTTCACGAGCGCCTGGTAGCGCGCGGCCTCCCGGATCGCGTTCTCCGCCTGGGCGACGTCCCGGCTCAGGTTGGCCTCGGCCTGCTGCAGCGCCGCGGCGAAGGGCCGGGAGTCGACTTCGAACAAGACCTTCCCCTCGGCGACCTCCTCACCCTCGGCGAAGCGCACGCGCTGCAGCATGCCGCCCACGCGGGACGTCACCGTGACGGTCCGCATCGGCTCGACCGTGCCGGTGGCCTGGATCTCGTAGGGAACGGCCCGGCGCTCGACGCGGGCGACGCTCACGGGAATTCGGGCCGGCCCTCCCTCGGGACGCGACGAGCAGGCGAGCGCCAGCACGGCCACCGGCAGCGAGCACAGCAGAACAGACTGGAATCGGGACACGGGCGTATGCACATCCCTGACGCAGGGTGAGTCGCGACGGCGACCGTATGCTTACGCACAACCCGGCCCCCGCGTGGAAGCAGACGCGGGCCCGGGAAGCGGCTAATCGCTGCAAGATACCGGGTCTGGCCTACGGCCGCGCCAGGGCCTGCACCCGTGCCGCGTCCTGCTTGGTCAGGACGTCCTGGGTGCTGAGCGCCGCGTAGGCGGTCACCTGTCGGCCGGCGACCATCGCGGTGGGCGTGCCCGAGACCCGGTCGCGCCGCAGCAGGAACGTCCCCTCCTGCCCCACGGCGTACCGGGGCATGGTGCGCCAGGCGACGTCGAGAGACCCCGGGAATCGCACGACGACGCGCTGGTCGGCAGGGGCGGCGCCCTTGATCATCGTCTCGACGACCACGACCGCCTCCTGCCAGGCAGGATCGTGCTCCGTGACCCGGCGGCGCCCCCCGGGCGTCGCGGCCAGCGACGCGGGACGGATGGTCTCGACGCGTCCGACGACGACCAGGTCCGCAGCCCGGATACGCGCCTGCAGGGTCGAGTCGCTCACCTGGCGCCGCACCCGTGACACGGAGTCCCGCAGGGGCACCAGCGCCGCCGCCGACCGGCGCGTCGCCAACGTCTCATGGCCGACCTCCTGGGCAGCGATACCACGCCCGAACAGCCATGCCCGAGTATAGAAGATGGCCTGCTTCCCCAGCGCGAGCACCCCGGGAGCTTCCGCCTCGACCGTCACGGTGTCGCCCGCCCCCAGCCGCACCGCCGCCGACTTCTCGAGCACGGCGTCGACTCTGACTGATAGAGTCCGCTGGGACACGGGGACGCCGGCCATCGATGCCGTCCCGACCGCAGTGACGGTCCCGACGAAGATCAGGTCCGCCTGACGCATCATAGCATGCCGGGTGCGCTGCGCTTCGAGGCGCACGGGCATGTGGAGCAACAGCCCGGCCATCCCCATTCGCACCAGATCGAGAAAGCCCGTTCTCATGGCAAGACCGGCACGCTGAAGTAGAACGGATCGATGGAAACGGCGACGACCGCGCCGCCGCCGTCCAGGAGGCGGTGGCTGGCGAAATCCGCGCTCCGTTGATACACCACGCCCTGGGGGAAGGAAGTGGAGTCCGGCGTGTTGTTCGCCGAGAAGACCCCGCGCAGCTCGCCACTCACCGCCAGCAAGCCGGCGTAGTCGCCCAGATACGGAAGGAAATCGACGGTCGGCGTATTCGCCGGCACGGTCGCCAGCACGAGATCGCTGGTCGTGACGAAGCCGTCCTTGGACCGCTCGAGGTGCGTCACCCAGCGACTCGCGGCGCCGCTGCCGCTGAGCTGCTGATACAGGAATCCCACGGTCCCGTTGTCGGCCACCGCGAGCGCGGCGTTGGTCGCGTTGACCACGGTACGGATGTCGCCACTCCAGGTGGCTCCGCGGTCGGCCGAGCGCCGCAGATGGATGGTGTAGATGTCCCCGGAGCCGACCCGGTCCGCCCAGGCGACGTAGACCACCGCGCTGTGATTGGGATCGACGGCGAGGGCGAGCGTGGATCCGATCCGCTCCTGGCCGAGGGTGGGTGCATTGGACCAGGGGATCGACACGCTGTGCGCCACGATCCGGCCCGGGAGGCCGTCACCCGGATCGACCAGGCTCCGGAACGGATTACCGCCGGCGGCGCCGGAATCGTCCCGCACCACGACCACGTCGCTCGTCGCCACGTTGCCGTCGAAACTCCGCCACCCGAAATACGCGACGTACACGGTGCGATCGACGGCGACGCTGGGTCGAATGGACGGACCGTCCTGGTCGGCGGTGTTGCGCGACTCAATGCGGGCCGAGGTGTAGCTCGCCCCGCCGTTCTGGGACACGTCCACCGTGGCCGTTCGCCCCGCGGGCGCGTCGAAATCGTTCATGCCGATGTAGACGCGGTCGGCGGTGCCGACGGTGGTGGCGCGCACGAACGGCTGATCCACGTTGTCCCGGGAGGCCTGCACGCTCATCGGCGTCGGCGAGAAGACATCACCCGTCTTGAGCTCGTCGAGCGCCAGAGTCCCCGACAGCGACAGGATGCCCGCGTAGAGGTCG
The DNA here is from genome assembly GCA_035456525.1 of Gemmatimonadales bacterium. Lineage (GTDB taxonomy): Bacteria > Gemmatimonadota > Gemmatimonadetes > Gemmatimonadales > GWC2-71-9 > DASTHG01. Next base: position 48,855 of record DATICZ010000103.1, read on the forward strand.
CCGCCGCCACCGTCGAAGGCTTCGGTGATATCAGCTGTCGTCACATCGCTGGGGACGGTCGCCCGCAGCGCCCACGTGCGGCCGCTGTCCTGCGTGACGAAGATGGGGGCGGTCGTACTGGAAGGGCCAGCGGGATTGGGCGTGAATGCCGAGGCCGCCATGATCGCGGAGTTCCCGGCGAGCACCGCCAAGAATGGCTCGGCATCCTGAGCAGTCTCGCCACTCAAGGAGGCGGGGATCATGTTCACGACGCGCGTGCCGGGCTGCACCTCCCCCCCGTCTCCACCTCCATCGCCTCCTCCACCTCCACCGCTTCCATCACAGCCTGCGGCGACGACGACGGCGAGAAGAACCGCTCCGATCCGCATGATCGTCCTCGGGGGCGCGAGCCAGCGCGCAAGTTGCGCGGCCGCCCGCCGGCGCTCAAGGGGTCATATCACCGGGCGCCAGGTCAGCGCCCCGCGACAGCACCCGCATCGCGGCGCGCGGGGGCCGCAGCGCGCGCCATTGCGGGAATTCCCTCGCCCGGCTGGAGCCGTAGACGAGGCCGGTATACGCTCCGAACTCCGACCCCAGCCAGCGGTCGAAGATCCCCCAGCGTGCGATGCCGTAGCCTGCGGGCTCGAGCAGCGCAAACACCAGGCGCCCGAGCGGCTGTGCCGTCGTCACGTAGAAGCTGCCGGCCGGCAGGGTCCGGCGCTCCCGGGCATACTGTCCCGTTACCTGGAGCAGGTGGTGCCCCTGGAACTCCCGCGGGCCCCAGTTGAGCTGGGTGATCCCGAGGGCCTCGACCGTGTCGGACCAGGACTCGGCGAGACGCGCCACCTGCACGCCGTGCAGCCGCAGCAACCGCACGATCCCGCCGGCCGACGGCGGCAGGAAATAGCCCGCCGGCAGCGTCTGCGTGAGCGAATCGACGAAGCGGTCGTTGACGGGAAGCCGGTAGGTCCGCAGCTCGCCGGTCGGCAGGAAGCGCGGGCGCTCAGCCCCGCGCGCCGAGTCGGGATTGGGGCGCATCACCTCGAGCACCACCGGCTCCTCCCCACGACCCGCGAGCCGGTAGGCGGTGGCGAGTGCCGGCCGTGGGCGCTGCCCCGCACCCTCGAGCGTGGTCTGGCGATCAGCGTCCCGCTCCAGGCGGCGAATGTCGTCCGCGTGCTGCGCCGCATACTCCAGCGTTTCCACGACGAAGTCGTGCGTCACCTGGATCCGGGTTTTGAAGTCGGCGTGGGAATACGCTTCGGAGAGGATGCCGATCCGCCCCCGCAGCCCCACGTAATTGGTGCCGTACCAGCCGAGCGGGGCGTAGGTGTCCCAGCTCTTGGGCGCGAGGGGGTCGTCCACGTTGCCGTAATCGAAGATCGGCTCGTGATAGCGGTCCTGGAGCGTCTTCCGGATGGCGGGGAGCATCTGGTCCCGGGCGTACTGCGTCGGTCCCGGCGGGCCCACCGGATCGAGCGGCGGTGCGTAGGTGAGGAGGTACCCGTGGAGGGTCCCGTCGGTGGTGTGGAGGTCCATCATCACCGCCGGGTCCCAGGAGGCGTACACGCGCGCGAGTGAGGCCTGGGTCTCGGGCGCCTCCGCCTTGAAGTAATCGCGGTTGAGGTCGAGGTTCAGCCCGTCGGGCCGGCGGCCCACCTGCTCGGGACCGTTCTGCTCCGATCGGTTTACCGCCTGCGGGCCCAGCGCATCGTTGCCGTCGGGGTTGTAGTCGGGCACCACGAGGATCACCAGGCGGTCGAGTAAGGCATGGCGCGGCCCGGCGATCTCGCGCAACAGCGCCAGCACGGCCTCTTTTCCCTCCACCTCGCCGCCGTGGATGTTCGCCTGGACGTACACCACAAGCTTGCCCGACGCGGCCGCTTCCGCAGGGGATGTCACGGCCGGGTCGGAGGCGATCACGAGGTAGAGCGGCTTGCCGAGTGCGCTGACGCCCATGTCGGTGACGGTGATGGGCGCGCCGGCGCGCTGCAGGCTGTCGAGAAACGCACCGACCTCCGCGTGGGTGGACGTAGCGGCGTAGTTCGTCCGCTCGGGCGTCGTCCGCGGCAGCTGTTGGGCGGCCAGCGGAGATACCACGAACACCAGCCAGCGCAGGGTCTGGCGCAGAAGCCACCGCATCGTCATCCTCGTGGGTCGGAATCCGGCGAATCTACGCGGGAGTCCCTGTGTCCGCTGAACCGAGGCCCACCGCCGCACCGCAGCGCCGCTGGCCCATCTCGTCCGTGGTGCTCGTCACCGCCAATGTCATTCCGTTGCTCGGCGTGCTGGCCCACCACTGGACCGTGTTCGCGGTGGTGTTGCTCTACTGGTGCGAGAACGTGGTGGTGGGTGTGTTCAACGTGCTGCGGATGCTGTGGGCCCGGCCTCCGGACCCGGTGGCGCAGGCAGGGAAGATCTTTCTCGTACCTTTCTTTTGCGTGCACTACGGCGGATTCGCCTTCGTACACGGGGTGTTCGTGTTCGCCCTGTTCGGCGGCGATTTCAAGCAGGGCGGACTCGGATTCACCCCGCACATCGTGCTCACGGCCATCCGGCAGTCCGGTCTCGGCTGGGCCCTGGCCGCGCTGGTCGCGAGCCACGGGTTTTCCTTCCTTCACAACTACCTGGCGGGGGGCGAGTACCGCCGGGTAGGGTTGAGTCAGCTCATGACGCAACCCTACGCCAGGGTGATGGTGCTCCACGTCGCGATCATCGGCGGGGCCTTCCTCGTGCAGGCCCTCGGCTCCGCCGTGCCAGCACTCGCGCTGCTCATCCTTCTCAAGACTGCGATCGATCTCGGCGCCCACATGGCCGAACGACGCAGGCTCGGCACGCTGCCTCCCGATCAGGCCGTCTTGGCGACGACCTCCTCCTGACGGAGCTGGGCCAGAGCCTCGCGCACCTGGTCGGTGACGTCTCGCTCCTCGCGCAGCGTATCGATCAGCGCTTCGGCCCGCTTGGCGTGCAGCTCCAGCGACGCCACGGTCCCGCTGACCTGGTCCACCACGGCCTTCTGGCCGTGCAGCAGCTCGAGATTCGACTGGACGTCGGCGAGCAGCGTCTCCACCCGCCCGAGCCGTTCCTCCGCCTGCTCGATCTGCCGCTTGCGGTGGTCGAGCGTGCCGGCTGCTTCCTGCACGTCCCCGGCGAGCGACACGATGCGCTCGAGGGTTTGCCGCGTGACGGTGATCTCTTCCTTGGCGTCGGCGATGGCGCGGACGTCGTTCGTCGTCCGCTCGGCCAGGTCGAACAGTCGCTGCATGTCCGCGGCCAGCGCGTCGAGCGTCGAGCGCCGATCCACCACCTGCTCCAGACCGCGGGTGAGGGACGCCTCCAGCACCTCCCACCTGGTCAGCCGCTCCTCGAACTGCGACATCCGCTTCTGCACCAACCGGAGTCCGCCGGCGCGCCCATCGAGCTCGTCCAGCGCCGCCGTGATCTCGCCCATCCGGCTGCCCGCCGTCCCGAGCGCACCGCTGAGCCGATCGCTCCGCTCTTCCAGCTGCTGCGCCGCGTTGACGGCCTGCTCCCGCAGGCGTGACGCCTCCGCGAGGTGCTCGGCGGCCTTGTCGAGTGCGGCCTGACGGCGATCGAGCTCCTGACCCAGCGCGTTGGTGCGATCCGCCAGATGTTCCACGCTCTGCGTGCGCGCCTCGACCGACGCGAGCGTCGCATCCACGTCCGCCACGCGCCGCTCGACCCGCTCCACCGTCGCGACCGCGGCCGGTACCAGCTGCTCGATGCGTCCCGCTTCCTCGGCGTGCGCCGCCAGGGCGAGGAACCGCTCGTCGGCCCCGTTCAACCGGCCCAGCAGCGTGTGGGTCCGCTCCTCGATCTGCGCCCCGCGGCCGGCGAGGTCGGCGAGCTTCGCGTTGAGCTCCTCCACCAGCTGCCGGCGCGCCTCCAACTCGCCCACCGACTGGGCCAGCCGGCTCGCCTCGTTCTTGACCACCTCGACCGTGGGACGCAGGTCCTCGACCTCCTCGAGCTCCTCCCGCAAGGCGTCCACCGATGCGGTCACGCCGGCAAGCCACGCCTTCGTACCGGCCTGGCCCTCGCGGGCCCGCGCGAGGTCGGCCTCGGCCGCCTGAAGCTGCTCGAGCGCGTCCTTGACGGTTTCATGCGTGCCCCGCAAGCTCGCGACGTCGTGCAGCACCGCCTCGACCACTGGCTTCGACTGCTCCAGGCGCGCCGTGCGTTGGGCCACGCCCTCCACCGTTTCCTGGAGCCGGACGGCGGTGGCCTCGATGGCCCGAACTCGCTCGGCCTGCTGCTCCAGCTCCCCGACGTCCTCGGCCACATCGTCCAGCTGTACCCGCAGCCCCTCGGTCCGCGCCTGCACCTCGGAGATCCGCTGGCTCGCCTCGTCGAGCGACCGCACGCGACCTTCCAGCTCCGTCAGGCCGCCGCGCAGATCCTGGATGCGCTGCCCCACGGAGTCGAGGCCCTGGTTCTCCAGCTCGAAGCGCTTGACGGTGCGCTCCACGTCATCCCGCAGCGTGGCGAGACGGCCGCGCAGTTCCTCGTCTCCACGCCTGAGCTCCTCGTGCTGCGTCTGCACCTGCATCGAGCCCGAGAGGACCGACTCATGGGCGGCCTGCAGCTCGGCGAGCTTCGCTTCCATCGCGCCGAGACGCTTGGCGCCCTCTTCCTGGGCGCGCGTCCGCTCTTCGAGCTCCCGGTCGAGCTCGAGCAGACGCGTCATCTGGGCGGAGGTGCGCTCCACGACTTCACGCTGCTGCTCGATGGCCGTGACCTTCTGGGAGACCGCGTCGGTGAGGGATTTCAGAGATCCGAGCTGACGCGCACTCTGCGCGGCGTCGGCGGCCACCTGCGTCAGGTGGGTAAGGGTACGTTCCAGGCCGGCGACGCGTGCCTCGGCGGCGACCACGCCGCCCTGAGCGTCCTGTTGCCGTTCCTCGAACGCGTTGAGCCGCTGCGCGGCCGACTCGCTCGCGCGGCGCAGCTCCTCCTGGCGCTCGCGCACCCGGTCGTAGCTCTGCGTCACTTCGCGGAGCTGCGTCAGGGCGGAGTCCGCGTCACCGCGAAGCTTGCTCAGCTCCGCGGCGCGCTCCAGAAAGGCGCCCAGCTCGCTCTTGAGCGCGAGCGCCTGCTCGAGCTGACCGCGCAACTCCTGGATCTCGCCGCGCAGCCGCTTGGCATCGTCGGAGGAGTGCCCCAGCTGCGTCTCCATGCGCCGCTGCAGCTTCGCGACCCCTTCGGTTTGCTCGTCGAGCGTGGCGAGCACGGGGACAACCCGTTCGAGCGCCTTGACGCGCGATTGCACCTCGCTCACCGAGCGGCGCGTCTCCTCCAGCGGCTGGACGATCTGATTGAGCTGCTGGGCGGATTCCTGCGCGCGGGTATGCAGCGCTTCGAAGGCGGCGCGCTCCTGGCGCATCTGCGCCAGAATGGCGCGCAGCTCGGCGGGGAGCTCGGCGGTGTCGGATTGGTGACCGAAGAACTTGTTGAGCGAGACGGCCATGGCGCGATCCCCGGGCAATGGGTCGGTGCGGCAACGCTTCTGGAAGGGCGCTGATGCAGGCGCCGGGTGAGGTAGGAACGCAACAGATATGCCGTGTCCGTCGGGGTGTCGCTACTACTTTGGCTGATTGAGGTTAGACTGTCGGGTGGTCTACTCCATCGTAGGCCTGCTCTCGCCTCGCGCAGGCGAAACTGCAAAATACCGCAAAACCCCTAAGGGGACCCATAGCGCAGCGCGCGCCTGCGCCATTCCGCGACGATCGCCGGCCATGCACGCGCAAACAGCCGTGTCATATTCGCTTGGAGCTCCGCTCCAACGCCGGCAATGTACAGCTGCTTCACCGCCTCCATGCCACCCCGCTCGTAGACCATCTGCACGAAGACCGCGCCGGCCGGATAATACTGCTCCCGAAAGCGCCCCGAGAGAATCGAGTCGAGCGTCACGGCCGGATGTTCCGCCAGAAAGGATGCCAGCCCGCGAGCAGCCGTGCGAAAGTCCGTCCCGGTCGTTCCACCCAGCCAGGTGGGCACGCCTTCCGAGACGAGATACGATGTGTTTCCCATCAAGGGCAGGAGCACCATGTGCGCCAGCTCGTGACGGTAGTTCTCGCCCACCGCCGGGATACCCGAGAAGAGCTGGTGGTTCGTCGGCTGCGCGACGCCGCCCACCGGACCCCAGGTGATGTCCGTCTCGAGTCCCATGATGCGGTACACCTGGTCCACCGACGTCGTCAGGTAGTAGGTCAGCGCTTCGAGACGAGGCACGCCGAACGTCGTGGCGACGGAATCGATGAATGCGACGGCGCCCTCGGCACGGCCGCGGTCGAACGGGTAGCCGGGCTCCATGACGTAGGTGATGGGACCGACCGTCTCCTGACGCCAGGTGCTGGTGAGACGCGGCAGGGCGTTGGAGAAGACCCATCCGTCTCCGGAACGGACCGCGAAGACGGTCATCCTCACGCTGGGTGAGCGCATCGGGCTCGTGGCGCTGTCCTCGTCGAAGCGCGTGACGACGCGGTACACACTGTCCGAGACCGGCTCGATGGTGAGCACTTCCGGCCTGGCGCTGTCCGGCAGGTACGCCATGGCGAGGGCGTACACGCGCCACTGTCGTTGCTCGGCCGGTTGCCAGTAGGGTGATGGCTGCCAGGAGCCCAGGTGCCAGTACGGCGCCTTGGACTCCAGATACCGAAGCCACGTCCGGCGGATCTCCGCTTCCCGCGCGGCGGCGAAGTCAGGCCGGAATGCAGCGGCGGTCCTCGCGAGGTGCCGCCGCCATCGCGCGTCGAGCTGATCCTTCGGCACGCCGAGCAGGCGCGCGGCCGCGCCAAGCACCGAGTCCGGTTCCGCTCCTGCCTGCAGCCAGTCGCGCAGCGCCGCGACTCCGCCGGCTGCGGCGATCATGTCGCACAGCACGGCGAACCCGTCGTAGCCGACGTCCAGCGTACCGACACGGGGCGGCGGCGCTTCCATGATGTCCCGGAGGGTGAGCCCCGGATGCGCCGCGACGTGGGCCGCGAGGTCAGGCAACAGGTCCTGGAAATCGAGGCCCGCCGAGCCCCCGGCCCACGTCATCAGACCTTCCATGACCAGGCCGGCGGTGCGACCCCGGCCGAGCAGGGGCTGGAGGACGACGTGGGCGAGCTCGTGGCGGTAGTCTTCGCCCCTCGACGACGAGCCGATGAAGACGAGCCGGTCGGAGGTGTTCGAGCGGCCACCCACCGTGTCGGCGCCCAGCGGGAAGAATTCGAGACCGAGGGCCCGGAACGTCTCGATCAGATCGTCGGTGAAGTAGTAGCCGATCTGCGGCACCGGCAGGGCGAACGCGTGAGCCAGCGAATCGACGAATCGGGCGGCGCTCGTGGCGCGTGTGCGGTCGAACGCGCGGGTCGGCGGATACACGAAGGTCACGGGGTCGATCGTGTCGTGGCGCCAATCCCGCGTCATCCGCGGCAGGGCGTTGGCGAGCACCCAGCGCCCCGCCTCGCGCACGGCGTAGACCCGAAACAGCGCCAGCGGCCGGACCGCCCCCGTCGAATCATCCACCGACGAGATCAGGGTGCGGATGAGGAAGGTGCTGTCGAGGCCGGGGGCGGGAGCGAGATGCACGACCGTGAAAGCGGAGAAGCCCTGATAGATGTAGCTGCCCAGCAGATCGAAGGCCGGCCACCGTCGCTGCTCGACCGTCGCCCAATCGGGATGGGGGCGGATCGTATCCTGACGATGCGTGAGGTAATGGCGGTACAGTGCGAGAATCTCCCGTTCGGGCGATCGGGCGGTATCGACCCCGAAGCCGAGCGCCAACCGGATCGGGGACTCTGGGGTCTGGGCACGCGCCCCAGCGCCGGCGGCGATGCCCAGGAGGAGAAGCGCGGCCCGTTTCACCCCTGCTCCGCGTCCTTGAGGTGTCCGAAGCGGGAGTCATTCCCCAACAGCTGCTCGTCGAACCAGCGGTCGATGACGCTGCGGCGAAAGCGCCACTCCTTCCCCAGCTTCACCGCCGGGATGCGCTTCTCCTGCGCCCACTTGTAGATCGTCTGGGGCGTGAGCCGCAGGTAGGCGGCGACCTCGTCGATGGTGAGGATCTCGGGAGGTGTGCCGCTCATGGCCGGCGCAGTCGGGCGGTATCGACCGGTGAGGTCGTGAAGGGCAGGCTGTCGGTCACGCCCGGGCGGCGCCGTGTAGCCGGCTGGTCTTCCCCGCTGAACAACTTGTTGACCGCGTAGATCACGGCCGTGTAGAAGTTGCCCTGGTAGCTCCCGAAGACGCGGAACGGTTGATTGCGGTCGCCCAGGAAGGGCCGGAGGTTCCAGGCGAGCTGCACGCCCACGAACGCGAACAACAGCACCCAGGCCCGCATGATGGTCAGCGCCTTGCGCGGATAGACGCCGCGCTTGTCGCACACTACGGCGAGGCCTTCGTGCAGCGCGTACATCCCGTACGCGCCGGCGATTCCCGCGATGGCGATGTTGAGCAGATGCTGGAAGTAGTAGTTCGCGCCGGTGAGCAGGAAGAATGCGATGACGGGCACGAACGCCGCGAGCAGGATCGAGGTGAGCGACAGCGCGCCGAACACCAGCACGACCACCTGCGGCAGCCGCAACCGCGACCCGACCAGCACCTGCACCACGAAGAACGCCGGGAAGCAGATCACGAAGGTCGCGAAGAACAGCAGCGGCAGCTTGATCCCTGCCGAGATCGCCTGGGCGGGGCCGGAATACGCACCCGCCACGAGACCGAAAAAGCCCGCGAGGGCAACGACGGTCAGCGTGCTGTGCAGGAGCTTCTTGCCGAGCCCGGTCCCGTCCACCACCTCTTCGAAGAATTGTTCCCGGTTACTGAGCAGCGCGGCAAGGAAGTCCCGGTAGCTGGTGATGGGGGCGGCGCGTTCGGCCATAGGAGGCTCCAAGGAGGACCTCCTATGATGAACAACTACTACTGTTTCGTCAAGTTTGTTGCTGTTTATAGATGATTTATTCGGTCCTGAGCACTCCCGCCGGATCAGCCCGGCTGGCCCGCAGCGCCGGGAGCCAGGAGGCGATCAACGCGGTGAGCGCCAACAAGACGGAAACGGTGACGAAAGTCGTCGGGTCACGTGGTGGCACCTCATAGAGGAGAGTGCGGATCGCCCGCGCACCGGCCAGCGCCCCCGACAAACCCAGCGCGAGCCCCACGCCGACCACCTGGAGGCCGTGCCGGACGACGAGCCACTGTACCTGTGGAGCGCGCGCGCCGAGCGCCAGCCGAATGCCCATCTCGCGGGTGCGCCGGCGGCCCAGCTGCGTCATCACGCCGTAGACACCCACCAGGGCGAGCAGCACGCCGGTCACGGCGAAGATCAACAGCAGGCACATGAGGAATCGCCGATCCGCGATGGAGCGTGCCTGCATGCCTTCCAGCGGCCGCACCAGATCGGGCGCCAGGTCCCGGTCGAGCCCGCTGACGACTCGGCGGACGGCGGGCGCGAGCGCCGCTGCTTCGTTTTCGGCCCGCACGAACAGCGTCATGTAGCTGTTGGCGTTCTGCGCCGCCGGCTCGTACGCCTCGATCAGCGGCTCGATCGACAGGCCACGTTGCCGCACATCCCCGACGACCCCGACGATGGTGCGCCACACCGACGTCGAATCGGGGATCTTGTCGAAGGTGATCCGCTGTCCGATCGGATCCTCGCCCCGGAAGTACCGGCGTGCCAGCGCCTCGTTGATGATCGTCACCGGCACCGAGCCCGACCGGTCGGCGGGCGTGAAGTACCGTCCCGCGCGCAGCGGAATCCGCAGCGTCCGGAAATAGTCGGGCGTCACGAAATCGTGCCCCACCTCGGTGCCGTAGTCGTTCGCCGGCCGACCCGCGATGTGGAAGTCGCTGGTGTACGCCACGCCGCTGCCCGCAAAGGGCGCGACGACCGCCTCGGCCGCCCCCACGACGCCAGGGAGGGCGCGCACTCGCTCCTCCAGTGCCTCGTAGAATGCGTGCTGGCTGGCGGCGCTGTCGTATCCTCGCGAAAGCTCGATGCCGACCGCGAGCACGCCGTGGGCGTCGAGCCCGACCGGAACGCGCTGCAGTCGCCAGAAGCTGCGAACCAGCAGCCCCGCGCCCACCGTCAGGATCAGCGCCAGTGCGACCTCCCCCGCCACCAGCGTGTCGGCCCACGTCCGCAGACGCCGGCTCGTGCCGGTCCGCTCTCCCTCCTTCAGTACTTCGGCCGGGACGCGGCGCGCGCTCCACAGGACCGGCGCCGACCCGAAGAGCAATCCGGTGAGCGTCGTGAGGGCGACCATCGCCGCGAGTACCGACACGTCCATCGGCACATGCGCAACGGGCAGCATGCCGGGTGGCTGCAGTACGGCGAGCGCCCGCGTCCCGTACCACCCCAACGCCACTCCGGCCAGTCCGCCAAGCGCGGAGAGCACCAGGCTCTCGGTGAGCGCCTGCCGCGCGAGGCGGCCTCGCCCCGCGCCCAGCGCGAGCCGCAGGGCAGCCTCCCGCTCCCGGCCGAGCGCGTGGGCCAGGAGCAGATTGGCCACGTTCGCGCAGGCGATCAGCAGCAGCAGGCCGACGGCGGCCTGCAGGAAGAGCAGCGCCAATCGCACGTCGCCCACGAGGAATTCGTGCAGCGGCACGAGATCCGCGCCCATCACCCGGTTGGTGACCGGATACTCGTTCTGCAGCTGACGCACGACCGTCTGGAATTCCGCGTCGGCCGCCCGCGGGGTCACGCCGGGCTTCAACCGGGCCACCACGCGCAGCCAATGGGCGCGCCGGAAGAAGTCCTGCGACCGGAGCTGGGGATCCCAGCGCATGGGACGCCACAGGTCGAAGGAATCGGCCGCGAAGGTGAAATCCGCAGGCATGACGCCCACGATCTCGGTGAGCGTGCCGTCGAGCGAGATGGTGCGGCCGACGGCGCGTTCGTCGCCGCCGAACAGGTCCCGTGCCAGGCGATGGCTGACGACGGCGACGGGAGTTCCCCCGCTCCAAGTCTCGGCGTCCACAAACACCCGACCGGCCTCCGGACGGACCTGGAGCACGGCGAAGTAGTTGCCCGTCACCGCCCGCTCGCGCACGCGCCGCGGGATGTCCAGGCCACTCAGAGTGGTGCCTCCCCCGGGAGCGTACGCCGCGACGTCTTCGAAGGCCTGGACCCGCTCCTTCCAGTCGAGGTAGTTGGCCGGGGCGGCGACCTGCCGGCGCCACCCCTTCTCGGGGTTGTCCTCCGAGAGCATCACGAGGCGTTCCGCATGTGGGAACGGCAATGGGCGCAGGATGACCGCGTTGACGGCGGAGAAGATTGCGGTGTTGGCGCCGATGCCGAGGGCGAGGGTCAGGATGGCGGCGCCGCTCAAGGCCGGATTGTGTCGCAGCGTCCGCAGGGCGAAGCGCGCGTCGGCGACGGCATCCTCCAGCCAGCGCACACCGCGTCCGTCGCGATGCGCCTCCTTCACCACTTCCACTCCGCCGAAGCGCACCAGCGCCGCCCGGCGTGCTTCGTCGGGGGCGAGTCCCCGCGCCCGATTCTTTTCGGCCTCGAGCTCCAGGTGGTGGCGGATCTCATCGTCCAGCTCCTGCTCGGTCGCGGCACGCCGGAACAGCGCGCGCCACCGCAGCAGCACCCCGCGCACGAATCCCATCAGGCGCTCTCCAAGATGCAGTCGACCGCGGACACGTAGCGCCGCCAGCCCTCGGTCTCGGTCCCCAGCGCCCGCCGGCCCTGCGGCGTCAGCCGGTAGTACCGGGCCCGGCGGTTGTGATCGCTGGTGCGCCACTCGCTGTCGATCCAGCCCTTGAGCTCGAGCCGCTGCAGCGCCGGGTAGAGCGAGCCCTGGTTCACGTCCAGCACGCCACGCGAGATCTGTTCGATGCGCTGGCTGATGCCCCACCCGTGCATCGGCTCGAGCGTCAGGGTCTTCAGGATCAGGAGATCGAGGGTGCCGCGCAAAACGTCGGTGGACGAGGTGGCCATGGATCGCTTGTGTCGAGTTCCGACAAATAGGGCGCCGCTCCTGTCGAAAGTCAAGAGGAGCGACCGCCGGTTGCCGCCCGTGATGCCGGGTGTAGTTTCGCTGCGCACTGGACGGTGACGATGACCGGATCAGCCGGGCAGCAGATACGGTTCCTGATCGGCGTGGACGACACCGACGACCCCGAGAGCCGCGGCACCGGATTCCACGCCCGGGAGCTCGGGCGCCGGCTCGAGGCGGCGGGCATCGCCTTGCCTGGGGGCATCACCCGTCACCAGCTGCTCGTCGACCCCCGCATCCGTTACACGTCCCACAACAGCGCCGCCTGTCTCACCGTACGCGCGCGGCCCGACGCCGAGGCGGCGCTCGCGGTCGCATGCCGCGAGTTCCTGGTCGCCGAGAGCGCCCCCGGCGCGGACGCCGGGTTGTGCATCATCCCGTTCGATGCGGCGGGTGCCGAGATCCAGGCGTTCGGACAGCGCGCCAAGCGCGCCGTGCTGGAGCGCCGCGACGCCGAGCGGCTCGCCGGCCGCGTGGTGCTCGAGGGCCTCACAGGAGACGGGGGCGGTGTGATCGGCGCACTCGCCGCCGTCGGCTTGCGCGCGAGCGGCAGCGATGGGCGGTTTCTCTGGCTCCCGGGCCTGCGGGAAGCCGCGGACCGGCGCTACCGCGTCGCCGACCTCGCGGCGGCAACCGGCATCGAACGGGTGCAGACGGTGAACGGCACGCCGATCGAGCGCGACGAGGCGCTGGTCGATCTCGGGCCCTGGCCGCGCGCCGTGCTGATCGACGGTCGAGCGGTCCTCCTCGTGGAAAGGGCGGATCATGACGAACCGGATTCCTGGCGAGCCGCTCCCAAGGAGCTCGTCAAACGCTATTGAGGCCGGCGCGCGCCTCGACTGGGCGCGCGTGACCCTGCTATTGCTGACCGGGGGCGCGGCCGCCGCGCTTCACGCGGCGACCCGGGGCCACCTGCACCTGCCCGGACACCAGGGACTGTTCTGGATGGCGCTGCTCGGCGCCGTGCGCGGCGCCACCGGGTCCGGCTGGAGCGCCTCCATCACGGGGGTGGGCGCCGGCGCCGCTGCGACCCTGCCGCTCCTGAGGTTTCACGAGCCGCTCTCCGTGACCGCGTACCTCGTGTCCGGCCTGGCGTTCGACGCACTCATGAACATCACCCCGGCCATCCGCTACCAGAGCCTCCGCGCCGGTGCGCTCGCCGCGATTGCCTTTGCTACGAAGCCGTTGCTCCAGGGGCTCGCGACGATCGCCCTGGGATGGCGTACGCCCGTCGCCACGCGAGGGCTCTTTTATCCTCTGGCGACGCACCTCGTCTTCGGATTCGCGGGCGGTCTCATCGGCACCTGGCTGTGGCTGCGATTCGCAAAAGCGCGGCGCCCTTCGTAATGCGCGCCGCGACGTGCCCGTGGCTGACAGCCGCCGGACTGCTTGGGCTGATGGCTCCCGTGTCTCCCGCTGCCGGGCAACAGGGAGACGTGTACGAGCTGGGCCCCATCGTGGTCACGGCTCCCGCCGCGGGCGTCGTGTCAGCCGCCGTCGTGAGCGAGCAAGACATCGCTCGCCGCGGGGCGCGGACGCTGGACGAAGCCCTGGCGCTCCTGCCGGGAGTCTCGATCCATACCGGCGCCGACGGCACGCCGCGCATCGACGTGCGCGGCTTGCGCCCGCGACAGGTGCGCGTGCTCGTCAATGGCGTTCCGCTGAACTCCACTTACGACGGCCAATTCGACCCCACGATGATCCCGACCGAGGACATCGCGGCGATCACGCTCACGACCGCGGCGAGCTCCGTGCTGTACGGCGGCGGGGGCGAGGTGGGTGGCGTCATCAACATCCGCACCCGCCGCGGCGCCGGAGCCCTCCGCATCACGCAGGGGGGCGTGGAGGCGGGCGCCGGGGATGCCCTCCGGGGGTGGACGGCCGCGGGGGGCGGGAGTCGCACGGTCGACGTGTTCGTCAGCACGAGCAGCAGCCGGCGCGACGGGTTCCCCCTCTCCGGCGGTTTCTCCGCGACCGGCGCCCAGGCCCCGGGGCTGCGCGAGAACTCGTTTCGCCGGCGTGAGGCGGTGTACGCGAACGCCGGGTACCGGCCATCAGCCGCCTGGCAGCTGGGCGCCGCGCTGAACCACGTCGTGGGGAGCCAGGGGATCCCGCCCAGCGCGATCAGCGATCCCGCCGATCCCTTTGCCGCCACGCCGCGCTTCGAGCGGTACCCCTGGCAACGCAGCGACGCGGTGCAGCTCGCCGCCGCCTTCGCTCCCCCCGGCGCCTGGCAGGCGCGCGGCTGGGCGTACGGCACCGACGCGGCCGAGGACGACGATCGCTACGATGACGCGACCTACACCTCGATGGACGACTCCACCGTGCGTGGCACGTTCCGGCTCCACTCCACGCTGGACATCGCCGGGGTGCACCTCGAGCCGCGCCGCTCGCTCGGCGGCGCGGGCACCATCGCGCTGGCCATCGACTGGGAGCGCAACCGGTGGAACCAGACCGGCGTGATTCGGGACGTGGCGGTGGGCGGAGGAGGCGGAGGTGGTGGAGGTGGTGGAGGTGGAGGAGGCGCCGCGACGTTCTATCGGGTGCGCAGCGTCGACCAGCAGCGGCTGATCCGCCTGGGCGGCGCAGGGATCGAGTACACCGGAACCCCCTTCGCGAAGCTGGGGATCACCGCGGGGTACCGGACGCAGTGGCAGTCGCCCTTCGGGCTCACCACGCAGCGCGCCGACCTCGCCATGCTGGGCGCGCGTTACGACATCGGCGCGCGCACGCGGGTGCGCGCCGCGGCCGCGAGACGCGCCCGCTTCCCCTCCATCCGCCAGCTGTACGACGCCAGCACAGGCGATTCGACCCTGGCGCCCGAGCGCGCAAACACATTCGAGCTCGGCATCGAGCGGTCGCTGGGCTCACGAACCTCGGTCGGCGTCACCCTGTTCCAGAACGACGTCCACGACTACATCGAGGTCGACGAGATCACCCGCCGGTCGACGAATTTCCCCCACTACCGGTTCCGGGGCGTGGAGGTCGCGGCCGAGACCGCTCCCTGGACGCTACTGCAGCTGCGCCTCGGCTACGGTTACCTCCACGCCAGGGACCTGTCCCCGGGCGCGGCGACGACGGCGCTCCAATATCGCCCGCGTCACCGCGCCACCCTCGACGCAACGCTGCGGCCCGGCGCGGGGTTCACGGGCAGCGTGTCGATCCTGTACGCGGGGGGCCAACAGTACTTTTCGAGGACCCTGCCGCTGCTCGGCGCCGCGCTCCCCGATTACGCGGTGGTCGACTCGCGCTGGTCGCGCGATTTCACGCGCCCCCGCGTGTCCCTCTACCTGGGCGTGCGGAATCTCCTCGACCGCCGCTACGAGACGAGCTACGGGTTCCCGGAGCCGGGGCGGATCTGGTACGGCGGCGCGGCGCTCGCCCCTTGAGCCCGCGCCGGTTCTAGCTGGCGGGTCGCTTCGCGAGATCGACGGCCGGGTGATAGATGATCCGGTAGGAGCTGGTGTCTCCCCGAAGCGGGTTGACCGCCTCCGAGGCGGCCAGCGCGGCCCGCTCCTCGGGAGTCGGCGCGGCGGGCTGTGCGCACGCGACCGCCAGCGCCGTCCCGGCAAGCAGCAGCACTACCCCAGCACCAGTGCGCATGGACCCTCCTTGATTCATTCCTCGCGGCGCGCGTCGTCGGACGGCGCGCCCTGAGCCAGCCAATTGCGAAACGATTCCGCGTCATGGGCGAGGCGCCATTCATCGAAGATCGAAAGCGCCATTGCCCGGACGCCGCCTTCCGCCTCGCCGGCCGCCCGGCATTCCTCGAGCAGCCATGCCTCGAACGCGTCCGGTTCGGGATCGGCGACGACGGCGCGCTCCAGCAGATCGCGCTTGATGGCCAGCCCGATCGCGTCGGGGGTCGTGTTGCGCTTGCGGCGCTTGCGGCGTCCCTCGGAGGCTTCGAGGGCCGCGAGCAGCTCCCGGCACACCTCGCTGGGGCGGGACAACCGGATCTCGTCGGTCACCGCTCCACCACCCGGGCCTCGAGGGAGTACGCGGTCCGCTCGGGACGGTGGTAGCCCCGGTCCAGCGCGGCGACGTCCAACGCCACGGTGGTCAGATCGTCCAGCAGGACCTCCCACGACCGCAGGGGGCGCACGGTCGATTCCGCCTTGACGTAGCCCTTGCAGCTGTCGCAGACCTCGGCCTTCCGCGTCGGCTCGCCCTCCCCGGGTGCCAAGTAGCCGAGGTTCTCGTGATTCGTCTCGTCGCAGAACGGACACCGCAACCAGGAGACTTCCCAACCCGTGCCGCACCGCCCGCAGCGGAGCCACCGCTTGTGCTCGAGCCCGCGGAATTCCGCGAGCGTCGGCCAGGCGCCGCACATGGGGCAGTAGCCTTCCCACCACGTGGACGGCACCTCGGACCCGAGTTTCCGGCCGCAGGCCTGCAACAGGGGCAGCGCCGCCATCTGGGCGACGACGCGCAGCGCCGGAGTCGCGGAGGCCGGGGCGCCGGCGGTCGTGGCGAGCGCGTCCACCCGCGCGTCGTCCTGGCACACGGCCGCCTCCAGCAGTGCCACCGCATCCAGACGGCCCGGGTCGAGACTTTCCAGAGCCGGAGCATCGAGCTCGAGCAGCCGGCGCACCCAGCGCCGTGCCGCGCGGCCGGCCACGGTCATGCGCGATCGATGCAGCAGCGGCGCCCGCGCGGGCCGGTCGGCCGGCGTCGCGGGAACCGCCGCCTCCCACACGCCGTCGTTCTCACTCTCCGCGAGGGCCGCCGCGACCAGTCCGAGCCACGTTTCGGATTCCGGGTGCTTCCGCCGACCTTCGGCGAGTCGCTGGGCGAGCTCCGGATCGGCTACGACCCGGGAGCGGGCATGGGGCCAGAGCATTTCACCTTGGGCGTTCGGCAGGGCGTCCGGTTGTAGATCTTGGCCCCCGCGTGAATTCGCACCACCGCACCGTGGTTACCCGGATCGCCGCCCGGACCCCCGCCCCGTTGCCGCGCCGCCTCCGGGCTCGTGCATGCCGCAATCCCGGCCGCGAGGGCGAGCCACACGATCCGTCGGACAGGGTGCCTCGTCATCGCATCGCCCCCTCCGCTACGCGGTGGAACTCGATCCCGCTCGAGGCGAGGATCGTGACCGCGCGCAGCAGGAATCCCCCGACCAGAACGAGCAGCGCCGCGTTGACGGCGCCCGCTGGTTTCGCGTGCAGCCGCAGCGGCCAAAGAATCCCCACGCCGACCACACCGAGCAGGAGCAACACCCCCCAGACGCTCAGCCAGACTCTCGCCACCGAGCCCAACGACACCATGAACGCGATCAGGATCACGAGCTCGAAGACCAGCGCCCGGCTGTCGAAGGACGCGAGCCACTTGAGGGATCGCTCGCTCGCCCCACGCCCGGGCCCGAGCAGGGTCAGCAGCGCCGCGCCGGTGGACGCGCCGGACACGAGGAACAGCGCTCCCAGCCAGGGACTGTCGGCCCAGATCGGGCGGTTCGTGACGGCCAGCAGCACGCCCGTGTACCCGGCCACGAAGAACCCGAACAGGCCCCCGACGCCCGCCACCAGCTTGCCCAGGACCGTCCCGCCGCTCAGGGCCTTCGCGAGCGCTCCCTGCGACCGCCCCTCCTCGGCACGGGCGCCGAGCATCGACAATGCCGCGCACGCTCCGAAGAGGAGAATCGCCCAGGCCCCGAACGAGATCGGTGACCAGGATTTGAACATGAGGTGCGGGAAGCGCTCCGACTGGAACAACATGTGCCAGAAGCGCAGCGGCCGTCCGAGATCGAGGGTGAGCAGGAGACCGCTCACGATGGCGCCCCAGAAGGCCACGGAGTAGCCCGTCCGCACCACGGGCCGGTCTTCCGGCCGGCCGAACCACTCGACCAGCGCGGCGAGGAAGTACGCGCCGCCGGCCAGGCCCCCGATGAAGAAGTAGGGAATGATGAACCAGGTCCAATGCGGGGAGGCCGTGAAGAAGGTGTCGGACATTAGGCGGTCCCTCCCGAAGTCGTGCCGGCCATATCGTCCATGCGTTGCTTGCGCAGCCCCACGAGCGCCAGCAGGCCGAGCACCGCGGCACTGGCGGCAGAGAGGGCTCCGGCGGGCTTCAGGTTCCGAGTCGGGAGTCGTGGGCTCTCCGGCAGACCGTAGACACCCGGCTTGTCCACCAGGAGATAGAAGGAGTTCAGCCCGCCCAACGGCCCGCCGGGATCGGCGCCGTACAGGTAGGCGTCGACACCCTGGGACTTGAGCTGCTCGACGCGTTTCTGGCCGCGCGCGCGCAACTCCGCGATGGTGCCGAACTGGATCGAATCGGTCGGGCAGGCCTTGGAGCAGGCCGGCTCGAGCCCGACCTGCAGCCGGTCGTAGCACAGCGTGCATTTCTGCGCCGTGCCCGACACGTGATTGATGTCGATGACCCCGAAGGGACAGGCGGCGATGCAGTCGCGGCACCCGTTGCACACGTCCGACTGGATGACGACGGTGTCGAACTCGGTGCGGATGATGGCGCCGGTGGGGCAGACTTCGAGGCACGGCGCCTGCACGCAGTGCTTGCACACGTCGCTCATCATCAGCCAGCGGCCTTCGTAGGCCCCGTGGAACTGCTCGATGAACCGGACGTGCCGCCAGTGAATGCCGTCGAGCCGTCGCGTGTTGTCGTAGCTGTCGCCGCTCAGCTCCCGCAACCCGCCGTCCTCCGAGGGGAGCTCATTCCAGTTCTTGCACGCGACTTCGCACGCCTTGCACCCGATGCACACCGTGGTGTCGGTGAAGAATCCCATGGCCTCGGGCATGGTCAGGCCCTTTCCACGTTGCACACGAAGGCCTTGCCTTCGTGGATCGACACATTGGGATCACCGACCCAGGCGGTGAGATCGTTGACCACCGCGCCGGTCGAGAGCCCCGCCCAGCCCCAGTGCCACGGCATCCCCACGTGGTGGATGCGTTTCCCGGCGACGTTCATCACGCCGATCCGGTCGGTGACGAGCGCCTTGGCCCGGATCTGCCCGCGCGGGCTCGAGACGACCACCCAGTCGAGGTTCTTGATGCCCTTCTCCTGGGCCAGCCCGGTGCCGATCTCGATGAACAGCTCGGGTTGCAGCTCGGCGAGCCACGGCAGCCAGCGGCTCATCGCGCCTGCCAGGTAGTGCTCCACCAGACGGTACGTGGTGATGATGTAGGGGAACTTCGGGTCGCCGAAGGCCGCGAGCGGATTCCACTCCTTTCCGGCCGCCCACACCTTGTGCACCGGGCTCATCTGCTGCTTGTAGAGCAGATTCTCGATCGGCGACTCGTGCGGCTCGTAATGCGTCGGGAATGGACCATCCACGAGGCCGGCCGGCACGAATATCCAGCCGCGCCCATCCCCCTTCATGATGAACGCGTCGGTGCCGGACAGCGCGTCCAGGCCGATGCCGTCGGGCTTGGGTTTCGCGTCGGGGGCCTTGTTCGCCCCGAAGTCGGGCACGTCGTACCCGACCCACTTGCCGCGCGGCGTCGCCGCCCCGGTTTTGGGGTCGGGCGGATTGACGAAGTTCGGATCCCACCAGATCCAGCGTTTCCGCTCGCTCCACGGGTTGCCCTGCAGGTCCGCGGACGCGCGGTTGTACATGACGCGACGGTTGGCCGGCCACGCCCAGCCCCACTTGAGGTGGGCACCGGGCACGCCGGGCGGATCGGGCTCGCGCCGCGCCGTGAGGTTCTGATCCCAGGCGGGGTAACACCCACAGTAGATCCACGACGCGCACGTCGTCGAGCCGTCGTCCTTCAAGGCCGCGAATCCCGGCAGGTGCTGCGCCGGGTTGCCCGTCACGTAGCCGTTGATCTCCCGCAGCACTTTGCGCGCGCTGATCTCGCCCGGATACAGCGGCTCCTCGCCTGCGTCGGGATCGAAGTCCCACGTCACATTCTTCCAGCCCTGGTCGCGGGGCTGCGTGCTGTCCGCGTACGCCTTCTTGAGGCGCTTCGCCAGGTTGTGGTAGAACCACGAATCGGTGCGGCAGTCGCCCGGCGCCTTGGCAGCGTAGGAATGCCACTGCAGCATGCGCTGGGTGTTGGTGTAGCTGCCGTCGTATTCGGCGATCTGCGTGGAGGGGAAGAAGAACACCTCGGTCTTGATGTCCGCGACCTTGACCTCGCCGCTCTTCACCTCCGGCGCCTGATACCAGTACGTGGCGGATTCGGTGAGCCAGTTGTCCTTGACGACCAGCCAGTCGAGCTGGCGCAACGCCCGGCGTGTCGCCGTGCCGTTGAGCGACGTCGCCGGATTCTGCCCGACGACCACCGTCCCCTTGATCTTTCCGTCGTTCATGGCGGAGAACATCGCCATGTGCGAGTGATCACCCAGGATCTTGGGGTGCCAGTCGTAGCCGAAATCGTTCTCCGCGGTGGCGGCGTCGCCGTACACCGACTTGAGGTAGGAGACCATGAACTTGGGGAAGTTGCCCCAATAGCCGGTCGGCGTCGTCTCGGCCGCCAGGTAGTCCCGCAGCGAATCGTGCGGCCGCAGCGCCGACGGCGCGTTCATGTAGCCGTGGATCGAGTGGTACAGGGTCGGCACGTCGGTCGACCCCTGGATGGCCGCGTGGCCGCGCAGCGCCATGATGCCGCCGCCCGGCCGGCCGAAGTTGCCGAGCAGCAGCTGCAGCAGCGCGCAGCAGCTGATCATCTGGACGCCGTAGGTGTGCTGCGTCCAGGCGACCGCGTAGGCGAAAGCGCTGGTGCGGTCGCGCCCCGAGCTCTCGAGCAGCGCCTCGGCCACCTTGAGGAACTTGTCCTTCGGCGACCCGCAGATCTGCTCCACCATCTCAGGCGTGTAGCGGCTGAAGTGCCGCTTCAGGAGCTGGAACACGCAGCGCGGGTGCTGCAGCGTCGGGTCCTTCTGCGCCGGCCCGGGTTTGAGGGAACGGACCAGGTCGTCGAACGGCGGCCCGGCGCGCCGCGCGATCAGATCCTTCGTGGCCGGACCGGCTCCTTTCGGCCCCCGCTGGTACTGCCAGCTGACGTTGTCGTAGCGTCCCAGGAACCCGTTGTACGGCCAGAACTGTGGCTCGGTGAACTGGACCAGCCCGGAGAACGCGCCGTCCCCATCTTCGGTGTCCTTGAAGTCGTCGCTGACGATGGTGGCGGCATTCGTGTAGTTGACGACGTATTCGCGGAAGAACGGGTCGGAGTTCCAGCGCTCGCTGTTGATCACGTGGTTGATGAGGCCGCCCAGGAACGCGATATCCGAGCCGGCGCGGATCGGCACGTGCAGATCCGCCACCGCGCTGGTGCGGGTGAACCGGGGGTCGACGTGAATCAGCTTGGCGCCGTTGAGCTTCGCCTTCATGGGCCAGCGGAACGCCACGGGATGGCACTCCGCCATGTTCGAGCCCATGATCACGAAGCAGTCGGTATGCTCCAGGTTACGCGGGTAAACCGTGGCCGCGCCCCGACCCAGCCGTGTCCCCAGACCGGGGACGCTAGAGCTGTGTCATATCCTGGCCTGGTTCTCGATCGCGACGACCCCGATGCCGCGCCAGAACTTCTGACACACGTGATTGAACTCGTTGTCCAGGGTCGCTCCGCCCAGCGCGAAAATCGCGGGCGTCATATTCACGCGCTTGCCGTTGGGCAGCTGCTCGATGAACGTCTCGTCACGCGTCTGCTTGATCAGCTCCGACACGCGATCCATCGCCCATTCGAGCTCCACCTCTTCCCAGTCCCCGGCGCCCGGCTTGCGATGCAGCACCTTGGTCATCCGGTTCGGATTCACGTGCAGCTGGTAGATCGCCGCGCCCTTGGGGCACAACGTCCCCTCGTTGTGCGGGCTGCGCGGATCGCCCTCGATGTTGACGATCCGGCCGTCCTTCACCTGCACCAGCGTCGCGCACCCCACCGAGCAGAAGGGGCAGATGCTGGGCACCGATTTGGCGTCCCTGATGCGCAGCTCCTGCGCCTGCGCGCGGGCCGGCGCAAGCGTCGCACCGAGACCCACCAGTCCGCCGATCGCCGTGCCGGCGCCTGCGCCGGTCGTCACCTTGAGGAATTCGCGTCGACTGACCTGCATAGGACGATCCTCCCCGTTCTAGGACAGGGGTTCGGACAGCCAGGCTGCGGGGGGCGTGGACCGGCGGAGGGCCGGCGGACAAACGGCGAACTCGGATTGGGTCGCGACGAGGTCGGTCATCGGCGCCTCCGAAGAGCGCGGGCCGCTCGGACCGCCGGCCGCGCGCTGCAACCCTGATATAGGGTTCCTTCATGTTCACCGCAAGACTCACTGGGGGGCGCCTTCGTGCCCCCCAATGAGCCCGAAGTCCCTAGAAATCGAAGCGGGCGCTGAGGAGCACCTGGTTGCCCGACAGCCAATCCCCCGGCAGCGCCGTCTCGTTGTGCAGCCACTCGAGACCCATCGAATACGGACCGACTTTGTACCGCAGCATCGCCGTCGTCAGCCAGCTCCGCAGCCGCGCGTTCCCCGATGCCGTCACGTCGGCGTCGTCGGGGTTCTCGGTCCCGTAGTAGCCCCACACGCTCCACTTCGGGTTGAGCGTGTAGCCCAGCTGCCCCCAGACCCCCCACCCCTGAATGTCTCCGAACTGGATGATCTGGGCGAAGTGGTGGCCCATGCCCCGCCCGAAGTGCGCGTTGCCCTGGAGAAAGAGGTCGCCCCGGGTGGTGCTGAAGCCGCCTTCGAGGTCGTAGCTCGTGAGGTTGTCGCCGGCGGTGTTGATGGAGTCCTTCGAGTCCACATGCCCGACGACGTAGAAGTTCCACCGGGCAGTCCCGAAGTCGAGCCGCCCCTCGACCTGGGGCGCGCCGCGCTCGCCGGCGTTGAACTGGTTGTCCGCTCCGGCCGGCTCATCGCTCCACGAGCCGTTGAGGACCGCCAGCTGCAGGCGTGACGTCGTCGCGGCACCGGGGGCGCTCAGCATCTGGATCAGCTTGATCTGCGTGAACCGCCAGCCGATGAACCCGCCCGGTCCCCACCCCAGCGGAAAGCCGATGTGCGAAGTCGACACCGGAATGTTGCCGAGCGTGAGCGACCAGTCCTGACCGACGCGCAGCGTGGTGCGGCCGTTGGTCGCGTCCACGTAGGCGAGCCGCAGGCGCGGCACCGGCTGTTCGTCGCCGAACGCGCCGCCGCTCGAGAAGGGGCCGAAGAAATCCATCTCGAAGTTGGCGTTGGCGCGCCAGCTGCCGGAGATCGCCGGCCCGTTGAGACCGAGCGACAAACGCATGTTGCGCGCGTCCCCGCCGTGCACCCACTTGTCGCGCTCCGCGGTGACGAACTCCGCCTTCTGGCCGTTGCCGAGTCCGAAGTCCGCGTCCTGCGCGAAGAGGGTGCCGCTGATGATGCCGTGGATCGTAATCGAGATGTCCTGGCCGGCTTTGACGTCCTGCCCGAATGCGGGTGATGTTTGCAGGGCGAGCGCCAGCAAGGGGAGGGACCAACCAACAGGCCTGCGGAGCATGGGAACCTCCTGAGCAGCGTGTCGGTGGATCGAACCGATCGTGTGACTGACCGGTAGGCGACGCGGCTCAGTGGCCGCGTGGCGGCCAGCAATATGTCTTACCCGAGAACCGTCGCAGGTCAAGGGGGGGCGGAGGGCGGCATGGCAGAGCTGCCGGAGGTGACGCCGGAGTACTTCCAGATTCTGGTCGTGCGCGAGCTGCGCAAGGCCGGCTTCGAGGTGGGGGATGCCGGCATTCGGCGGCGCTCCGAACTGTCCGAGCCGGAACGTGGGTTCGTGCTGGAGCTGGTGGTTAACCTCAGGATACCGGGCGAGGGCCGGCGCGCGCTCGTCGTCTGCCGGCGGCAGGACGGCCCGGTGCGCGGCGAGGTCATCGAGGCGCTGCGTTCGGCGTTGGTA
>DATICZ010000104.1:0-16652 GCA_035456525.1 Gemmatimonadales bacterium
GTCTCCTGGGCGTTCTTGTTGCCCTCCGGGGTCACGCAGCGCGGGAACATGTTCTCGACCCGCGGCGTGCGGTCGCGCACCAGCTCGACCAGCTTCACGAGGCCGCTCAGGATGTCGAGCGGCTCGAACCCGGCGACCACCACCGGGATCTTGTGGCGCTCCACGAAGCGCTCGAAGATCGCCGACCCGGTGATCGTGGCCGCATGCCCCGCGGCGAGAAACCCTTCGACACGGGTATCCGGCATCTCGGCGACGATCTCCATGACCGGCGGGATGTACTTGTGCGCCGAGAGCACGGAGAAGTTGGGCGGTGGATCGGCGAGCACGACGGCGGCGGTGGCGACGGCCGTGGTCTCGAACCCGCTCGCGAAGAAGACCACGTCCTCGGTGGTGTCGCGGGCCTGCTCGGCCGCCTGCGCCGCGCTGTAGACCACGTCCACCCTGGCGCCCCGGGCCTGCGCGTCGGCCAGCGAGTGCACGCTCCCCGGCACCTTCAGCATGTCGCCGTAGGTGGCGATGCGCACGCCGTCCTGGGCGAGCACGATCGCCTCGTCGACCTCGGGCACGTCGGTCACGCAGACGGGACAGCCCGGTCCCATGATGACGTTCAGATCGCGCGGCAGGACGGCGCGCAGCCCGAACTTGGCGATCGACTGCTCGTGGCTGCCGCACACGTGCATCACGGACACCGGCTTGCGACCGACCTCCGCCGTCACCCGGGCCAGCGCGGCCGACAGCGCCTGCGCCTTGACGGGATCGCGGAACCGCAGCTCGCTCGCGCCTTCGGTCATCTGCAGCTCAGGCATTGCCGCGCCGCTCCCGGTCACGGGCTGCGGTGATCTCGCCCCGGACGTCCGCCGCCATGATGTCGCCCTCGGATTCCTTGAGGAGCAGCTCGTACAGCGACAGCGTCTCGCCGATCTCGTGCGCGGGGATCTTGCGGATCGCGAAGCCGACGTGATTCAGGATGTAGTCGCCCGGCGCCACCGGCTCGTCCACGACGTCGAGCCGCGTCTCGCGGCGCACCCCGAAGAAGTCCACGGTCGCGGTCTGCCCATGCACCTCGATGACCCTGCCCGGAACGCCCAAGCACATGGTCCGGTTCCCCTATCGATGGATTGAGGCCTGCGCGGCGGACGGCAGCTTCAGTTTCAGGTACTCCCCCACCAGAATCGCGGCCGGGTACAGCACCTCTTCCTCGGACTCGGCGTGGAGCATCAGGCGGTGCGCGAACTCGACGTACTGCGCGTTGCCTTCCGCCGTGGCGACTTGCTCGAGCTGCAGCAACGCTCCCTTGATCGCCTTGTGCTCCTCCAGCATCAGCGGCATCTCCGCCTTCAGGCGGGCGACGAGCGGCAACGCCTCGGCCATGTCGGGCGAGACGGTGCCCTGCGCCAGACGGACGAGCAGGCCGAGCGGCGGCATGGCGTATTCGTCCTCGCGCAGGAAATGCGGGTGCATGATGGCGGCGAGGGTCCGCGCCGCCTCGCCGATGCGCCCGGGAGCCTTCGTCGCCTCCGCGAGCTCCCGGTGCAAGCTCTCATGCTCGGATCGCACGGCCGCGGGGATGATCATCACGACCTCACGATCCGGGGCGCCTGTTGGCTCCGCACCTGGGCCCACAGGAAGGCGTACCACTCCACCAGGCCTTCGGGCATGAGGGCCGAGGTGGAGAGAAACTCCAGCCCGGGATTCACCTGGCGGCAATAGTCGACCGCCCGCTCTACGCGAAACGGCACGTGCGGGAGCAGGTCGAGCTTGGTCAACACCACCGTGCGGGCTTCCTGGAACATCTTCGGGTACTTGACCGGCTTGTCCTCGCCTTCGGTGACCGAGAACAAGACGACCTTGGCGTTCTCCCCGAGATCCCAGCTCGCGGGGCAGACCAGGTTGCCGACGTTCTCGATGAACAGCAGGTCCGTCGCTGGCAGGTCGATCGCGTCCAATGCGGTGAGGATCTGACGGGCGTCGAGGTGGCAGGCCCCGGCCGTGATGACGGCCTGGACCAGCCGGTCGGTGTGCCGCGCGAGGCGGTCGGCGTCGTTTTGGGTCTGCACGTCCCCGGTGATCACGCTGAGCACCAGCTCGCGGCCCAGATCGGCGAGCGTGCGCTCGAGCAGGAGCGTCTTGCCGGCCCCCGGCGACGAGACGAGGTTCAGCGCCGGCACGTGCGACGCGTGCAGGCGTTCGCGGACCTGCTCGGCGAGCTCATCGTTTCTAGCCATGATCCGCTCGCGAACGTCAATCGTCCGGACGGCCATCGTCCACCTCCAGATACGCGAGGCGCAGCACCGGACCGGGCCGGCGCAGGATCAACGGACGCGCGCCCCGGAACGGCGGCTCATCCAGCAGTGTCTCCAGACAGAACTGGAAGTTCCCGACCTCTATCCCGGCGTCGTCGCCGACCTCGATACCGATGGCGCGCACCGACGCGAGCGCGTCCGACCCGAGGCGCTCCTCGGCCATGCGGCACACTTCGAGCGCCAGGCCGAGCTCATGCATGCGCCGGAGCCACCGACGGCCGGACCCCGTGACCCCACGCCGCCAGGCGGCGCGTGACGGCGGCCACGAGGTCGTCCACCCGGACGCGAACGGCGTCGCTCAGCTCACAGGACATCTCCACGCGGGCCGGCTGCAGCCCGATGGCGACGGTGTCCTCGGGGAGCGTCCCCCGCAGCTCGGCCAGCGCCAGGACGTCGCACAGATCCACTTGATGAGGCGAAATCTTGGTCGCCAGATAGCGCGGGATGCGCGCCCGCTCCAGTACGTGCACTGTGCCCGGCTCCCCGCCGGCGTCGATCGCATCCATCAGCACCAGCTTGTCGGCCGCCTCGATGACGGGGAGCAGATTCATCCCCCAGGTCCCGCCGTCCACCAGCTCGACCCCGGCCGGCACGCCGGCCGCCCGCAGCCGCTCGAGCGCCGCGATGCCCACGCCGTCATCGGCCATGAGCGGATTGCCCAGGCCGATGACGACGGTCCGGCCGGCCGGAGTCTTACTCGGGTCGGTCCACATACTCAACGTCGGCCCGGACGAAGCGTCCGCCGCTGATGATCGAGGAGATCGTTCCCGTGCGCTCCAGCAGATCAGCCCGCAGCGCCAGGTAGATGTGCACCGGGATGAAGATCAGGAACACCCACGTCAGGATGTGATGGACGACGTGCACTATCTGGATGCCGCCGAGCATGGGGACGACCCACCCGAACAGGGTGTACCAGAAGCCTCCTGGGCGCGACTGGCCGTACATCGCGAATCCAGTGATGGCCTGGACCAGCGCGACCCCGTACAGACCGGTGTAGCTGAGCTGCTGCAGCGGGTTGTGCCCCAGCCACTGAGGACCCTTCTCGGGCTGGATCATGAGGTAGAACTTCACCTGCTTCCATAGACTGCCCCAGTCTCGGGGACGAAACGGGAACAGCGCGCGCCAGCGCTCGAAGCGGTTGCCGACGAACAGCCAGTACGTCCGGACTATCGCAGTCGCCACGAGCACGCCGGCCGAGGCGAAGTGGAGGAACCGCACCCACCCCATCAGGTAATGCGAGCTCGCTTCGCCGCTGGTCACGAAGTAGGGCCGGCCAATGTAGAAGCCGGTGACCACGAGCACCACGATGCATGCCACGGCGAGCCAGTGCATGGCGCGGATCGGCCAGCCCCACAGGTACACCCAGTGGTAGTCGCCCGATGGCGGCGGCACCTTGTGCGCGAGTGAGATTCCGCGCAGCGCCCCACTCGGCCGCGGTACGGGCCGGGGCCCCTTGCCGGGAGGGGCGCTCACTGGACCCTCACCGACGTGACCTCGCGGCCGGTGGCGTCGAGAACGTGCACCCCGCAGGCCATGCAGGGGTCGAACGAATGGATGGTCCGCAGGATCTCGATGGGCCGCTCGGGATCCAACAGCGGATGGTGGTCCATCAGCGCCGCCTCGTACGGCCCGGGCGTCCCCTGCCCGTCGCGCGGCGAGCAGTTCCACGTGCTGGGGACGACGCACTGGTAGCGGGCGATCTTCTCGTTCTCGATCTGCACCCAGTGCCCCAGCGCGCCGCGCGGCGCGTCGAGGTAGCCGTACCCCTGCGCCTTGGCCGGCCACTTCGCCGGATCCCACTTCGAATCGTCGAAGGTACGGGTGTCGCCGTTCTTGATGTTGGCCACCAGCCGGTCGTACCACACCGACAGCCGGCGTGCCAGCAGCACGGTCTCGATGCCCCGCGCCCCGGTCCGTCCCAGCGTCGAGAACAGCGCCGCCGGGCCCACGTTGAGCGCCTTGAGTGTCGCGCCCACCATCTCCTGCACCTCCTTGTGGCCCGCCGCGTAGGCGACCAGCATGCGCGCCAGCGGTCCCACCTCCATCGGCCGCCCGTCGTAGCGCGGCGCCTTCATCCACGTGTACTTCTGCTGATCCTGCAGGTAGGTCCAGGGCGTCGGGGGACCGGTGTATTTCGCCTTGGTCTCCCCGTCGTAGGGATGCAGTCCCGCCTCGTCACCCTTGGAGTACTCGTACCACGAGCTGTTGATGTACTCCTGGACCTTCATGTGATCGTAGGGGAGGACCTTGGACAGGTCCTTGTTCATCACGATGCCGCGCGGGAAGTAGAGCGTGTCGATGTCCCGCACGTCCCCGTCGGGGAATTCGCCCACGGCGAGGTAATTCCCCGTCCCGCCGCCGACCGCCGCCCAGTCCTTGTAGAAGCCGGCGATGGCGACCAGATCCGGCCAGTACACCTGCTCCACGAACGTTTGGGCCCGCTTGATCATGTCGTGGATGTCGGTGAGCCGCTCGGCGTTGATCGTCGCGGTGCTATCGAGGTTGATCGCCGACGCCATGCCCCCGACCAGGAAGTTGGGGTGCGGGTTCTTGCCGCCGAAGACGGTGTGCAGGCGGATGACGTCGCGCTGCCAGTCGAGCGCCTCGAGGTAGTGCGCCACCGCGAGGAGGTTCACCGCCGGCGGAAGCTTGTAGGCTGGGTGGCCCCAATAGCCGTTGGTGAAGATGCCGAGCTGGCCGCCCGAGACGAACGTCTTGAGGCGGTTCTGCACGTCGCTGAAGTAGGTCTCGGAGTTGTTGGGCCAGGGAGACACCTTCTTGGAGATCGCGGCGGTGTCGGCGGGGTTGGCCGACAGAGCGCTGACCACGTCCACCCAATCCAGCGCGTGCAGGTGATAGAAGTGGATCACGTGGTCCTGCACGAACTGCATGCCGTGAATCAGATTGCGGATCAGGTTGGCGTTGGCCGGAATGCGGATATCGAGCGCGTCCTCCACGGCGCGGCAGGACGCCACGGCGTGGACGACCGTACACACACCGCAGATGCGCTGGGTGAACGCCCAGGCGTCGCGCGGGTCGCGGCCCTGCATGATGATCTCGATGCCGCGGAACTGCGTCGAGCTTGCCCACGCCTTGCTGATGCGCCCGTTCTCCGCCTGCGCCTCGATGCGGAGGTGCCCCTCGATCCGGGTGATCGGATCGACGACGACTTTAGTGCTCGCCATGGCTGCCTCCCTCGCCCTTGGTCGGAGTCTCTACGACTGGTAGCTGGCGTCGCAGGCGCACTTGGTGGACACCGGTCGCGATGGCATGGGCCGCCACGCCCGCCGCGGCGCCGACGGCGAGCGACAGCCCGATGATGTCGGCGGTGCGCTCGACCGGGAAGCCGGCCACGTTCGGCAGGCGTCCGTAGAATGGGGTCATCGTGTCCCAGAAGCCCGGTTCGGTGCAGCCGATGCACGGGTGCCCGGCGCCGATGGGCCAACTGGTGCGCGTGTTCCACTGGAAGATGGGGCACGGAGAATAGGTCGCCGGCCCCTTGCAGCCGACGTGATAGAGACACCACCCCTGGCGCGCCGCCGCGTCGTCGAACTTCTCCACGAACTGGCCGGCGTCGAAGTGGGCGCGGCGCGGGCACTGGTCGTGGATCCGCTTCCCGTACGCGAAGGTCGGCCGCTTCTCGTGGTCCAGCTCGGGCAGCCGGTTGAAGGTCAGGTAGTGGACGATCGTCGCGGTGACTACGTCGCCGATCGGCGGACAGCCGGCGATGTTCACGAGCGGCTTGTTTCTGATGATCTCACCCACCCCCACCGCGCCCGTCGGATTGGGCCGAGCGGCCTGGACGCTGCCCCAATGGGCGCAGGCACCAATGGCGATCACTGCGGCGGCGCCCTCCGCCGCGTCCTCGAGAATACTCCGTGCCGTCTTGCCGCCGATGGTGCAGTAGATGCCGCCCTCGTTGGTCGGGACCGAACCCGTCACCACCAGCAGGTACGCGCCCTTGTTCTTGGCCATGGAGTCGGTCATCGCCTTCTCGACGGCGACTCCCGCGCCGGCCATCAGCGTGTGCTGGTAGTCGAGCGAGACGACATCGAGCACCAGATCACCAATCGTGGGCTCGGCCGTCCGCAGGACGCTCTCGACACAGCCGGTGCACTCCTGGAGTTGCAGCCAGATGACCGTGGGACGCTTCTGGGCCTGGAGCGCTCGCGCGATCCGCGGGGTGGCGAGCTCGCCCAGTCCGAGCACGGCCGCCATGGAACCGCAGAAGGTGAGGAACTCTCTTCGATCGACGCCGCGATGCTCGAGGTATTGACCGAGTGTTTCGCCGTCGGCCCAGGCGTGCGGGGCGGGCACGTACATGAACACCTCCGCTTGAAACGATGAAGGGAAAAAAGCCACGCTAAGAGTCGTGCGGCGTCCCGATAAATCGGCAAAAGACAGCATGAAGAGATGTTTACGCCCCCTTCACGCTGGCTGGACACCACGCCACGCAAACTTCCCCGATTGGGGGACTCCGATCGGAGCCTGTCGTGGACCTGGACCGCCTGATCGCCACCGAGCAGCGGCTCGACGAGAAGCTGCGTCGCGCGCGGGAGGAGTCCGCCCGTCTGGTTCAGGAGGCACAGGCGGCCGCCCGCGCGCGCGAAGCCGAGGTTGCCGCCGAGCTGGAGGCGGCGGCGCAGCGCTTCGCGGCCGAGACGGCCGCAGAGCGGGAGCGACGCGTGCGAGAGGTCCAGGCGGAGGCAGTCGCCAAAGTGAAACGGTACGAGGGGGTGTCCGCCGCGCGCGTCACCCAGGCGGCGCGCGACGTCGTAGCCCGGCTGGTCGGGGGAGAGGAGCCGGCCGCGTGATCATCGAGATGTCGAAGCTGCGGATCCTCGGGGCCCGTGAGCGGCTGGAGGACGTGCTGCGCGTGCTGCAGGACCTGAATCTGCTGCACCTGTCCGCGCCCGAAGCGATTCCCCTTTCGCACGCCGACCTGACGACCGGCCAGGAGCGGGAGCGCCGCCACCTGCAGGCGGCGCTGGACAACATCGAGCAGGCGCTGGACGCCCTGGGCGTTCGCGACACCGGGGCCGCTGCGGCTCCGGCGACGGCGACCGCGGCGGACCTGATTCGCTGGGCGCGCCTCGGCTGGCGTGTCCGGCGCGAGACCGAGCGGCTCTCGGCGCAGGCAGCCGCACTCGACGAAGAGCGCGCGCTGATCATGAAGTACCAGCACTTCTTCTCCGCTTTCCGCGCGCTGCTCGAGAGCGAGAGCCGCTGGCCCAATGCGACGGCCTACCACGTGCTGCTGCGGGGCCGCGAGGCGGGGACGCTGCCGCAGCTGCGTGCGGGCCTCGCGGCGGCGATCGGCGAGGAGTTCCAGTTGTTCAGCCAGCCGCTGCCTTCAGGGGAGCTGGCCGTGCTGATCGTGGTGTCGGCGCAGGCCGCTGGGCGCGTCGAGCGGCTGCTCGCCGAGGCACGGGTGGAGGAGATCCCGGTGCCTGCCGCCTACGGGGGGAAGTCCCTCACCACGGCGATTCCGCGGATGCTCGAACGCCTGGGCAACATCCCGCGTGAGCTCCGGGACGTGCGCCAGCGCCGCCAGACGCTGGCCCGCACCCACACCGCGGAGCTGCGGCGGGCGCGCACGGCACTGTACGACCGCCTCCAGGCGCTGGCCGCCCTGCCGCTGTCGGGGGTCACCGCCCGGGCGTTTGTGCTGGAAGGGTGGGTGCCCGCCGGGGCCCGCCGTGATCTCGAGGGCGGCCTGCACGCGGCCTTCGGCGAGGACGTGGTGGTGAGCGAGGTCTCCAAGGAAGAGTGGGAGTCGGAGCAGGCCCCGGTGGTCCTCGCCAATCCGCGCCTGTTACGGCCCTTCGAGACGATCGTCGGTCTGATGCCGCTGCCGCGGTACGGCTCGATCGACCCGACGCCGTTCGTCGCGGTATTCTTCCCGGCGTTCTTCGGCCTCATGGTCGGCGACGTGGGCTATGGCTTGATCCTCGCGGCCCTCGGGCTGCTGCTCCACGCCCGCTCCAAGCCGGGCACGACGCTGCGCAACGTCTCTGAGATCATCGGGCCGTGCGCGCTGTTCACGATCCTGGCGGGGTTCCTCTTCGGAGAGCTGTTCGGCGATCTCGGGCTACGCTGGTTCGGCCTGCGTCCGCTGCTCTTCAATCGCGAAGAGGCGCTGATCCCCTTCCTGCTCCTCGCGGTCGCGATCGGGGCGGTGCACGTGTTGCTGGGGCTGGTGCTTGGAGCGGTGAGCGCGCGCCGGCATCCGCGGCAGGCGGCGGGCCGGGGTGTGTCCGCGGCCATGGTCGTGCTCGTCATCGTCGCGCTGCTCGCCGCGGTGGACGTCCTGCCCGGCGCGTTCTTCACCCCGGCGGTGATCGCGCTGCTGGTCGCGTTTCCCGTGCTCATCGTGCTCGAGGGCCTCGTGGCGCCCATCGAGCTGCTGACGACGCTCGGCAACATCCTCTCCTACGCTCGTATCATGGCCCTGGGGGTCGCCTCGGTCATGATGGCGGTCGTGGCGAACAAGATGGTCGGGGCGATCGGCAGCGTGGTCGTCGGCATCCTGTTCGCGCTGCTGTTTCACCTGGTCAACTTCGCGATCGCGGCGTTCAGCCCCACGATCCACGCGTTGCGTCTCCACTACGTCGAGTTCTTCGGCAAGTTCTTTTCTCCCGGCGGCGTGCGCTACCAGCCGTTCGGGCACTGGACCCGCGCCAACAGCCGGACGCGCGCGGTCCCATCCACTCCGACCCCCCGGAATCCGAGGCAGGCCGCATGAGTCCCGTTCTGATCACCTTGGCCGCGGCGCTCGCGGTCGCCATTCCAGCGCTCGCGACGGCGTGGGCGCAGTCCCGCATCGGCCCGGCGATCGCCGCGTCGATGGCGGAGAAGCCTGAGCTGTCCACCACGGCGGTTCTGCTGGTCGCGATCCCGGAAACGATGGTGATTCTGGGATTCGTGGTCGCCGTGGTCATCCTCGTCCGCGGCGGCTGAGCGGAGGAGCCGGGGGCACCACATGGGGCTCGAGCACCTTCTCGAGGCCCTGGAGCGGGACGCCGACGCGCAGGTGGAGCAGCTCCTCGCCCAGGCCCGCGCCGAGGCCGATCGCATCTCGACCGAATCGGCGGCCGCCCTCGAGGGGCGCCGTCGCGAAGCGACCGCCGCCCACGACTGCGCCCGTGTGCAGGAGGTCGAGCACGCCGTAACCCTGGCGCGGCGCGAGGCACGACGCTCGATCCTCGAGGCGCGCGAGCGGCTGCTGGAGCGCGTGTTTGCGGCGGCGCGCGCCGAGCTGCCGGCCGCCGCCGCCGGCCCGGCCTACCGCGCGAGCCTTCCCACCGCGCTGCGCGGCGCCCTGAGCGCCGTCGGCGGCGATCAGGCCGTCATCCGCTGTCCCGAAACGCTCGCGCTTGAGCTGGAGCGGGCGCGACCTCGCGGCCCCAACGCCGTAGCGGTGAAGGTGGACTCGGCGAGCGGGAGCGGTTTCCGCGTGGTGAGCGCCGACGGCGCCGTCGAGGTCGACGATACACTGGAAAGCCGGCTCGACCGCCTGCGCTTCCTTCTGGCCCGCCGGGTGCTGGCGCAGCTGGAGCTCGAAGTGTGAGTCCGTCTCCGCTCTGGGACGACGTGAACGCCCGCGCGCGCGGCCTCGGTACCCGCCTCTTCACCCGGGGGCAGCTCGAATCGCTGGCGCGCGCGGGAGACGCCGCCGCCCTCTCCGCCGGCTTCCGCCGCCTCGGGCTCCCGGTGGCCGGTGAACGGGAAGCTGCGACGCCACCCGAGCTGGAGCTTGCGGTGCGGCGGTGGGCGGCGGTGGCGCTGCGCACGCTGGCCAGATGGGCCGGTCCCCGCGTCTCGGCGCTGGCCGTCATCTATGAGGAAGAGGACCGCAAGAGCCTCCGCACGATTCTGCGGGGGGCGGCACGAGGCGCCGCGGCCGAGACTCGACTCTCCGGCCTCGTACCGACACCGGCGCTGCCGGAGCGGGCCTTGGCGGAGCTGGCGCGCCAGCCGACGCCGGCCGCGGTGGCGGCGCTCCTGTCGGCGTGGCGCAACCCGTACGGTCCGGTGCTGGCAGCCGCGGCGGGCGCCGGTCAACCCGACCCGTTCGCGCTCGACCTGGCGCTGGACCGCACGTTCGTCGCGCGGGCCCTCGCCGCGTCGCGCAACGCCGGCGGTGACCTCCTCGCCTACGTCCGGGAGACGATCGACCTCGCCAACGCCCTGACCGCCATGGTCCTGGCGGTCGCCGGGCGGGACGTCGTCCCGAAGGAGGTGTTCCTGCCGGGCGGTGAGCGAATCACGATCACCGTATTCGAGGAGGCGGCGGCACTGGGAGAGCCCGGCGCCGCCGGCATGCGGGTGGCGCGCGGCCTCGCGCCTTCGATGATGGCGGAACCGTTCCGCCATGTGACGCCCGATCTGACGGGGCTCGAAGAGGAAGTGCTGCGGATGCGCATCCGGGAGGTGGCGCGCCTGACGCGCCTGTCGCCGCTCGGTCCCGGACCGGTGCTGTGGTTCGCGTTGCGGCTGCGCGCGCAGGTCGTCGATTTGCAGCGCATCATCTGGGGTTCCGCGCTCGCCACGCCGCCGGCGGCCCTCGCCGCCGCGCTGGTGACCGCGCCGTGAGCCACCGCGTGGAGGTGCTGTGCCGGCCCGAGATCGCCGCCGGGTTCGCGCTCGCCGGGCTGCGTCCGCTCGAAGCGTCCGACCCGGCCGACGGCGTCGTCCGGCTGCGCGAGCTGTTGCGCGATCCGGAGGCGGGCGTGGTGCTGGTCGAGGAGTCCTTCTACGACGCGCTGCCCGACGACGTGCGCCTCGAGCTGGGCCGGCGGCCGCTGCCGATGGTGGTGCCGTTCCCGGGTCCGCAGTGGGAGGCGCGGCCCGAAGCGGAAGCCTACATCGTCGAGCTGCTGCGCCAGGTGATCGGGTACCGCGTGAGGCTCAAGTGACATCGCCCGCGCCGGTCGCGCGTCTGGTCCGGATCAGCGGCGCGCTCGCCGAAGCGGAGCCGCTCGGATCCGCGTCCATGTACGAGCTGGTGCGGGTCGGGGAGCGCGGTCTGCTGGGCGAGATCATCAGGATCTCGGGTGACCGGGCCACCATCCAGGTTTACGAGGAAACGAGCGGGCTGCAGGTGGGTGAGCCCATCACCCTCACCGGCGAGTCGCTGACCGTGCAGCTGGGCCCGGGGCTACTGGGCTCCGTGCTGGACGGCGTGGGCCGGCCGCTGGCGCGGGTGGCCGCGGCCACGGGGGATTTCATTCACCCGGGTGTGACCGCCGTGACACTCGACGCCGCCGCGCGGTGGACGTTCGCGCCGCTCGTGCAAGCCGGAGCGAAGGTGAGCGGCGGGGATGTGCTCGGCACCGTCACGGAACGCGCGGGATTCCTGCACCGCGTGCTCGTGCCGCCGGGTGTCGCGGGGACCGTGGCTGCGATCGGGGGAGCGAAGGACTTCACGGTGGGCGATGCGGTGGGCGGGCTCGAGGATGGAACACCGCTCATGCTGGCGCACGCCTGGCCGGTGCGCCAGCCGCGGCCGGTCGGACGCCGGCTCGTGCTGGGCGCGCCGCTCGTCACCGGGCAGCGGGTGTTCGACTTCCTCTTTCCCGTCGCGGAAGGCGGCAGCGTCGCCGTGCCGGGCGGGTTCGGCACCGGGAAGACGGTCATCGAGCAGTCGCTGGCGAAGTACGCCGAGGCCGACGTCATGGTCTACGTCGGGTGCGGGGAGCGCGGCAACGAGATGGCCGAAGTGCTGGAAGAGTTCCCGCGCCTCGTCGATTCCCGGACCGGCCGTCCCGTGATGGACCGCACGATCCTGATCGTGAACACCTCGAACATGCCGGTGGCGGCGCGCGAGGCGTCGGTCTACATCGGCATCACCATCGCCGAGTACTACCGCGACATGGGATACCGCGTGGCGCTGATGGCGGACAGCCTGTCGCGCTGGGGAGAGGCGCTGCGCGAGATCGGAGCGCGACTGCAGGAGATGCCGGGGGAGGAGGGGTACCCCACGTACCTGGGCAACCGGCTGGGCAAGTTCTACGAGCGGGCGGGCCGGGTCCGGGCGGTGGGCGTCCCGGAGCGGGACGGCGCGCTCACCGTGATCAGCGCCATCTCGCCCCCCGGGGGAGACTTCTCGGAGCCTGTGACCCAGGCGGCGCTGCGGGTGACCGGTGCCCTGTGGGCACTCGACGCGGCGCTGGCGCACCAGCGCCAGTTCCCGGCCGTGGACTGGGAGACGAGCTACAGCCTCTACACCGAGGTGACGACCCCGTGGTTCACCGAGCACGGGGGCGCAGACTGGGACGCGCTGCGCCGCGAGACGCTGGAGCTGCTGCAGCGCGACCGCGAGCTGCGCGAGATCGCCGAGCTGGTGGGCCCCGAGGCCCTGCTCGACGCCGATCGGTTGCTGCTCGAGGTGGCGCGGACCATCCGCGAAACGGTGCTGGGCCAGAGTGCGCACGACCCGAACGACGCGCTGTCGTCGCTCGACAAGACGCACCGGCTCGCGGGGCTGGCGCTCGAGGCGTATCACGCCGGGAAGCGCGCCCTGGAAGCCGGCAAGGCGTTCGAGCAGCTCGATCTGGCGGCCCCCCGGCGCGCGCTCGCTGCGTTGCGGCGCGCGAGCGCGGCGGACGTCGCCGCGCGAAGCGAAGAGGCGCAGACCGCGGTGGAGGCGCTGGCCGCATGAACGGGATGGTGCGGCGCTACCACGGCGCCTCCGGGGTGGCCGGCCCGCTGCTGTACGTGAAGCGCACGCCGACCGCGACGCTCGGAGAATGGGTGGAGATCCGGGCGCCGGGGCAGCGCCCTCGCCGCGGGCAGGTGATCGATGCGGGCCGCGAGATCAGCGTGGTGCAGATTCTCGAGGAGACGCTCGGCCTCCCGCCGGCGCGCGCCGAGGTGACGCTCACGGGAGAGGGAGCGACGGCGGTGGTCGGGCGGGAGCTGCTCGGCCGGGCGCTGAACGGCACCGGGGCGCCGATCGACGGGCTCCCCGCCCCCGTGGGCGACGCCACGCGGCCGGTCTGGGGCGCGCCGCTCAACCCGGTGCGGCGCGTGCGTCCCGCGGATTTCATCGAGACCGGCATCTCCGCCGTGGACGGGATGAACACCCTGGTCCGCGGCCAGAAACTGCCGGTGTTCTCCGGCCCCGGGCTACCGGCGCTCGAGCTGGCGGCCCGCATCGTGGAAGGGGCGCGGGCGCCGCGCGGCGAGGCGTTCGCGGTCGTGTTCGCAGGGGTTGGCATCACGGCTCGTGAGGCGGACCAGTTCCTCGACCGGGTGGAGCGGAGCGGCGCCTGGGATCGCAGCGTGCTCTACCTGAACCAGACGCGGGATCCCACGATCGAACGGCTGCTCGCCCCGCGAGTCGCGCTCACCCAGGCCGAGTTCCTGGCGTTCGACGCCGGGATGCACGTGCTCGTCGTCATCGCGGACATGACGCATTACTGCGAGGCGCTGCGCGAGATCGGCACCGCCCGCGAGGAAATCCCGGGGCGGCGCGGCTATCCCGGTTACATGTACACCGACCTCGCGAGCCTCTACGAGCGGGCCGGGATCGTGGCGGGCCACAGCGGATCGGTCACGCAGATTCCGATCCTCACCATGCCCGACGACGACATCACCCATCCGATCCCGGATCTCACCGGCTACATCACCGAGGGACAGGTCGTGCTCAGCCGGGACCTGCACCGCCGCGGCGTGTTCCCGCCGGTGGATGTGCTGCCTTCCCTGTCGCGCCTGATGAACGCGGGGATCGGGGCGGAGAAGACCGTGCCGGAGCACCGCGAATGGGCCGACCAGCTGTACGCCATTTACGCGCGGGGCCGCGAGGCCCGGTTGATGGCCGCCATCGTGGGGGAAGCGGGTCTCGCGGCCGCCGACCGCCGGGCGCTCGGCTTCGCCGAGCAGTTCGAGACCGAGTTCGTGGGGCAGGGCTCCGTGCGGCGCGCCCTCGCCGAGACCTTCGATGCCGGCTGGCGCCTGCTCGAGACGCTGCCGCGCGAGGACCTCATGCGGTTGAGTGACGCGACGTGGGAGGCCCGGCATCCCGCCGAGGCCCGGGAGAGCAGCGCATGAGCGCCGTGAGTCTCGCACCCACGCGACTCAATCTGGTGCGCGCCGTCCGGCGGCTGGAGCGTCTGTCGCGCGGCGCCGCAGTGCTGCGACGCAAGCGCGAAGCGCTCGTCACGGAGCTGTTCCGCCTCGCCCGGCCCGCCGCCGATGCCCGCCAGCAGATCGCCGCCGCCGCGCAGCGCGCCTACCCGTTGCTGGCGGGCGCGCTGGCGTTGCAGGGCCAGGCAGGAGTGCGAGCCATCGGATGGCCGGGTCGGGAGCTGTCGGTCGACATGGAGGCCGGATCGGTGTGGGGCGTGGTGGTGTCGCGCATCGAGTCCCTGCCGTCCATCGCCCGGACCTTGGGCGCCCGTGGCACGGCCCCGGCCGGCACAGGGCCGGTCGCGGTCCAGGCGGCCACCGAGTTCGAGAAGCTGACGCAGCTGTTGCTCGACGCCGCGCCGCGCGAGATGCTGCTGCGGCGCCTGGGACAGGCCCTCGCACAGACGTCGCGCCAGGTGCACAGCCTGGAACACCGGTTGTCGCCGCGACTGCGAGGGGACATCGCGCGCGTGCGACAGGTGCTCGACGAGCGGGAGCGTGAAGAACGCTTGCGGCTGCAGACCCTCACACGGGCGCGCCGGCGGTGAAGTCCATGAGATCGTCAACAGTACTTCATGACGGTCTCATTCTCGTCAGGCAGTATGTGTACGTAGGTAGTGAACGCCGGCATCGCAGTCGAGGCACTCGCTGGAAAGGACCCTAGGTATGAGGAACACCCGCTGGCTCGTCACCGCGCTCGTGGTGGGCGCGCTCGCAGCCTGTACAAACGAAAAGATCGTCTACCAGACACGCGAGCCTTTCAACCCGCCCCCCGACGGCGCCTTCCTCGGCTACTTCGACACCGACACGAAGCAAACCACCTGCGGCAACTGCCACGTCAGCGTCCAGACGAGCTGGGCTTCGACGGGGCACGCCAGTGCGTGGTCGGATCTCCAGGCCTCGGGACACGCGGGGGCTTCCTGCAACGGGTGCCACTCGGTTTCCGAGTTGGGCAACGACGCCGGTCAGCCCGCAGGGTACAGCGTCAAGCCGGATTCGGCTTACCATGATGTGCAGTGCGAGAGCTGCCACGGTGCCGGGTTCACGCACGTCCAGAGCCCGACCGCAGTGAACGAGCCGCTCGCATCGATGAAGGCCGACACCACCGGGACGAACGGCTGCGGCGCGTGCCACACCGGCACCCACGAGCCGTACGTTGACCAGTGGATCCAGTCGGCCCACGGCTCCGGCGACGCAATGAGCCACGCCACGAGCGCCTCGTGCACGCCCTGCCACGAGGGCCAGACCGCGATGGTGACGAAGTTCGGCGTCACCGGCAACTTCGCCGAGAGGGGCTCAGCAGAGCTGCAGCGCATCACCTGCGTCGTGTGCCACGACCCGCACGGCGGGCCCAACGAGGGGCAGCTGCGGGCGTCCATCTCCACGCCGACGACCGACAACCTCTGCGTGACCTGTCACTCCCGCAAAGGCACGCCGCCGTGGGGCGTCGCGGCGGTAGGCGGCACGGCCCGCGGCTCGCACGGCGCGCAAGGGTTGCTGGTGATCGGCCAGAACATCGGCTGGTTCCCGCCGAATTTCGCCTACGACACGACGTTGATCGTGAGCAGCCACGGGACGGAAGCGAACCCGCGGCTGTGCGCGACCTGCCATGTGGCGCGGACCACGGTCACCGACAAGCTGACGGGGGCGTTCCAGTTCCAGAGCGTCGGCCATTTGTTCGACGCGATCCCGTGCCTCGACGCCACCGGCAAGCCGGTGCCCGGCTCGTGCGCCGTCACGCAGCGCGATTTCAGCGCCTGCTCCAACGCCGGCTGCCACATCGGCGGCCCGACCACCGCGCGGGCGGCGTACATCAGCGTCATCACGAACCTGAATAATCTGCTGAATCAGCTGTGGAACGACGCGAACGGCAACGACACCATAGACGCCACCGATGCCGGCCTCCTGCCGGCGATGGTGGCGCGGGGCACGGCCGCCGACACCGCCGCCCTCAACTTCGGCACCAACGTCACGACCACCGCCAAGGGCGCGCTGTTCAATGCCGCGCTCGCCGCGACCGACGACAAGGCCTACTTCCTGAGCGGCACGGTGTACGGGAGGACCTTCGCGACTCACATGGCGTCGGGCAACGGCGTGCACAATCCGTTCCTGCTCCAGGCGCTTCTGGCGGCGTCGATCGACGCCGTCCGGACGGAATACGGGCTGCCGGCGCCGCCGCACTACGACACGCACATCGTCGGAACGGTGCCGGCGGGT
>DATICZ010000105.1:0-3192 GCA_035456525.1 Gemmatimonadales bacterium
CTGTGATCATCGTTGGGCGGAGTGCGCTTGGACAACGGCCCGCTGCCTCCTCCGTCAGCGCCAACGCCAAGCGGGTGCATCATTACGTCTTCTTCGGTCAGGACAGGGACGCCGTCCCCAAGGATTCGTCGTTTCTGGAGACTGCGGCGCTCGAAGGGGCGCAGATCACGTATTCGTGGAGACAGATGGAGCCAGAGAAAGACGCCTACGATTTCCGCATGATCCACGACGATCTCGGCTTTCTCGCGCGGCACGGCAAGCGCCTCTTCGTGCAGATCCAAGACGTGACCTTCAGCGCGTCACGGATCAATGTGCCGGCCTACCTGCTGCGCGACTCCACGTACCATGGTGGCGCCGAGCGGCAGTATCACATCCGGGGCGAGGACGAGGATCAGGCCGTGGTCGCCGGCTGGGTGGCCCGGCGCTGGGACCCGGCCGTGCAGGAGCGGTTTCACCGGCTGCTTGCCGCGCTGGGTGCGGCATTCGATGGCCGCATCGAAGGCGTCAACCTGGCCGAGACGTCCGTCGACTTCGGGAACAGCGGACGGCTGTTTCCCGGAGGCTTCTCGTTCGAGGCGTACCGCGATGCGATCATCATGAACATGAAGGCGCTGAAGCGCGCGTTTCCACGGTCAGTCGTAATGCAATACGGCAATTTCATGCCCGGCGAGTGGCGGCCGACGAAAGACAAAGGATACCTGCGCGCCGTCTACCAGGCCGCCACCGAGTCGAAGGTCGGCATGGGCGGTCCTGATCTGCTTCCCCATCGACCGGGCCAGTTGAACGGCTCCTATCCCTTGCTCAGGGAAGTGGCGGGACTCGTTCCGACCGGGATCGCGGTCCAGGATGGCAACTTCGAGGACGTCAACCCGGCAACCGGAAGGCCCGTGACGGTGTCCGAGCTCGCCGACTTCGCGACGGAGTATCTGGGACTGGACTATGTGTTCTGGGGCACTCAGGAGCCGTACTACAGCACGCAAGTGATACCGTTTCTCAGACGCCTCAGGCCATGAGCTGCGGCATCGAGATGAAATCGTGGTGGTCGGCGTGCACGAAAGTGGTCTTGGAGCCATCACGCTCAAATGGCCATGGCGACATTGCCGGCCTCTGAGATATTCATGGCCATGCCCTTCCGCTTCACCACACAGTTTGTGGCCCTCGCGGGCCTCGCGGCGGTGGCAGCGCCGGGACCCGAGGTTCACGTGCCCCGCTCGACGCCGGCGGTGATCGACGGGCGGATGGGTGACACCGAGTGGGAGGGATCGGCGCTGCAGCGGCTCTCCGACGGCACGGTGATTCGGCTGCGACACGACGGGCGCCACCTCTTCCTCGGCATCGAGTCCTCGCAGCCACGCTTTGCCAGCGTATGCATCGCCCGGGTGGATTCGGTTCGCGTCTTTCACGCCTCCGCCGCGCTGGGGAGCGTGACATACGCGCGCTCGCCCCGGGAGTGGGTGACGACGGAGCGGGAGTTCGCCTACGGGATGCGGAACTCCGACCTGGGCGAGCAGGCCCGCCGTGAGCGGAGCGTCTACCTGTCCCGCCACGGATGGTTGGCCAGCACCTTCCGCATGGGCGACGGGCTGGTGCAGGAGCTGCAATTCTCCCTCGCCCAGGTCTCCGGGATGACGGGAATTGCCGTCGCGTTCTTCGTCGTCTCGGGTGATACGGGGAGCGTCGTGACGTGGCCGGGCACGTTGGGTCCGGACGATGGCTGTGGTAATGAACAGCTGGTTCGCGGGTCCGTGCCACCGCGCCTCCGATTCAGGCCGGACGGGTGGGCGGCCCTCACCCTCGATCCGTGAGGCCATCGTGACGATCGCGGACGGCGGCCATCCGCCGGCCGGACGTCCACGATCCGTGGCCGTCATCGGTTGGCTGTTCGTCGCCGCGGGGATCGTCGGGTTCGGCTACCACGTGACCGAGCTCAACGCCCCGGGTCCAGTCGACTCCGAGGTGCTCTGGGTGCTCCTCGTCCGGCTGCTCGCGATTGTCGGCGGTGCCTTCGTGCTGCGCGGGGCCCGCTGGGCACCCTGGCTGCTAGTGGCCTGGATGGCATACCACGTCGTCCTGAGCGCATTCCACTCCTGGTCTGAAGCGGCGGTCCATGCCGTGCTGCTGGCGATGGTCGCGTATGTCCTGCTTCGCCCGGAGGCCGCAGCGTATTTCCGTCATCCGAGCCCACACCCTGGGCAACCGTGAACCGTGTAGCGGTCGTGTGTCGCGCTGCTTGCCTGTTGGTATCGATCGGCGTGGGCGGCTGCCGGCCGTCAGACGGTCACCGGGGCCTCCGGACGGTGCCGGAGTCGACGCCAGCATCTTCTCCGGCGTCGCCGGCTCCCCGCGCGGAGCCGCTCGCCGCAGAGGATTTCACGGTGGAAGGTGTTCCACTCGATGTGGATTCGGCCTGGGTGCTTCGCGAGCTCGGGCGCCCCGATTCCACCAACGTGAGCGGCCATCCCTTCGATCAGAGTCTCGAGTACTCCGAGTGGTCGTACCGCGATTTCGAGGTGCTGCTCGCGCCTGCCGGCGCGGTCGTCAGCATGACCGTGCGGTCCGGGAGCCACAAGACCCGCCGCGGGATCGGCGTGGGCAGCCTCGCCGCGGAAGTCCTGGCGGCCTACGGGCCCCCGAGCTCCGGCGCCGAACCCGACGGGGAATGGGCGTACATCGACCCCGCGCAGGAGCTTCACTACCTGCTCTTCCGGCTGGCGCACGGGCAGGTCGTGCAGGTCTCGTTCGGCTACTATTTGGACTAGCTGTCGGCGCAATCCCCGCGCACCGCGCGCGGCGAACCGTGATCGCCTCGGGCACTCATTGGACGAGATCAGGAGGGAGCATGCAGCGAACGACGGCGTGCACGGCAGGCGCAATCGCCTTCTTCACATGCTGCATGGCGCCCCCCGGCAACTCGCAGACCATGCGCATCTGGCCCGGCGTGGCTCCAGGCTCGGAGCACTGGACCCAGCAGGAACGGACGGTGGAGAACACGCCGATCGGCGCCGTGGTCTTCAACGTGGTGACCCCGACGTTGACGGCGTACCTGCCGGAGCGCTCCAAGGCCACGGGCGCCGGCGTCATCATCGCCCCGGGCGGCGCGTTCGTCGCGCTGGCCCTCGATCTGGAGGG
Source organism: Gemmatimonadales bacterium (assembly GCA_035456525.1). GTDB lineage: Bacteria > Gemmatimonadota > Gemmatimonadetes > Gemmatimonadales > GWC2-71-9 > DASTHG01. Next base: position 3,130 of record DATICZ010000105.1, read on the forward strand.
CGTTGCCGTAGCGCGCTGGCTCCAGGAGCGGGGCATTGCCGCCTTCGTCCTCAAGTATCGGAT
>DATICZ010000106.1:0-5306 GCA_035456525.1 Gemmatimonadales bacterium
TCGTCACGGCCGGGACGTCAGCGGTGGACCAGTCCGCGCTCACCGGAGAGCCGATCCCGATCCGGGCGCTGCCGGGTTCAGCGCTGATGAGCGGCAGCGTCAACATGGACGGCGCCCTCACGCTCCGCGCGCTGCGCAAGAGCGCCGAGAGCCAGTATCAGCAGATCCTGCGCCTCGTGGACCGGGCGCGCGCCGAGAAGCCGCCTATCGTGCGCATCGCCGACCGCTTCGCCGTCTGGTTCACACCGGTGACGCTCGTGATGTGCGGTGTGGCGTATCTGATCACCCACAATCCCGCGAGCGTCCTCGCGGTCCTCGTCGTCGCCACACCCTGTCCGCTCATCCTGGCCGCCCCCGTCGCCGTGATCGCGGCCATCAGCCGGGCCGCGGCGGGCGGCATCATCGTGAAGAGCGGCGCCGCGATCGAGCAGGTGGGACGGGCGCGGGTCGTGGTGTTCGACAAGACCGGCACGCTCACGCTCGGCCGGCCGCTGGTGCAGGACGTGTCGGTCGCCAACGGGCGCACGCCCGACGAGCTGCTGCGGCTCGCAGCGGCCGTCGAGCAGCTCTCCGCCCATCATCTCGGGCATGCCGTCGCCGAAGCGGGGCGGCGCCGCGGGCTCACCATTCCCCCGGCCACCGACGTTCAGGAGACGCCCGGCCTGGGGGTCTCGGGGAGGGTCGAAGGGCGCACCGTGGACGTGGGATCGGCGGCCTACCTCGCGAGCCGCGGCATTCCCCCGAGCGACGGCGCCGCAGAGCGCACCACGGCCTTTGTGGCGATCGACGGGCGCTACGCCGGGTTCATCACCTTCGCCGACCACATCCGTCACCAGGTGCCCGCCCTGATGCAGCAGCTCGCCCACCTCGGCGTGGACGAGACCGTGATGCTCACCGGCGACCGCGAGGAGACGGCCGAGGCGGTCGCCGCGCTGGCGGGGATCCGCACCGTCCGGGCCAACCTGCTGCCGGCCGACAAGGTGACCGCGGTGCTGGAGTTGAAGCAGCACCGGGGCACCGTGGTCATGGTGGGCGACGGGATCAACGATGCGCCCGCCCTGGCCGCGGCCACGGTCGGCGTGGCGATGGGGGAGCACGGCCCCGCCGCTTCGGCCGAGGCGGCCGACATCGTGCTGCTCGTGGACGACGTGTCGCGGGTGGGCGAGGCCATCGCCCTGAGCCAGCGCATGCGGCGCATCATCCTGCAGAGCGTGGGGATCGGCCTCGGGGTGAGCTTCGCGCTCATGGTCGTGGCGAGCACGGGGCGCATTCCCCCGTCCATCGGGGCGTTGCTCCAGGAGGCGCTGGACGCCGCCGTCATCCTGAACGCGCTGCGGGCCCGCTAGCCCTTTCGTGAACAGACCTTCATAGCAGCGTCACGATTCCCTCGCAGCCGGTGCTGCATCTTGGCACAGGTGACGTAGCGCTCGAAGCATGGAGGAGGGTGCCGCACGGGCACCACACGAGACCAGGCCAACAGCCGGTCTCAGGGGAGTGGGCCACAGGCCCACCCGCTCCGAGGGCTACGTCACCGGTTTGTTTACAGCCCTTTTGAGGAAGGGAGGGGCGGTGCACCTGTTTCCCAACCGTAGCGCCGCCGGCCGTGAGGTGGCGGCCGCTCTACTCCCGCTCGGCATCGACGACCCAATCGTACTGGCCCTGCCGCGCGGCGGCGTCCCGGTCGGTTACGAGGTGGCGCATCAGCTGGGCGCACCGCTCGACGTGCTCGTCGTACGCAAGGTGGGCGCGCCCGACCAGCCTGAGCTGGCGATCGGCGCGGTGGGCGCGGCGGGCGTGACGGTCGCGGACGATGAGACGATGGCGCTCGTCGGCGTGTCGCCGGAGCACTTCATGGCTCTGGCGCGCGCCGAGCAGGCGGAGGTGACGCGCCGCGACGCGATGTTTCGGGAGGGGCAACCGCCGCTCGAGCTGCACGGCCGCAACGTGGTCCTGGTAGACGACGGCCTGGCGACCGGGGCGACGATGCGGGCGGCGGTGGAGGTCGCGCGCAAGCTCGGAGCGACGCAGGTCGTCGTGGCGGTCCCGGTTGGGGCCCCCGAAGCCTGCGAGCGGCTGGCGGCGCTCGCGGACCGGGTGGTGTGCCTGTTCACGCCCGACGCGTTCGTGGCGGTGGGGTACTGGTACGCGGATTTCTCGCAAACCGACGACGCGGAAGTGATTCGGCTGCTGCAACTCGCCCGTCAGGAACGGGAGGCGCCCGCTAGTCCTGCCCGTTGAAAATCGGATCCCGCTTCCCAAAGAACGAATCCAACCCCTCGGCGAAGTCCTTGCCGTCCGCGATCCGGGCCAGCTGCTGCAGCTCCTCATCCAGGTGATAATCCAGCTGGTCCACGCCGGCGGCCGCATTGAGCAGCGCCTTGGCCACCGCATAGGCCCGCGTCGGCCCGGCCGCCAGACGCCGTGCCAGGGCCAGCACCTCGGCATCGAAGTTCTCGGTGGGGAGCACGGCCGTGATCAGTCCCGCCGCCTTCGCTTCCTTGGCCGAGAGCCGCGGGTTCAGGAGCACCAGCTCCATCGCCTTGCGCAGTCCCACGAGGCGCGGCAGAAAGAACGTCGAGCTCTCCGCGCCCGTCAGCCCCGTCTTGTGGTACGCCCACTCGAACGACGCGCGCTCCGAGGCCATCACGAGATCGCACGCCATCGCGATCCCGAAGCCGCCGGCCGCGGCCACGCCGTCCACCGCGGCGATGAAGGGCTTCGGTGCCCGCTTGATCTCCGAGATCGTGCTGTGGATGTATTCGAGGATCTGCTTGAAGCTCTCGCCGTAGCTCTTCTGGGGACCGGTCCCCTCGGGATGGAGATAGCCGGTATCGGTCTCGTCGCCGCGCGCCCGGACATATTTCAGATCGGCGCCGCTCGAGAACACGCCCTCCACGCCGCGGAGCACCACGCACCGGACGGTGTCGTCGCGGGCGAGCTGAATTCCCGCCTTGCGGAAGTCCTGCGCCATCGCGACGTCCATGGCGTTGAACCGTTCGGGGCGGTCCATGGTGATGATGCCGACCGCTTCCTCGCGCGTCGTGCGGATGTGCTCCACCGGGGCTGCCGGGACGTCGGCCATCACACCGCTCCTGCCGTCCGGGCGACGGCGACCATGGCGGCAGGCTCCGGAGGGTCGAGGGTGCGGGCCACCATTGCACCGTCGGCGAAGCAGCGGATCGCCTCGTCCATCAGGGGGCCCCAGGCCGAGCGCATCATCCACTCGCGCTGCGCGTAGGCGTACGCTCTCAGGATGTCCACGGCGCCCCAGCGGCGAGCGTCCCCCACCAGGGGGTGCGTCGGGAACGGCCAGGAACGCACCAGCACCGGCCCCGCGTCGACGCCCGGGGTCGCGACGTGGACGACGGAGCGCGTGCTGCGCTCACCGGCGATCAGCGCGTCGCGGGTCGCGTGGAGGCCGGGATAGGACGGCAGATCGCTGTCGTGGACGTTGAAGATGCGGCCGGGATACGCCTCGAGCAGCGGAGCCGTCAGGATGTGCAGGTAGCCGCAGGTGATGATGAGATCGGGGCGCCGCTCGGCGAGCAGCAGCGCAGTCCGGTAGTCGAACGCACGCCGCAGGCCGAGATCCCTCAGCGGTATCCCCGCCGTCGCGTAGAACGCCCGGATGTCCCGGACCGCCGCGGGGACTCCCGCGTCCGCGACCCGCGCCAGATCACGGTTGGCGGGATCGGTGGCGACGAACGCCACGAGCTGCCTGCGCTCCAGCAGGTAGTCGAGCCCGGGAGCCCGGGTGGTCGACAGCACGGCGACGCGCGGCGGGTGGCTCAGCATATGCGGGGGAGGGGCTCGCCCTCGACCTCGACGAGCAGCCGGCGCCCCAGGCCGGTGTCGAGGATGACGCGTCCTACGCGCTCGGCGTTGCACTCACCCACGATCGCGGCGTCCGCGCCGAGCGGGTGGGCCCGCAGCGCGGCCAGCACCGCGTCGGCCGCCTCGGGCGCGACACCGAGCACCGCCTTCCCCTCGTTCGCGATCTGGAAGGGGTCGAGACCGAGCATCTCGGCCGCGGCCCGTACCACCGGCGACACGGGAACGGCGGGCTCGTGGATCACGATGCCCACGCCGCTCTTCTCGGCCATCTCGTGCAGCGCACTCGCCACGCCCCCGCGGGTCGGGTCCTTCATCGCGGTCACGGCGCCGGGCCGCGCGGCGAGGGCGGCCGCGATGAGGCCGTTGATCGGCGCGACGTCGGAGCGCAGCTCCGCCTCGATGGCCAGGCCGTGCCGCTTCACCATCAACGCGATGCCGTGATCGCCGATCGAGCCGGTGAGAATCAGACGGTCGCCGGGACGCAGCCCCGCGTCGGGGACGACGGCATCGGCGAGCGCCACGCCGGTCGTGTTGATCACGATCCCGTCCAGCTCGCCGCGTCCCATGACCTTGGTGTCGCCCGTGAGAATGGTGACCCCCGCCTCCCGGCAGGCCTGCTGCATCGACTGCTGCAGCCGCTCCAGGTCGCTGCGCCGGAATCCCTCTTCGATGACGACCGCACAGGTGAGTCCGAGCGGCGTAGTGGCCCCCATCATGGCGAGGTCGTTGACCGTGCCGGCGACCGCGAGCCGGCCGATGTCGCCGCCCGGGAAGAAGATGGGATGCACCACGTGCGAGTCGGTGGTGACCACCAGCCAGCGGTCGCCCACGCGCAGGGCGGCGCCGTCGTCCATCGCCGCGAGCCCGATCCCCTCGACCGGCAGCGGCGTCTGCAGGTGGCCGGCCGCGAGCGTCTCACCGATCAGCTGGCGCATCGCGCGGCCGCCGGCGCCGTGCCGCAGGGTGATGACGGCGTCGCCCCCGCGGACCGTCGTGGTCGCTGTCATAGGTCGGGAAGCCCTCCGTACTGGTACCAGATCTTGCAGGTGCCTTCGCTCGACACCATGCACGCTCCGACCGGTGAGTCGGGCACGCATTCCTTGCCGAACAACGGGCAGTCGTGCGGCGACGCCGTCCCGGCCATGATGGTGCCGCAGATGCAGCGTTGCGTCAGCACCGAGGGGGCGCGGGTCCAGAGCCGACGCACGTCGATGCGGTACTTCTTGCGGGCGTCGAGCCCCGAGAACTCGTCGCGCAGCCGCAGGTTGCCGTTCGGCACGTGGGCGATGCCACGCCAGTTGCCGCCCACGGTCCGGAAGACGCGCCACAGGGTCTCCTGGGCGTTCTTGTTGCCCTCCGGGGTCACGCAGCGCGGGAACATGTTCTCGACCCGCGGCGTGCGGTCGCGCACCAGCTCGACCAGCTTCACGAGGCCGCTCAGGATGTCGAGCGGCTCGAACCCGGCGACCACC
>DATICZ010000107.1:0-17776 GCA_035456525.1 Gemmatimonadales bacterium
AGGTCGTGTATCATGTCGCCGGCCGCATCAGCGCCCGAAACCCGGAGGAGTTCCTCTCCGTCAACAGAGACGGCACGGCGCGGGTGTTGGAGGCCGCGGGCCTCCAACCCCCGCGCCGCCTCGTGTACGTGTCGTCCCTCGCCGTGGGCGGACCGACGGTGCCCGGGCAGCCAATCGACGAGACCAGGGCGCCAGCGCCGGTCACGGCCTACGGCCAGAGCAAGCTCGCGGCGGAAGAGTTGGTGCGCGCCTCTGCCGTGCCGTGGACCATCGTCCGGCCCCCCGTAGTCTATGGGGAGCGGGACCGGGAAACGCTCCGCATCTTCCGCCTGGCGCGCATCGGCCTGGGCGCGGTGATCGGTGACGGATCGCAGGAACTGTCGGTCCTGTATGCGCCCGACCTGGCGGACGCGCTCATCGCCGCTGGCCTCGCCCCGGCTGCGGCCGGGCGGGTGTACTATGCGGCGCACCCGGCCGGGACGACGAGCTGGGGCCTGGTCCAGGCGGTGGGACGGGCGGTGGGAACCCGGCCGCGGAGGCTGCCGATCCCCGGCCCGCTAGCGCGAGTCGCCCTCTGGACCGTAGGTTCGCTGGCGCACGCCGTCGGACGCGCGACGGTCCTGTCGGCCGACAAGGCGAACGAGTTCCTGGCCCCCGCCTGGACCTGCTACGCCGCTGCCCTCGCGCGCGATGCCGGCTGGCGGGCGACGACCGATCTGGCGACCGGCCTGGCCCGAACGGCCGCCTGGTACCGCGCGGAGGGATGGCTGTGATGGAGGGGCGATTGAGATTGGCGAGGCTCACAGCACTGGACCGCTGGACACTGGCGTACGTCGCGCTGGCGACCGTCGCTCTGGGGCTCTTCTCCTCGGCAGCGGCGATCTCCGGCTGGCCGTACCTGGCAGCCGCCCACGCCATGCTGGTAGCAGTTGTCCTCCTCGCCCCGTACGCCCGCGAGACCGGACCGGTGGGCCGGTTTCTCGGGGAGTGGTACCCGATGCTGCTGCTGGCGGGGTTGTACGGCGAGATCGGCGTCCTGACCCTCGCGTCCGGGTTCCAGCACGACCTCGCGGTGCAGCGGCTCGAGACCGCGGTGTTCGGCTCGCAGGTGTCCTACCGCTGGATCCGCGAGATGCCGGTGCCGTGGCTCTCGGCGGTGCTCCACAGCTGCTACCTGGCGTACTACGCGATTCTCTTCGCGCCGCCGCTCGGACTCTGGTTCTCCGGCCGCCGCGAGGCCGCCCGCCACACGATTCTCGGCGTCATGATCACCTTCTATCTGTGCTACGCCGTCTTCCTCTTTTATCCCGTGGCCGGCCCGCGCTACACGTTCGAGCTGCCACACAACGCGGCGACCGCCGTGGGCCCCGCCCGCCTCACCCAGTGGCTGCTCGACCACGGCGATTCCTGGGGCGCGGCGTTTCCATCGTCCCACGTCGCCGCGTCGGTCGTGGCGACCGGATTCGCGCTGCGCTACTGGCGCCCGCTCGGGTTCGCGCTGCTCCTCCCCACCGCCGGACTCGTGATCGCGGTGGTCTACGGGCAGTTCCACTACGGCGTGGATGCGCTGTCGGGCTTGCTCGTCGCCGGCGTGATGCTGGCGGTGATGCAGCGGGCGCGCGGGGCCGAGGCGACGGCCCGCGCGGGTGAATCAGTGGTGGGCGTGCTCGACGCCAGTACCTGAGCGCGCCGCGGCGAGCGACTCTTCCCCGAGTCGGAGCGCGTGGCGCAGGTCCCGCACATACAGGGAATCACCGGTATCGGCGGCGGGCCACCTCACGCCGGACGCCGGACGGAACAGCCCCGCCACCACACCCATTCCCCCTTCGGGGAGCGTGACGCCCGTCGGATTGTCGTAGAACACCGACACGCGGTAGCGATGATCGGGCACGATCCGCGTGCCGACGCCGGTCAGTCCGATGAACTTCTTGATCGGCATCGCCACGACGTGCCCCGTCGAATCGGTGATCGGCACCGCGCGCCAGATGATGTCGCCCGTGGTCACGTCGCGCAGCTCGAGCGCGACGGCGTGGTCGTGCACGTGACCGCCGATCCCGACGATCTTGCCGGGCACGCTGGGACTCCCCTCGTAGAACTTCTCGGAGCGGCCGGGTGGCAGATCGAACGACTTGTCTCCGACCGGGAACGCGACGTCGAACTGCCAGGGATACGCGCGGAGCAGCGGATACCAGTGCCCGTCGTCGGTGTAGGTGAGGATGAGCCGCGTGCGCACGCCGCGGTAGCTCTGCATCGTCGGGTTGTGGAGCATGGCGCTGGCGACCAGACGGTCGCCCTGAACGAACGGCGCGCCGAACAGCCACCGCGCCATGCGCACCGCGCCGGTTTCACTCCCCGCCGCCAACACGCGGCGCGAGATCGGGAGAAACAGCTCCCGGTGGCCCGGGTCGATCAGGTTGTAGTGGTGCAGCAGCTCGGCCGGCACGCTGCGGCCGGCCGAATCGACGAGCTCGATGCGGAACCCCGACATCCAGCCCGTCAGCGGCAGGTCCACGCCCATCACCGGCGGGTACACCGGGTTGTGGGCGCTGTGCTCGCTCATCTGCATCCCGGGCATCTCCATCCCGGCCATCTCCTCGTGCTGCATGCCCCCGGGGAGATCGACGGGAGCCAGCTCGATGACGAGATCGTGCTGGTCGGGCTGGACGGTGATCGCGGCGGGCGGAAGGGAGCGGACCCAATCGGCCGGGGCGTCGCTTCCACGAATCAGCAGCAGAACCTGGAGCGGTAGCAGAGCGAAGTAGGGCATAGATGGCGCAAATATAAGCGGGTCAGGGCGCCCCGAGGCTTCGTTTGCCGCGCCGTGCGCGGCGGGCGGGGTAGCCGTCCGCCCCGCAGGCCGGGCACCGCTGGTCCGTCAGGCTGATGGCGGCGGCGCAGACGCTGCAGCTGGGCCGATCCGGATCGGAGCGCAGGTCGCGCGCCTCGGGAAGCTCGAACCCGCAGGCGCAGCGCACGCTGAGCGACGACAATTCCCGACCGCACTGCGGGCAGCGCCGGCTCACGGCGCCTCCTGCTCGAGCGCTGGCAGCGGGGCCGTGCGGCGTGCGGCGCCGTTACCGCGCCGCCCCCGGCGCCAGGGCAGCAGCTGGACCAGCGTGTCCGTGTTGTCCGCCAGCGACTCCCACGCGGTCTTCTCGCAATTGGCGCGGGTGCTGATGAAGCACGCCTCGCAGGTGTTCTGCCGTGAGAAGTCGCGCTGCATGCTGCGATGATCGTCGAAATACGCCATTACCATCGCGCACGGCGTGAGCCGCCCGTCCGGGTTGATGACGAGGAAACGGTATCCGGCTTGGCACCCGGGGGCGCGGCCCCCGATCAGGAAATCGTGGAACCGCCAGAGCACGCGCTCCGAGGTGTAGACCGGGTAGCCCTCGCGCTTCAGGGCGATCACTTCGGCGATCTTCTCCTTCAATTCTGCCACCGAGCCGTTGCGATGGACCATTCCGGAGGGGTCGTCCATGCGCAGCGGGGTGTAGGCCGAGAAGTTGACGCTCACGCCCCAGCGGGCCGCGACGCGGACGACGTCGGGCACCGTCCGGTAGTTCCAGGCCGTGATGCAGCAGTTCAACGACACGTCGTCGGGATCTCCCAGCGCCACGCACTGGGGCACGACCTCGGCCATATGGTCGAACAGTCCGGGGATGCGGCGGAATTCGCTGTGCCGGTCGTCGGGGAAGTCGATCGAGAGCGACAGCTGGTGCATGCCCGCCCGCTTGAGACGCAGGAACCGCTCGGGGGTCAGCTGCGAGGCGTTGCTCACCACGACCACCCACGGCAGCCGACCGGGACGGGCGAGCGCTCGCACGATGTCGTCCAGATCGCCCCGCGCCATCGGCTCGCCCCCGGAGACGTTCACGACGACGGGCTGCAGGTCGCGGCAGATGGCCGCGTACTCCGCCGGGGTGCGCCGCGTCTCCTTGATGGGACCGCCCCAGTTGCAGTGCCAGCAATTGGCCGTGCACGCATGGGTGACCTCGAACGACACCGAGAGCGGCAACTTGCGCACCCGGTTGTGTATCCCCTTGAGGAGCATCCGCAACGCCATCCCGCCGGAAACGTTCATGTCCCCCCCGCGTGTGGATGCTCGCTCCGGCGATCCGCCGCTGCCGGTCCCGTGCCCGAAGGTACGTCCAACTCCTGATCCCGCAACGGCTCCGGCCCCGCGGCGGCCACGGCGCTCGTTTCCGCGAGCAACGCCTCTCCGCGGAGCAACCGACCGCCGATCACGATGGCCGCCGGCACGACGATCACGGCGGCGAGAATCCACGTCGGGACGCGTACCAGATCGCCGACCCACGCGTAGAACAGCCAGCGCGGCACGCGGCCGATCGCCGTCGCCACCATGAAGCGGCGCAGCGGATAGCGGTGGAGGATCGCCAGCGCGCGCCCTGCCCAGAACGGCAACGGCGTGAACGCGAAGATCACCACCATCCAGAACGGAGAGCGCGCGAACAGCCGCACGCCCCAGCGCACTGCCGGGCGCGCGTGCAGACCCGCCAGCCGGTCCCAGTTCAGCACCCAGGCATACACGTGCCAGTTGAGGTACTCCATGTACATGTAGCCGGCGCACGCGACGAGGGTGACCGCCCAGATGGAAGACCACTTCACGGCCTCGATGATCAAGGGCTCGAAGAATGTCGGGAGGAGGGGGCTCAATGGGCTGTTCGCCGGCAATGACACCACCGCGAGCCACACGAGCGGCACCGAGTTGGGCACGAACAGCAGGATGGGAATGCCGAGCAGGCCGACCAGGGCTGTGGCGCGGAGGAACACGTCCCAGCGCCGGTCGCCGCGTGGCCGCACGAGCGCCCGCGCCAATCGCGTCCACGGACCGAGCGGTTCCGCCGCCAAGGTCATCTCCAAGTCCCTACCCCTCCCGAGGGTCTCGGGTGGATCATGGCGGCCCCCCTTCAAGCGGTTCTCAAGGAGCGGCCGCGGCGCGGTATCGCCGCACTTGCCCGGGGGCCACCATTTCCTGGAGCAGGATGGCCCGCACGATCGGGGCGGCAAAGGCGTAGCCGCGCGCGTCGGACGCCAGCCAGCGATCCCACTCCAGCCGGTCGAGAGCCTCATCGACGTCGCCGCCCGCGAGCCCCGTGGCGCGGACCAGCGACAGCGCGTCCATACGCTCGTCCAGGGCCGCCGCGGCCCCGAGCACCCGCTGCGCACCATCGGGCAGCTGCCGGAACTGCAGGCAGACCGCACCGATCACCGCCGGCGGAAGGTCTCCGGGCAGCGTGTCCACCAGGGTGCGCCGTTCGCCTGGCCACGCGGGGGAGTCGGGCGAGAGTCGAAATCCGTCGGCGACGGCCTCCAGGACCGCCGTGGCGAGCAACGGGACGCCGGCGGTATCGCGTTCGAGGCGGCGCGTGATCCGCGCGATCTCCTCCTCGTCGTAGCGCGGCAGCCACCACCGGGCCAGCGTCGCGAGCGCCAAGGCGTCGAGCCGCTCGAGCCGAATGACGTCGCCGCGCAGCTCGCGACCGAGGTGCGCCCGCAGCTCCTCGACCCAATCCAGCCGCGACCCTCCCGCGGCCACGCACAGTACGATGAGCACGCGTCGTTCCCTGAGGTCGCGTGCAAGCCGCGGCAGGGCGTTCGCCGTCGCCTCGTCCAGGTGCTGCGCGTCGTCGATGGCGAGCAGGACGGGCAGCTCCTCCGCCGCGGCCCGCACGGCGGCGGCGAAGGCGCCCGACGGGTCGAGCGCGCCGCCGGTGGCCGGAAACCGCGTGCCGAGCTCCGGGTCCAGCGCGCCCAGGGCGGCGAGCGACGCCGGGGGCGCGCCCGCGAGCCCCGGAGCGGCCGTGAGACCGCCCGCCAGCAACCCCGCGAGGCCACTCCAGACGGTGGCGGCGTCGGAGGGGACGGCGCGGCAGGCCGCGACGGTCGCGTCCTCGAGTCGCGCGCGATCGAGCAGCTCGTCCACCAGCCGGGTCTTGCCCTCCCCGGGCTCGCCCTCGATGAGAATCAGTTCACCCGACCCCGTGGCCACGCGCCGCCATGAGGCATCGAGTCGCGCCCGCGCATCCTCCCGACCCACCAGCGGCGGGCGGGGTCGCGTCCCGCTCGGCGCCGCCGCCACGCGCCGACCCACGCGCGCTTCGCGCACGCGGTTCATCAACCGTTGCGTTTCGGGCGCCAGCTCGGCGCCGAGCCGTTCGCGCAGAGCGGCGGCGACCCGCGCGCCGATGTCCAGCGCCGCCGCGCGGTCGCCCGCGAGGGCCAGGGCTCGCATCGCGACCCGGGCCGCTGACTCCGCGGTCGGATCGAGGGCCAACGCCCGCAACGTCGCCGCGCGCGCGTCCTCTGCGGCACCGGCAGCGAGCGAGGCTTCCGCCCAGCGCGTCAAGGCCTCGACCCCGCGCGCGCGCCACGCGATGCGCTCCGCCGCGACCCAGCTCTCGAATTCGTTCGCATCCGGCACAGCGAGGCCTTCGAGGAATTCACCCTGCACGAGCGCCGCGGCGCCCGCCCAGTCGGCCGCAATGCAGCGCGCCGAGAATTCGTCGCAATCGAGGGTCACCGCACCGGGCTCGAGCGCCACCTGATCGACATCCGCGCGGACGCGGGCCTCGCCGAGCACCCGCCGGAGCACGCGTAACCCCTCGCTCAGCGAATGCCGCGCCGATTTCTCGTCGCGGTCGCTCCACAGTATCCCGATGAGGTGCTCGCGCGTGCGAGTGCCGCGCGGGCTGCGCGCGAGGTAGATGAGCAGCGCCAAATGCTTGCGCCACAGGAGCTCCGGTGGCGCGTCGGCGCCGTTGACGGTGACGCGCGCAGGGCCGAGCACCTGCGCATGGACGACCGGAGCGGAACGCATACGGCCCGGATAATCGGAGGTCGAGCGGTTCCGGGCAAGGCATCGTATCTTGCCCGGGGCGATGAACCCCCCGTCTCTCGAGGACGTGCAACGCGCCATCGGCGATCACTACGAGGTCCTCGACCTTGCGGGGGTCGGCGGCATGGGCGCCGTCTTCCGCGCGCGGCACCGCACGCTCGAGCACCTGGTCGCCGTGAAGGTATTGCCGCCGGACATCGCGACGAGCCGGATGCGGCAGGACCGGTTCCGGCGCGAGGCGTCGCTGGCGGCTCAGCTGTCCCACCCGAATATCGTCCCGGTATACGAGTTCGACACGCGAGAGGGACTGTCTTTTCTTATCATGCCGTTCGTGCGCGGAGAGACCCTGGAGCGCGCCCTGGCCGAACGCCCGCCGATGCCGGTCCGCGACATCCTGCACCTGCTCCGGGGAATCGGTGCAGCGCTCGATGTCGCCCACCGGCGTGGAGTGGTCCATCGCGACGTGAAGCCGGCCAATATCATGATCGAGGAGGACACAGGTCGTCCGCTGCTCACCGACTTTGGCGTGGCACGGATCCGCGAAACGCCGAGCGGCACGCTGACGGCGCCCGGCTCGGTCATCGGCACACCCGACTACATGGCGCCCGAGCAGATGGTGGGACAGCCGGATGTCGACGGCCGCGCCGACCTGTACTCGCTCGGACTCGTGGCCTTCGAGGCGCTGACCGGCACCCGCCCGTCCCTCGGGGCCGACCGCGCGACGTTGGCGCGCTCGTTGCGCGGGGCCCGTCCGGAGATCTCCGGGACCCTCGCGACCGCGCTCGTGGCACCCCTCGCCGACCGCCCGGAAGACCGCCCACCGCGGGCGGCGGAATGGCTCGCGTTGATCGATCGGGCGGTACCGCGCCGATGGCTCTGGCTCGTGGCCGCTGCGGTCGCAGCGGTGGCGCTGGGAGGGGCGCTCTGGCTCGTGCTCGGGCAGCGCGGTTCCCGGCCGGCCAACAGCCGCAGTCTGGCGGTGATGCCGTTCACGGTGCTCGGCGCACCCCCCGGCCTTGCCGAGCACCTGCCCGAGTATTTCCTGTCTCGCTTCAGCCCGGTCCCCGGCCTCACTGAGTTGTCCTTCCGGCAGGTGCGCGCGCTCGCCGGCACCCAGCCACTATCGACCGTCGAGGCGGACTCGATCGCCACGCGGCTGAACGCACGCTACTTCGTCACCGCAAGCGTCGCGTTCGCGGACCACTCGGTGACGTTCGACGCGAAACTCTACGAGACCGGTGCTCGCGATCCGGTCGCCACGGTGACCCAGAAGGGCTCGGTGGACTCGATCAACGCCGTGTTGGACGCCGCCTGGGCCGAGATATTCCGCGCAGTCGGCGCCGGGTTTCGTCCCAACCCGCACGCCACGATCCCGCGCGACAAAGAGGCCATCGCCGCATTCCTGAACGGCGACGACGCCTTTCGCCGCGGGGACTACGACCGTGCCCTGACTCTGTACGACGCCGTGATTGTGCGCGACCCGGATTTTTCCCTGGCGTACCTGCGACGCGTGCTCACCTTGGCCCAGGTCGCGCCCAACGAGGATTCGCTCCGAATCGCGATGCGCGGGGCCCGTCACCATCTTGGCGGTCTGCAACGCTCCGACAGCCTGCTCCTCGAGGGCTACGCAGAGCTGGTGGACCGGGGGAACGGACTCGCAGCCCTCGCGCACTTCCGCGACGCGGTGAGCGCGGCGTCCGACCGCATCTGGGCCCGCTTCGTCCAGGGTGAGTTCTACCTGTACTTCGGCCAGATCTTCGATCAGAACCTCGACTCGGCCCGCGCGGCGTTCGGCGAGGTGCTCAGTCTGGACGGCCGGTTTGCCGCGGCGATCGCCAACAGCATCTCCCTCGCGTACTGGAGCGGCGACAACGCCGAGGCGCAGCGGCTCATCCGATTGTATCGGCAGATCGATTCGACGTCGGTCGTGGCCGAAGTCGTGGGATTGGCCGACACGCTGCTGTTCCAATCTCTGACGGCAAGGAAGGCAGTGCTGGGCACCCTCGACCGGCGCTCGTTCACCGTGCTGATGTACCTGGCCTTCCAGGCGGCGCAGTTCGGGACGGAGGCGGACCGGCAGGGTCCCGAGCGTCGTGTACTCGCGGCGCTGGCACATCGCGCCGCCACGGACCAGGAACGGACCCTCGCGCTGCGTTTTGGTGTGGCGGCCGACCTGCGCGAAGGATGGCCGGACAGTGCCCGCACCCGGCTCGCCGCCGCCCCGGCCGGAATCGCGCGGGAACGCGACCAGTGGATCGTGCTCGCGAAGTCGCTCGGCCTCCCCGACCTGGGCGACGCGGCGTCGGCGCGCGCGCGACTCGTCGCCTGGGCTGCCTCCGACGCCGACACGAGCGCTACCCTGGCCTGGCTCCTTGCGCTCTCCAACGCTGCACCGGGTGAGCGCACCCCTGTGCTCGAACGCCGCTCCGCGGACAGCGCACCGCTCCCCGCGAGCCTCACCCTCGACCTCGAAGCGCGTGCGGCCCTGCGCCGCGCCGATACGGCGGCCGCATTAGCCCGATGGAATCTGGCGACCAGCCGGTACGCCGTGCTCGCTGCCCCGTTAGGGCTCGTCGCCTCGCTCTGGCCCCTGCGACGCGACCTGGCCCGCGTCGCGTTCGCCCACGGCGAGGTCCAGGTCGCCGCACGAGCCTGCCGCACCCTGGAGGCGCTCATCGGGTTTGTGGATCAGGCCGTGCGCCAGGAAATGGAGCCGACCTGCACGCCACTTCGGGCCGTGCCCCTGCCCTGACGATCTGAAACACGAACGGCCCCGGGAGAATCCCGGGGCCGTCACGCAGCGGAGGTCCGCTGCTTACTCCACCATCAGGGTGAACTTCATCCCCAGCGCCTGGTGCGGCGTGCAGTAGCCCTTGTAGGTGCCCGTGGGCAACCCAGCCAGGGAGACATCGTAGTGATCGTTGGCAGTGATGAGGAACGGACCGGACAGATTGTCCATCCGATTCGCCATCGCTGCGTTCAGCTTGTCCGCCGTCCCGGCCGGAATGGAGTCCGGATAGAACGACGCGTTGTGCGGTCCGCCCGAAACATTGATGAACCTCACGGTGGCGCCCACCGGGGCGTGGATCACGTCCGGCTCGTACTTGAACACGTTCCCGACGCCCGTCATGTTGACTTCCACCACGGGGCCGGCGGTCTGCGTGGCAGCCGCTTCAGGCTGGGCGGCCGACTGGTCCGCCGGCGCCTGTTCTTTCCCCTTACAAGCGAGCACGCCGAGCGCCACGGCTGCCCCAATCAAGGTCAAGCGCATTTCACGTCCTCCGAGTCGATCACGTAGTCTTGGCACCTTGTGAACGGGTTCACAATACACACATCGAAGCGTCAACGGGAGGTCGGAAAAGTCCCCCTCCCACTTGGACCGTAATCCCTTTGCCGGGTTGCAGTTAGGGAGCATCATCGAGCCGTGTCCGGACGAGGGTGAGCGGCACGATGTGTGACCCGGCTCACAAGCCCAACGCCTCCACCAATGGGAGTGCCGGAGCCGACTGTGCAACTCCCGGAAATCTGACCGTCTCTCTTGTCGACTCGACAGGATCAGGGACGCCATGTACCGGACGCCGACTCTCGGTTTTCTCGCTGTTTTCCTGCTCGCCCACGTGCCGGCGCTCGCCGGCCAGGGCTGGATCGAGCCGGTGCGTCCCGGCCCCGGTTGGGGCATCCAGAAGCTGCGCAGCGCCGTTTCCGTGACCCTGAGCGGCCGCGTCGCCAACGTCACGGTTGAGGAATGGTTCCAGAACCGGGGCGCGGGGCTGGGCGAAGGCGACTACCACTATCCGGTCCCCGACGGGGCGGCCTTCGGAAGCTTCTCGTTGTGGCAGGGAGACACGGAGCTCAGAGGCGAGACGATGGACGCCACGAAGGCGCGAGCCATCTACGAGGAGATCGTGCGCCGCAAGCGTGATCCCGCGCTGATCGAGCTGGCCGGGCACGGTTTGATCCGCGCGCGGGTGTTCCCCATCAATCCCGGTGAGACCCGCAAGATCACCCTGCGCTACACCCAGATCCTCGACCGGCAGGGCGACGCCTGGCGCTTCCGGTACGCCGCCGGCACGGGGCCGGGAGCCACCACCGCCGCCCACAGCTTTCGTCTCACCACCGACAGCGCGGAACGATTCGGCAATCCCTACTCCCCGACCCACCAGGTGCGCACCCGCCGCAGCGACGGCCGGCTCGAGGTCACGCTGGCGGACTCCGCTGCGCGTTCCGGTGACCTCGACCTGTTCCTGCCGCTCGCGCGCCCGCAGGTCGGCCTCACGCTTGCGACGCACCGGCCGCCCGGTGAGGACGGCTATTTCATGCTGCTGATTGCCCCCGGGGCCGCGCACGAGGCCGCTCCGCTGCGACGCGACGTCGTCGCGGTCGTAGACGTATCCGGCTCGATGTCGGGAGAGAAGCTCGTGCAGGCCAAGGCGGCGCTGGAGCAGCTGCTCGGCTCGCTGCGCCAGGGCGACCGCTTCCGGCTGATCGCGTTCGAGAATGCGGTCCGGCGCTACGCCACCGAGTGGACCGCCGCCAACCCCGAGAACCGGCGCCGTGCCGTGGACTGGGTGCGCGCGCTCGAGGCCGGGGGCGGCACGAACATCGCGGGGGCGCTGGACGAAGCCTACGCGGTCCCGCCGGCGGACGGAGCGCTGGGCGTGGTGGTGTTCCTCACCGACGGCCTGCCCACGGTCGCGGAACAGGACCCCGAGCGCATTGCGGCTCGTGCCGAGGAGCGGCGTGGCGAGTTCCGCGTGTTCTCCTTCGGGATCGGATTCGACGTCAACGCATACCTGCTCGACCGTCTCACGGAGCGGGCCCGCGGCCGGACGGAGTACATCAGCCCCGGGGGCGACATCGAGCGGGCCGTGGGCACGCTGACCTCGCGCATCGCCAGCCCGGTGCTGGCCGACGTGGCCCTGGACGGCGGCAACGGAGTAGAGTTGTACGACGTCCAGCCACAGGCCCTGCCGGACCTGTTCGCGGGAGACGAGGTCGTGGTGTTCGGTCGCTATCGTCCCGCGGGGACCGGCGACTGGACCCTCTCGGTCCGCGGGCGGCGCGGTGGTGCGGAGGAGCGCTTCCGGTCCGGAGCAGCTAACGCGGGAACGCTGACCCGCGACGACTACATTCCGAAGGTGTGGGCCACGCGCAAGGCCGGCGCGCTGTCCCGGGAGATCCGCTTGCACGGCCAGACGACCGAGCTCACGACCGCGCTCAAGGAGCTGGCCCTGCGCTACGGCATTCTCACCGAGTACACCTCGTATCTGGTGCAGGAGCCGGGAGCGGTCGTGACCACCGGTGCGATGAGCCTCTCGGCCGTCACGGTGACTGCCGCTCCGGCGCCGAGGGACCAGGCCGGCGCCGGAGCCGTCGCCCGCTCGCAGGCCGAAGCGAAGGCCGCCGAGCAGGCCGTGGTGGTGACTGACGGGGAGATGGTCACCAGCGCATTGCGTGGACGCGCGGGCATCAACCCGACGCGGCGCGCCGGCGGGCGACTCTTCATCCTGCGCGATTCGGTCTGGACCGATCTGGGGCACGGCGATTCCCTGCCTGTGATCAGCGTCGCCCCGTTCAGCGACGCGTACTTTGCCCTCCTGCGGGCCGTGCCGGAGCTCAAGCCGGCGGCCGCCATCGGCCCCGTCCTGGTGGCGGGACGGCGCGTCAGCGTCAAGATTGCAGCCGGCGGCAAGGAGGCGTGGCGCGCGGGTGAGCTGGAAGCCCTGGTGCGCGACTTCCGGTCGTGAGCGAGGGCAATGCCTGAAGACCTGGCGGACGTGTACCGCACCACCTACACCGCACTCGTACGCTTCCTGTACCGGAAGGTGTGGGACGTCGAGCGCGCGGAGGATCTCGCCCAGGAGGCGTTCGCGCGAGCGCTGGTGCATCGACCCGACAACCCCCGAGGGTGGCTCTTCGTCGTGGCGGCGAACATGGCACGTGACGAGGCGCGGCGCGAAGCCCGCGAGCGACGGCACCTCACGCTCTTGAAGAACGAGCCGGAGCCGGCCACTCCCGCCCCGGACGAACGGTTGAGCGCGGAGCTGGAAGGAGCGCGCGTGCGCAAGGCACTCGACGATCTCACCCCGCGCGACCGCGAAGTGCTGTTGCTGTGGGATGCCGGTCAGTCCTACGAGGAGATCGCGGCGCAAACCGGATTGGCGAGAGGCGCCGTCGGCACGACGCTGGCACGCGCGCGGCGGCGCCTGGTAGAAGCATTCGAGAAGGGAAGCGAGGCTGAGCATGTCGCACATCGATGACGGAACCCTGCACGCCTACCTCGACGGAGAGTCGACCGCCGTCGAGCGCGAGCATCTGGAGGCGCATCTGGCAGGCTGCGCGGCGTGCCGCGCCCGCCTGGAGGAAGAGCGGGTCCTGATCGAGCGCGCCGGACGCCTGCTCGGGCTGGCGGCTCCGCCGGAGCGCGCGGCCCCGCCGTTTCACGATCTGCGTCCGCGTCACGGCGGCGGGGGCTATCGCTTGCCCCTGGCGTGGGCGGCGACGATCGCGCTTGCCGTCGGGATCGGATGGTACTCGCGCGGGAAGTTCTGGACCCCGCAGCGGGAGCCGCTGCAGGAGAAGGTCGTCGTCGAGACCCCGCTCCCCGCGGCTCCCGCCGAGCCGCAGGCGCAGGCGCCCTCGGTGCCGAGCGGTCGCGTCGAACCGCGGCGCGACCGGTCCTCCGATGCCGTGCGCGTGCGCGGTTCCTCCCTCACCACCGGCATGGTCGTGACCGGAGCCGCCCAGGCGATGGAGCGGGCGGAGCGCGTCGAATCGATCCCGACCGTCGCGGCGGCCGGGGCCGTCGCGCGGCTGGAGGCCGAAACCGCACGGCCGGCCCTGCGCGATGCCGTCGCGCCGGTCCCGGCGACCCCCTCGCCGATCGTGATCGTCGATGGGCGCCAGGTCTACGACCAGGCGGCGATCCACCGGATGTCCACGACGTGGCCCGTGATCGAGGCGAAGCGGGCGCGGGATGTGTTGGGTGAGGACCCCGCGGTGATTCCGGGGTACGCCGTCCGGGCGCTGCGCAGCAATCCTGCCGCCCGCTCGGAGATCGTCGTCGAGCAGATGGTCGACACCGGTATCGTATTGCTGTTCGAGCGCCGCAGCGACATGGTGGGGTTCGCGGCGCCGGCCCCCCGGCTCGCGCGGGATCAGGCCGCCGGCAAGGCCAACGAGCGCCAGCCGGGCGAGCGCCTGGCGCGCTACATCCGTTCGCTCCGCGTCGAGATCGCGGGATCGCTGTCGGCGGATTCGCTCAGCGCGTTGCTCGGCCTGATCAGGTAGCCGCGCGCCGCCACGCGATCAGCTCGGCCACGATGCTGACCGCGATCTCTTCAGGCGTCACCGCTCCGATCGGCAATCCCACGGGCACGCGCACGCGTTGCAGCGCCGTACGGGGCACCCCCTCCCGCTCGAGCGCCTTCGTCACGACGGCCTGCTTACGCCGGCTCCCCAGCAAGCCCACGTAGCCCGCCGCGGACCCCGCCACCTGCTCGAGGATGAGGGCATCGTGCCGATGCCCTCTGGTGGCGATCACGATCGCGTCATCGGCCGCGATCGGCACGGCGGTAAGGACGTCCGCGACCGCGGCGGAACGGACCGAGACGTCCGGAGGAAAGCGGGCCGGGTCCGCGAACTCCGGCCGATCGTCCACCACCACGACCCGGAACCCGGCCGCGCTCGCGGCATGGGCCACCGCCCGCCCCACGTGCCCCGCACCGAAGACGATGACGCGGGGCGGCCGCAGCAGCCGCTCGATGAGGGTCCGCCCGTCCGGCGAAAGCTCGGCCGGTGCGTCGTGCGGTCCCACCGGTTCCGCTCCGAACCGCTTTACCGGCCCGGCGGACCAGTCGAGTCCCGTTGTGAGCGTCCCCGTCTCCGCCGCCGCCGCCGCCTCGAGCGCCTCCACGTAGCCGGTCTCGGAGACCAGCGGCTCGACGACGATGTGCACAGTGCCCCCGCACGACAGCCCCAGATCGCCCGCCAGATCGGCGTTGAGGTGATGGGTCCGGATGATGGGACCGCGCGCCCGCGCCTCCGCGGCGGCGTCGATCACGTCGGCTTCGACACAGCCTCCGCCCACCGACCCCTCGAGCCGCCCGGAGGCGCCAATGAGCATCTTGGTGCCGACGGGGACCGGCGTCGATCCCGCCGTGCGCGCAACCGTGGCCAGGGCGCCGCCGCCCCCCGCGCGTGCGAGCTCGGCGGCGGCACGCCAGATGCTCACGGAGCCGGCAGCTCCGCGAGCCGCGCCACGGCACGCCGCAGATGGGGAACCACGATGGACCCGCCCACGACGAGCGCCACGGCGAAGGCGTCATAGAGCTCGGGATCGCTGACCCCTTCTTCGCGGCAGCGGACCAGGTGGTAGGTGATGCAATCGTCGCAGCGGAGCACCATCGAGGCGACCAGTCCCAGCAGCTCCTTGGTCTTCGTGGGCAGGGCCCCCGGCTCGTACGTGCGGGTGTCGAGCGCGAAGAAGCGGTTGATGTTGACGTTCCCCGCCTCGAGGATGGCGGTGTTCATCTTCTCGCGGAAGTGCCGGAAGGCCTCCAGCGTCTCCTGTGATTCGCTCATGGCGAAAAAATAAGCTCCCGGAGCGGAATCCGCGCCGGGAGCGTGAAGCCCGATCGCCGCCGTCAATTCACGGTGATCGTTCCGCGCATTCCCGTGGGCGGCGTCCCGTTGGCCCCGTGGATCTTGCAGTAGTAGTTGTAGGTCCCCGGGGTGTTGAAGGTGTGGGCGAACGTCCCACCCCCGCCGATGTTCCCACTGTCGTAGACGTCACCGGAGCCGGTGGCGCTGGTGACCGTGTGCACGATGCCGTCGCCGTTCCTCCAGGTGACCGCCGTGCCGGCGTTGATCGTGAGATTCAACGGCCCGAACGCCTGGCCGTTCATGCACACTTGAGTGGCCGTCGGCGTGCAGCCGCCGCCACCGCCGCCGTACAGGGAATCGCTGCAGGCCGCGGCGGCCAGGATCGCGACACACGCCAGCAAACGCATCCGCATGACTCATCCTCTGAGAAAGTGTACAGCCCCAGACTGCGGACCCTCATACCCAGGGTACGCAGACGGGGTTCACCTCGGATGTGTCAGGGTACGTTGATGGAGCCGGTCATCCCCGCGTGGAAGGTGCAGCGATAGAGATACAGCCCGGCCGTGCTGAACGTGTGAATCACGACGGCGTCGGGGTTCAGGGTTCGGTCGAACGAGGTCGCCGTCCACGCCGTGTCGGCCGGGGAGGCGCTCGTCGCCGTGACGGTGTGGGAGATCGAGCCGCGATTCTGCCAACACACGCGCTGTCCGCGGGTGATCGTCAGACTGGGTTTGTCGAAGGTGAGGTTGTCCTGGGCGTTGATGGTCACCTGGGCGCCGGTCGACTGGCACGTGTTGCCCTGACCACTGGGATTGCCGCAGGACCAGGCGACGACCAGCACACCGGCGGTCGCGACGGCAATGGTGAGCCGAGCTGACATGGACGCACGCCCTCCGCGGGGTTCCCTGGGGTTCCGGAATTCTACACCGTGCCCGGGGGTTCGCGCCGGGCCCCGCGCCTAGTGTCCGCGCTCTCGGGCCAGGGTGTCCGCCGCCAGCCGCGGCGAAATCATCGGGTAGCGCGCGGCGAACCAGCTGTAGGACAGGGCGTAGAGGCCGCCGAAGAAGGCCAGTGCGCCGAGCTCGGGAAGGCCGAACGCCGCACCCGCCCCACCGCTCAGCGACGGGACGATCTCGAAGTACCGTTCCAGCCACACGCCGGCCAGGCTCACCAGGGCCAGCCCGAGCAGCCACGCGGAGGACCGCTTGGGCCGCACGCCGAGCAGGCCAATGAAGGGGATCAGGAAGACCATGAGGAATACAGCGACGCCGACAGGCCGCCAGGCCCCCCACAGCCGGTGAAAGATGAAGTAGGTCTCTTCGGGAAGGTTGCCGTACCAGATCACCAGGAACTGGGCGAACATGAGGTAAGCCCAGAACACGGTGAAGCCGAAGCACAGCTTGCCCAGGTCGTGCTGCTGTTTGCGGGAGTACAGGTCGCCCAGGTTCATCCGCTGGCGCATCCGGATGCTCAGGACGGCGAGCCACATCAGGGCGGTGAGGAAGCTCCCCATGAAATAGAACGCGCCGTACAGGTTGCTCACCCAGCGGTGCGCGAGCGACATGACGGTATCGAACGCGATGATGCTCAGACCGAACGCGAAGGCGATGGTCGCCAGGGCGGCGTCTCGCGTGATCAGGCCCCGCGCCTCCGGCGACGGGTCGACGGGCGTGCCGCCCGCGAGCTCCGCCAGGTCGGGCGCCATGTCGGCGCGCACGAACCGCCACGACAGCCAGGCCATGACTGCGAGCACGGCGGCGTCCCGGACGTAGAACCACACCGGCTGCAGCCACCAGCCGAGGTCGGTGCGGGGCTCGGAGACCCAGGGGTAGATGTGGCCGCGCCCGAACCAGGAGACGGCGAACAGCACGACGGCCACGGGCAGAAAGGCGACCGAGGCTTCCGCGAACCGGATCACGAGCCCCGACCAGTGCCCTTTGGCGAGCTTCTGCGACGCCGCGACGATGACGCCGCCCTCGGCGAGGCCGAGCCAGAAGATGAAATTGACGTGGTAGGCGGCCCAGACCCGGTCGGCGTGACCCCGCAGACTCAGGAGCAGCAGCACCAGTCCGATCGCGGTCGCGCCCAGACCGATCGCGCGGAACGATCCCACAGGAAACGCGCGCGCCTTCTGCGCCAGCTCGGTGCGCACGGCGTTGGTGGCGGCGCTCACAGGCGGCCTCCCAGACGGGCCTGCTGCTGCAGGGACCGCACGTAGTTGACAACGTCCCAGCGGTCGGCGCCGTGGATCTTGTCGCCGTACACCGGCATCAGGCCGCGCCCCATGCTGGGGGCATGGACCAGCACGCCGTA
>DATICZ010000108.1:0-2151 GCA_035456525.1 Gemmatimonadales bacterium
CGTGGGGACGTAGACCGCGATGAACGCCACTGCGATCAGTGCCGCCGCAGCCGAGGCAATGGGCACCGCCCCGCCAGCCGGAAGATTCTCGACGCTGCGCGCGGCGAATCGTGTACTCCAGAACGCCGTCGGCGCGCCAAGAAGGAATCCCACGCTGACCAACCAGCCCGCGCTCGTCGCCACCATGCGGCTCACGCGGCCGCGGGTGGCGCCGAGAGCCATACGAATGCCGATCGCCTTCGTTTGGCGTGCGACGGTGTAGGCGAGCAACCCAAACAGACCAATCGCCGCCAGCAGCGCGCCGACCGCGCCGAAGAACCCCGCCAGGGTTGCCAGCAACCGCTCGGGAACGATCGAGGCGTCGACCTGCTCGGCCAGGGTGGTCACTCGTCCGACGGAATTCGTACCAAATACGTCGTCGACGAGGCGGCGGGCGTCGTCCGCGAGGCCCGCCCGACGGCCGCTCGTCCGCAGCGAGAGGTCGCTCGACCCTCTGGACATCAGGGCGAACTGGTAGACGATGGGAGGGGACGGGAGCCGAACGTCGTTATACTTCGCGTCGCCAGCGACGCCGACGATCTCGTAGGGATCGCGCTGGTTCTCGAGCCAGACGTGACGCCCGAGCGGATCACGGCCAGGGAAGTACTTCCGCGCGAGCGCCTGATTGACGATGATACGGCGCGGCTGATCCATGTCGGAGTCGCGAAAGTCGCGTCCGGCCAGGAGTGGCGTGCCGTACGTGAGGAAATAGTTCGGCGACACGGTATTGAGGGACACACGCTGCCTGTCGTGCGCAGGCTCGTCGAATCCGTCGACCCGGAGGAACGCGCTGCCAGCCCCGCCTGACATCGGCGTCATGCCGCTCGCCGCGACCGAGTCGACCCCGGGAATCGCGTGCAGGCGCGCGACGACATCTCTATAGAGCGCAGCGAGTTGCTCGCGGTTCTGGGCGCGCGAGGTGTTCACCGACATCAGCAGCACGCGGTCGCGATCGAACCCGAGACTTCGGTCGCGCAGATGACGCAGGTGGCCGATGTAGAGCTGCGACACGCTCAACAGCGCCAAGGAGATCGCGACCTGCGCGACCACCAGGCCGTTGCCGAAGACGCGTCGGGATTTCGTCTGTGCTCCGCCCCCCTGTCGCAGCGCCGACGCCGGCGCGGACACGAACGCCGCGATAGCGGGCGCGAGCCCGAAGACGAGCGCCGCCAGCAGGGTGACGCCGATCGTGAACGTCAGCACGCGCGCATCGAGCGGGATCTCCAGACGCGGTGAAGGGCCCAGCGATTGCGTGCCCGAGGTCATGATCCGCGTCAGAATGGTGGCGCCGAATCGCGCGCTGACCAGGCCCAGGGCGCCGCCGATCGAGGCCAGGAGCAGCGACTCGGTCAGCACCTGCCGCACCATGCGGAGACGTCCGGCGCCGAGCGAGACGCGCACCGCCATCTCCTGCTGGCGTGAGGCCCCGCGCGCGAGCAGCAGCCCCCCGATGTTGGCGCACGCGAGCAGCAGCAGAATGACGACGATTGCCATCAGCAGCGACAGCGGTCCACCGAACTGGTCGGTGAGCGGAGTCGACAGTCCCGCGCGCGCCGACGTCACGTCGATCGCCACGTGTCGCCACTGCGGATCGCGCTGCGCCAAGCCATCGATCCTCGACTGGTCGAGCACGCGCATCTCTGCGCGCGCCTGCGCGATTGAAGCCCCAGGCTTCAACCGCGCCAACAGCCCCACCCCCGCCCGCGATCGCATCGCGGTGGGGAGCGCGCCAAGGGAGACCCAGACGTCGTGCCGCATGTTGACGGTCATGCCAGAAAACTCGGGCTGGGCTACGCCGACCACGGTCGCGTGCACGGGGCCGGGCAGGCGACGGTCGGTGATCTCGACGATGGCGCCGAGGGCTCGCTCCTCGGCGTTGAACTGCGCCTGCCAGTACCGCCAGCTCACAACCGCCATGGGGGCGCCGCCCGGCGTGTCGTCGGAGACATCCAGCAGGCGCCCCAGCGCGGGCCGCACGCCGAGCGCATGGAAGAAATTCCCCGTGACCATCCAGGCGCCGATCGGCTCGCGGCCAGCTGACGACTCCGTCCTCAGTGGCGCGAGGCCGACCATATCCGAGAACACGGTGCTGCGGTCGCGATACTGCGCGTA
>DATICZ010000109.1:0-4094 GCA_035456525.1 Gemmatimonadales bacterium
GGACGGCCCCGCCTGAGCGGGCAGGCGGAGCCGGACACTTCGTCCCGCGAGGCGGGTTCAGGCGGGGCTGACGGGGCTCGAACCCGCGACCTCCGGTGTGACAGACCGGCACTCTAACCAGCTGAGCTACAGCCCCCGATGACGGAAGCGTTCAATATACCGGGGGCTCCGGGACAATTCAACGCGTCAGAAATTCCGGCACTTGAATGCCTGCTTCACCCGCGGCATCTGATTCGCGTACTGCATGAGGATGCTGCGCATCTGGATCGCGACGCTGGGAGCGATGGAACCGCCCAGGTCCATCGCCTGGAGGCTGCGCTGAATCCGATCGCTGATGTCCTTCGCCTGATCGCAGCTCTTGGCCTTCACCATGGCCTGGTACGGCACGCCGAGCGACAGCGCGGACGACAGCCCGAACCAGAAGCTTCCCTGGCGCCGGATGGCGTGCCGCGGCCCGGCGGTATCGGCGCTCGCGCGGGAATTGAGGGCGTTGAGCAGCTGATCGAGCCAGGTGTAGGCCGGATCATAGGCGCCCGCCTGGGCGAGCTTGGAGCCGCCCGAGAGTCCGACCACCGCCGCGGCGAGACGCAACCCCGAATCGGGGGACGCGTACCCGGAGGCGAGATACTGACGGGCCGGATCGACCTTCGCGATGAACGGCGTCCGCAGCTGGCGCAGGCACGTGGTATCGTTGCGCCGCTGGCACGCCCCGGCGGGCACGGTGTCCCACACGGCGGCATCGACGATCGTCTTGGCGATCAGCACGCCGGTTGAGACGTCGCCGGGGTCCTGCGTCAGCGCCTTGCGGTAGAAGAACACGGCGGAGTCCACCCGCCCCGCCATCTGGAACGCCCCGCCGAGCTGCTTTGCCCAGGCCGCCGACGTCGGGTAGCGCGCTACGGCGGCGTGCGCCCACCACAGCATCGCCTGTGTGTCCGGCGCCGCCTGGGCGTTCGCGAGCGCGAGCTTCAGCATCGTCGTGTCGGCGAGCTTGGTCGAGTCCGCAGTGACCTCTTCCCTGAGGATCTCCAGGGTGCAGCGGTAGAGGCCGCCTTCGATGCAGGCGCGCTTGCGCATGTCCCGCATCTGCTGGTCGGCCTGCCCCATGTCGATCGCGACCTTCAGCAGGCGCTGGGCGCGATCGTATTGCTTGTGCTGCAGCAACAGCTGGGCGAGCGCCTTGCGCAGGTTGTTGTCGCCGGGGTTGTAGTTCAGCAGCGAATCGAAGGCATCTACGGCGCCCGTCGTATCGCCCTTCACCATCAGGACCTGCGCTTCACGACTCCACGCCTCCGAGTTGCCCGGATCCCCCTGGCGGGCGCGGCGGAATGCGGCGAGCTGGCTGTCGGGCGGTGCGTGTTGCACCTCGAACACGGTGGCCATGCAGAGATTCGCCGCGGCGAGATTGGGCTCGATCGTGAACGCCTTCCTCGCCTCCGCGAGCGCACGCACGAGCTGGTTGCGGCTGCGCTGCTCGTTGCAGTTCCGGGCGTATTCGGCCGCGCGGATCACCGAGTTCAAGCGCTGGGCGATCGCCTCCCCCAGCGCCGCCGGCGTCGCCGCCCGGACCGTGAACGACGACGCGAAGCCCGAAGCGCCGGAGATCACGCGGATTCTGGCGACGATCTCGCCGCCCCCCCGCTGCAACTGGCCCGTGGTGTAGCTGTTGATGCCCAGCGCGCGCGCCAGCTGGCCGGCCTGGACGTCGCTCATGAGACCGTCGCACGGGAACCCGGACTGCTGCAGCGCCTCGCAGATCTTCGCCTTCGGAATGACCATGGCCTTGTACCGCGCCAACTGGATGAGGCGCGCGCGGGCGGCATCCATCGTAGCGATGCTGGTAGCCGAATCCGCCGGGGCCACCGGCAACGGCAGCAACAGCAGTTTCTCGGTCGGCTGCTGGACGGCCAGCTGCGCCTGTGCGCCGACAGCCACCCCGAGGGTGAGCACGGCGAGTACCCGGAACGCTCTCACGCGGTCAGACCTCCGTTGCACTTTCGTACCCGAATGGGCGAAGAGGGATTCGAACCCCCGACATCCTGCGTGTAAGGCAGGCGCTCTGAACCGCTGAGCTATTCGCCCGTCCACGCGAGTCGTTAGAGGGCCAGTCCGGCCGGGAAGCACACACAGTAGCCGAGCACGAGCAGGATCGGTGCCGCCGTGGTGGAGCCGCGCGCGAGCAGCCAGTAGCCCAGGGTCACGCACACGACGGCGGCGCCCAGCAAGGCGTAGTTCCGGGGGCCGAAGCGCAGGCGTGAGCGGACCATGCTCGGTTCGGGCATAAGGCCCGCATTCTACCCCGTAATCCGAGCACCGTCAAGCAGTTACCGGATGATTACGATCCGGGACGGGGCGGGTCCTGCCCCGCCTCGACCTGTTCGAGGATCTCCTGACAGCGACGGCCCCAGGGATTGAACTTGTTCGCCTTGAAGCCCTCGTCCCAGGTGCGACGCGCCTCGTCGCGGTTCCCGGCGAACCACTGCGACCGCCCCAGCTCGTAGTACGCCTCGATCAGGTTGGGTCCCAGCTTGAGGGTCTTCTGGAAGAACGTCTGCGCGTCCTCGTACATCTCGCGGCTGAGGTAGACCAGACCCAGGTAGAAGTGGGCGTACAACGTCGCCTTCTTGTCGTTGTCGAGCCGGATCGCCTTGGAGAGGTGCTCGATCGCCTCGCCGAAGATCCGCTTCTTGAGGCAGATATACCCGACGTTGATGCGGGCGAGCGAGTTGGCCGGCTCCTTCATCAGGACCTTTTGGAACGTCGAGAGCGCGTCATCATAGTCGCCGTGCAGCATCTGGGCCCAGCCCAGCAGCGACTCGGCCTGGGTCTCCCCCGGCGACAGCTGCAGCGCCCGCTGCAGCGCCTGGATTGCGCCGTCGTGGTCGCCCAGCGCGATGAGGCTCCAGCCCTTCTCGATGTACGTCGAGGCGCCGATGTGGTCGGCCTTCACGGCCGGACGCACGCCCGTGAAGTCGGGGGCCGCCGCCTCCGCACTCGATGCCGCCTGCATCTGCTTGTATTTGTCGACGAGAACCCGGATGTCTTCCTTGAGCTGCGTCGTCTCGGCCAGCAGGCCGTCGACGTGCTTGAAGAATCCGATGATCTCCCGTTTCACCGCCTCCCGCTCGACCGGTGTGCCCGCGGCCTCCAGCCGCTGGGCGATGGCGTCGTACTCCGAGCGCAGCGCCACGATCGGGGAGTCCAGCATCACGCCTGCCCCTCGAGTGCGGCGGCGAGCGCCAGTTTTTCCTTGGAGGCGAGCAGCTTGCCCGTGTTGAGCACGATGATGGTGCCCCCGTCCCGTCCCACCAGCCCCGTGATGTAATCGGCGGCGAGCCCCTGGACGATCGACGGCGGCGCGGTCACCTCGGCCGCGCCGACCTGCAGCACCTCGGTCACCGCGTCCACGACCATGCCGATCCGTCCGCCCTCCAGGTCGAGCACGACGATCCGGGTCTCGTCCTTGAGCGGAGCCGCGACCCCCAGGCGCTTGCGCAGATCGATCACCGGCACGGGACCGCCCTGATACTGGAGGATCCCCTCCAGGAAGTCCGGCGCCTTGGGCAGCCGCGCTGGCGCCTCGTACCGCAGGATGCGCTCCACCTGGAAGATGTTGAAGGCAAAGTCCTGCCCCGCCACCCGGAAGGTGACGAGCTGGACTTCGTCGCCCGTTCTCGTCGTGGTCGTCATCCGATCCGCTCCCCCAGCGCGTCGAGATCGAGAATCGGTACCAGGCCGTCGCCGCGCGGCGCCACCCCCACGGCCCAGGGCAGGGATTCGTCGTCGGGCAGCGGGAGGGCCGCCACGCGCACGACTTCCTCCGCGTCGTCCACTTCGAGCGCCACGAGCCGGCCGGCCAGCTCCAGCAGGACCGCGGCGCGGCCCCGCTCGGGCGGCGGCGCGCGCAGTCCGAGCAGCGCCCCGAGATGCACCAGCGGCACGAGCCGGCCGCGCAGCGGCGTCAGTCCCCGGACCGCCAGGTCGGAGCGGGGGACGTCGAGCACCTCGGTCAGATCGGCCACCTCGACCACGCGCTCGAGCGGCAACCCGTAGGCCCGCTGCTCGGCACGGACCAGCAGGAATCCGACGCTCAT
>DATICZ010000110.1:0-18079 GCA_035456525.1 Gemmatimonadales bacterium
GATTCGACTGCCTGTCCTGTATGGTCAATGCCGGCGCGGAGCGCCGGCCGCATTCACTCCGGTGAGTTCAGGTCCGGGCGCGACTCCGATGCCGCTCCAGCGCCTGCTCCAGCGCCGCCATCACGGCATCGATCCCCTTTCCCTTCTCCACGATCTCCTTCACGCCCAACCGCTGCAACCACGCTACGTCCTCCGCCCCGACTCCGGCGGTGACGATCAACACCTCCACGTCCAGCTGCCGCCCCGGCGCCAGCAACCGCTCCACCACCTGCGCCGCATTCAAATCGGGCAGCGAATAGTCCAGTACGATCACCGCCGGCTGCGCCCGCCCGATCTCCAGCAGCCCGTCCATCCCCGTCGGCGCCACCGTCAGATCCACCTGCAGGTCCGACGACTCCACCGCCCGCTGCAGCATCTTCCGGTAGCTCGGATCGTCCTCCACCACGACGACCGCTTCGCGGACGTCGTGCTCCCGCTCGAGCTCCGGCGGCACGGGCATCCCGTGCTCCCGCAGGAACAGCGTGAGATCCTCGGACTCGACCCGGCGATGCCCCGTCGGCGTCCGATGCCCCTTCAGATAGCCCTGGTCGATCCAGTGCGCCACCGTCGCCGGGGTCACCTGACAGAGCCTGGCGATCTTCAGAGTGCCGAGAAATTTCGAATTCTTCACGGAATGCATGGTATCAGAAATATCGATAGAAACAGCGATAAGCAAGGGTCCCTCTCACAGGCTGGGGGGGACCCACGTCACAAATGTCGTCGCGGCTTTATGAAGAAACGGCTACTCAATTCATGAAGAAAGCATCTACCGACGAGCGTCCACCCAGCGATTGGTCGCGTCCAGTACGGCCAGCACGGCTCCACGCTCGGGGCTCTCGCGAATCTCGGCCGTTCCCGTGAGCAGCTGGGTCTCACGCCCGCCCAGCCCGTGTACCGCCACCAGGATGAAACGCCGGTCGAAGGCGTCCACCACGGCCGCGCCCTCGAGCGCGATGGAGTTGTCGGGGAGCAGCTCGTCGAGGCACGCCGCCGCCGCCCGCGCCGCCGTCTCCACGCGGTTGCGGTAGGTATCGGTCCCCTCCACCTCATGCTCGGACTCCCGCTCCCCGTAGGCGAGCCGGACCCGGATCATGACGCGCTGCAGCTTCTCGGAAGGACGCACGGACAGATCGCGGAAGATGACGACGCGCCGCTTGGCCCGGGAAGAGATCGCCTCCTCCTGCAGGGCCTCGATTGGCCGCACGTCCGCCGTCTGCGCGACGCTGACCTTGCGGTGATCCACGCGCATCCCCAGCTGGGCCATGAGCGCCGATTCGATGTTGCGCACGACCTGCTTGGGCGGCACATCGGGCGAGGCCAGGACGTGCACCTCGCTGATCTCACCCTGAGGCGTCACGACGATGCTGGCCGACAGCACACCGGTGAGACCCGCGATCAGGTTCTCCGCCCGCTTCACGCCCCAGGGATCGGGGACGCTCGGGTTGGACGGGCGCGCGACAGGCTCGTGCTCGACAGGGTCTCCCACTTCGCGAATCGGTCTCGGTGTGGTCACGTCAGCCTCTCTCTGGACGACCGGGATGCCTGCTGCGCTTCCGCCACACGGCGGCGGGGAGCAATAGTACCAGGTTTTCGCTGCCGCGGAAACGGGCTGCTAAGATGAAGCCTCCCTCACGGCCCCGCAACCTCCCCCGCCGCCCCCGGTTCGCCCCCGAACCGGCCCGGCCGCCGCCCGGTTAATGGTACTACGATCTTGGCAATTCTGCATCCGATGAGAATGCCATTACACCAGGGCATACGCCTTGAGCTTGCGGTACAGCGTCCGCTCCCCGATCCCCAGCACCTCGGCCGCCTTGCGGCGGTTGCCCTTGGTGTCGCGCAGCGCCGCCTCGATGGCGGCCCGCTCCACCTCGGCCATGGACATCCCGGCACGGTACAGCACCGGCTCTTCGGGCAGCGGGGCCGCCTCGACCGGGGCGAGCGGCGCCCCGTGGGAATCCACCTCGATCACCTCCACCCGGTGCGGCGCGGGACGCTCGTCCAGCCGGCGCCGCAGCTCCTCCACCTGCAGCTTCAATTCCACCAGGCTGCGGAAGATGAACTCCAGCTCCTTGCCGACGACCTCCCGGGTCGCCCCGACGATACGCACCGGGAGGCCGCGGCCGCGCTCGCGGTACTCGCGGGGGATGTCGCTCGCCCGGATCTCGCCTTCGGGCGCCAGCACCACCATCGATTCGATCAGGTTGCGCAGCTGACGGGCGTTGCCGGGCCAGTCGGCGTCGACCAGGATCTGCAGCGCTTCGGGGGTGATGCCGTGGAAGCGGCGGTCGTGCTGTTTGGCGAACTCCGCGATGAAGCGCCGCACCAGGAGCGGGATGTCGCTCTTGCGCTCGCGCAGCGGTGGGAGGTAGATGCTGAGGACGTTGAGGCGGTAGTAGAGGTCGTCGCGGAATTCACCCAGCGCCACGGCCTCCTTCAGCGGGCGGTTGGTCGCCGCCACCACCCGCACGTCCACCTTGATGGGCTGCGTCCCACCAACCCGGAAGAACGTCCGGTCCTCGAGCACCCGCAGCAGTTTCACCTGAGTGGCCGGCGGCATCTCTCCCACCTCGTCCAGAAAGATGGTGCCCCCGTCGGCCAGCTCGAAGCGGCCCAGCCGCCGCTCGGCGGCGCCGGTGAACGCGCCCTTCTCGTGCCCGAACAGCTCGCTTTCCAGCAGTGTCTCGGGCAACGCCGCGCAGTTGACGGTGATGAACGGCCGCTCGCGCCGCGGGGAGAGGTCGTGGATGGCGCGGGCCACCAGCTCCTTCCCGGTGCCCGATTCGCCTTCGACCAGCACGGTCGAGCTGACCGGCGCCATCTGCTCGATCTTCACCAGGACTTCCTGGATGGCGGGCGACTCGCCGATGATCTTTGTGCGCTGCTGCAGCCGGCGGCGGTCCACCAGGCGCCGCACCAGGCGCGCCACTTCGCCCGCGTCCGCCGGCTTCTCGAGGAAGGCGGTGAGGCCCAGCTCGGCGGCGAGCTCCTTGGGCTCCGGCTCGGTCTCCTCGACCAGGCCCAGCGTGGAGATGGCCCGGTCGCGCGCGGCCGTGAGCAGCCGTGAGGTCGCCGGCTCGTGCAGCGCACCCGTCACGATGAGGCAATCGGGCTCGCGCGCCGTGAGCGCGTCCCGCGCGTCGTCGAACGACGTAACCATCGCCGTCGTGAAGCCCGCCGCCTCGAGCGCCCCGTTCACGCGAACGGCGTACTCCAGATCGTCGGCGGTGACCAGGACGCGATCGGCCATCAGCCGTCAGCGGTGATCGGTGGGGTGCCCGCGCAGCAGGGCGACCGCGTGGTCGAGCAGATCGCCCAGGACCGCGAGACCGTCCTTCACCCCGCCGGTCGAGCCGGGAAGATTGACGATCAGCGTGCGGCCCCGGGTGCCGGCGACGCCGCGCGACAGCCAGGCATGCGCGAAGCGCGGGGCGGCGCGGGCGCGCAGCGCCTCGGCGATCCCGGGCGCCTGTCGCTCGAGCACGGCGTTGGTCGCTTCGGGCGTGACGTCGCGCGCGGTGAGCCCGGTGCCGCCGGTCGTGAGGATCACGTCGACTTCACCGGAATCGGCCCAGCGCGCCAGTTTGCCGGCGACGAGCCCCGTCTCGTCGGGCACGACGCTGCGAACGGTAATCTCGTAACCTCTTGCTGCAGACCATGTTACGATCGCGTCGCCGGAGGTGTCGACGCGCTCGCCCTGGGCGCCGAGGTCGGACACAGTCAGTACCCCGATCCGCAGCGACGCCCCTTCACGCGTCACCGTTTGGTCCGATGCGGCACGAACGGCAGCTGCACGACCACTGCGGGCGCCTGACGGCCGCGGATGTCGATGGAGATGGTCGTACCGGGTTTGGCGCGCGCCGTCGGCAGGTAGGTCGTCCCGATGGCGGCGTTCACCGTCGGCGTGACGGTGCCGCTGCGCACGATGTCGACCGCCTTGCCGTCGAGCGTCACCGGGAAGCCGTGCCGCGCCACGAGCTTCGGCTCGGCCACGCGGAATCCGACGAGGCGGCGCTGGATGCCCTCGAGCTTCTGCCGCTTCAGCCGCGTCTGCCCGGTGAAGGGCGCCGCCTTGTCCAGCTTGACGATGAATCCGAGGCCGGCCTCGAACGGCGTGGTGGTATCGTCGATGTCGTTGCCGTAGAGCGGCAACCCGGCCTCGAGGCGCAGCGTGTCGCGCGCCCCCAGTCCGCACGGCTCGGCGCCGCGTCCCGTGATCGCCTCCCACAGCCGCGGGGCGTCGGCGCCGCGGCAGTAGAGCTCGAAGCCGTCCTCGCCGGTATAGCCGGTGCGCGAGATGAAGCACTGCGCGCCCGAGACGGTCCCGGAGGTGAAGTGGTAGTACGGGATGTCCGCCACGGCGATGGGTGAGAGCGCCGCCACCAGGGCTTCGGCGTTCGGCCCCTGGATCGCGAGCAGGGCGGTCTCGTCCGAGATGTCGCGCAGCCGGACGTTGGCGCCGCCCTTCTGGGCGACGATGTGCTCCCAGTCCTTGGCGATGTTCGAGGCGTTGACGACGAGCATCACCTTGTCGTCGAAGCGGTACACGAGACAATCGTCGACGAACGTCCCCTCGTCCGTGAGGATCCCCGAGTATTGCGCCTGGCCGGTGCGCAGCGCCGCGACGTCGTTGCAGGTGACGCGCTGCACGAAGGCGTTGCGATCGGGCCCGGTGACCTCGAACTCGCCCATGTGCGAGACGTCGAACACGCCGACGCGCTCGCGTACCGCCCGGTGCTCGGCGCCGATGCCGGCGGGGTACGTCACGGGCATCTCGTACCCGGCGAAGGGCACCATTTTCGCCCCCAGCGCCACGTGGAAGTCGTGGAGCGGGGTGCGCTTGAGCGCGGTGGACGGGGTCGTATCGCTCATGGTTCCGGTGTCATCCCATCAGGGTGGCGAGCAGTGCTTTCTGAACGTGCAGCCGGTTCTCCGCTTCGTCCCACACGCGCGACTGCCGGCCCTCGATGACCTCGGCGGCGACTTCTTCCCCGCGATGGGCGGGCAGGCAGTGCAGGAAAATCGCGCCCGGGTCGGCGAGCTTCATCAGCTCGGCGTCCACCGTGTAGCCGCGGAACGCGTTGCGCCGCGCCTCCGCTTCGGCCTCCTGCCCCATCGATGCCCAGACGTCCGTGTTCACGACGTGCGCCCCTTCGACGGCTTCCTCGGGCACCTCCGTCACGGTGACGCGGGCGTGCCGGGCGGCGCGCTCGAACTTCTCGCGATTGGGCTCGTACCCCTCGGGACAGGCGAGCCACAGCTCGAATCCCAGTACCTCCGCGGCTTCGAGCCAGCTGTTGGCCATGTTGTTGCCGTCCCCGATCCAGGCCACCCGCTTCCCCTCCCAGCCGCCCAGCGCCTCGCGCACCGTGAAGACGTCGGCCAGGACCTGGCAGGGGTGCGAGAGATCGGTCAGTCCGTTGATCACGGGGATCGTGGCGCAGCGCGCCAGCTCCTCCACCTCGCCGTGATCGAAGGTGCGGATCATGATGCCGTCGACGTAGCGGGACAGGACCCGGGCCGTGTCGGGAATCGGCTCTCCCCGCCCGATCTGGATGTCGCGCGAGGAGAGGAACAGCGCGTGCCCACCCAGCTGGAAGGCGCCGGCCTCGAAGGAGACGCGCGTCCGGGTGCTCGACTTGGCGAAGATCATCGCCAGCGTCTTCCCGGCGAGCGGCGTTTCCCGGTACTGGCGGCGCTTCATCCGGTCGGCCAGATCGAACAGCCGGCCGATCTCGTCTCGGGTCAGGTCCGTGACGGCAAGAAA
This sequence comes from Gemmatimonadales bacterium, assembly GCA_035456525.1. Classification (GTDB taxonomy): domain Bacteria; phylum Gemmatimonadota; class Gemmatimonadetes; order Gemmatimonadales; family GWC2-71-9; genus DASTHG01. The sequence continues at coordinate 5,804 of DATICZ010000110.1, forward strand.
GTCGCGCTTCGGCATGGCTTCCCGGGGCAGGTCAAAATGACAGTTCGCGTCTGCACACTTTACCTACGGCGCGGGAGGCTCGTCAAGGCGAGGCGGGTTCGGAGAAGTAGTCGTGCAAGGAGGGATCGATGCGACGTGGGCGGCCGGTGTGCGCGTTGAGCGGGCACCACACGCTGCGGGCCTGGGCCAGGGCTTCCCCGTTCGCGGCGCGGGTGAACTCCGTGAAGCGCTCGAAGCGGGAGCCGGTCGCCTCGCCTACCCAGGTGTGGCCGACCACGGTCTCGCCGGCGCGCGCCGGGCGCTTGTAGTCGAGCTCGTGCCGCAAGACCACCCACACCACCTCGGCCTGGAGCTCGGCCGGCGCGGCGGCACGCCAGTGGGCCACGGCGATCTCCTGCACCCAGCGCAGGTAGACGACGTTGTTCACGTGACCCAGCTCGTCGATGTCGGTGGGGGCGACGGGGAACTCGCGCGTGAAGCGCGCCGGCCGCCGCTCCCCGGTCACAGGACGTAGCGCCGCAAGTCCTCGTCGTCGACGATCTTCTCGAGGCGGGTCCGCACGGCTGGGGCGTCGAACACGATCTGCTTGGTGGGATAGTCGGGCAGCTCGAACAGCACGGTCTCGAGCAGGGTGCTCATGACGGTGTGCAGCCGGCGCGCGCCGATGTTCTCCATGCGTTCGTTCACCTTGGCTGCGATGCGGGCGATCTCCTGGATGCCGTCGGGCGTGAAGGTGAGGGTGGCGCCTTCCACCTGGCACAGGGCCGCGTACTGCTTGGTCAGGGCGTTCTCGGGCTCGGTCATGATGCGGACGAAGTCCGCCTCGCCCAGCGGCGACAGCTCCACGCGGATCGGAAACCGTCCCTGCAGCTCCGGGATCAGATCCGACGGTTTGGAGACGTGGAACGCCCCGGCGGCGATGAACAGGACGTGATCGGTGCGCACGTAGCCGTACCGCGTCTGCACGGTCGAGCCTTCGACGATCGGCAGCAGGTCGCGCTGCACGCCTTCGCGCGACACGTCGGGACCGGCGGTGTTGCGCTCGCCCGCGATCTTGTCGATCTCGTCGATGAAGATGATGCCGTGGTTCTCGACGCGATCGAGCGCCTCGTTCACCACGTCGTCCATGTCCACCAGCTTCTTCAGCTCCTCATCGACCAGGATGCGGCGCGCCTCGTGGAGATGGACGGTGCGCCGCTTCTTCTTTTTCGGCAGCATCTCCTGCAGCATCTCGGAGAAGTTGACGTCCTGGCCCTCCATGCCGGGGGGCGGCTGCATCCATTCCAGCATCGGATAGGACTGCTGCTGCACCTCGATCTCGACGTCCCGCTCCTCGAGCTTTCCTTCCTTGAGCTGCTGGCGCAGCTTCTCGCGCGTGCGGCGGCGGCGCTCCTGCGCTTCGACGTCCGCCTCCGGCGTCTTCGGCGTCACGTCCCCTTTGGACGACACGACGAACAGCGGACGGCCCGCCCCTGCCGCCGCCTCCTCCCCGGGGAGTGGGGAGCGGGGAGTGGGGGTGCTGGGTGGAGGGGGAAGCAGGATGTCGAGCAGGCGCTCCTCGGCGCGCTCCTCGGCCTGCGGGTAGACCTCGTCCTCGCGCTCGGTGCGCACCATGTTGATGGACATGTCCACCAGCTCGCGCACCATCGACTCGACGTCGCGCCCGACGTACCCCACCTCGGTGAACTTCGAGGCCTCCACCTTGATGAACGGCGCGCCCGCCAGCCGCGCGATGCGCCGTGCGATCTCGGTCTTCCCCACGCCCGTGGGGCCGATCATGATGATGTTGTTGGGCAGGATCTCGTCCCGGATGTCCTCGGGCGCCTGGGAGCGGCGCCAGCGGTTGCGGATCGCGATCGCCACGGACTTCTTCGCTTCGTCCTGCCCCACGATGTAGCGATCCAGCTCCGCCACGATCCGCTTGGGCGGCAGCTCCTCGAGCCATGGGAGCGCCTCCTCCTCCCCCGACGGCGGGGCGGCCGGGGGGACGTGCTCGGATGGCGGGGGAGTGGGGGGGGGCGGAGTCGCGGTCGGATCGGCCATCGGCTAGAGCTCGAGGATCGTGATGTTGGCGTTCGTGTAGATGCAGATGTCCGCGGCGATCGTGAGCGCCTGCTGCACGACGTCGCGCGGCGGCAGGGCGGTGGAGGCGAGCAGGGCACGCGCGGCGGCGAGGGCGTAGCTGCCTCCCGAGCCGATCGCGAGGATGCCGTCGTCGGGCTCGATCAGCTCCCCCGTGCCGGAGAGCACGTAGCCGTGCTCCCTGTCGGCCACGGCGAGCAGGGCCTCGAGGCGCCGCAGCACCCGGTCCGAGCGCCAGTCCTTGGCGAGCTCGACCGCGGCGCGCGCCAGATTGCCGGGATAGCGCTCCAGCTTCTCCTCGAACTTCTCGAACAGCGTGAACGCGTCGGCCGCCGCGCCGGCGAACCCCGCGAGGATCTTGCCGCCCTTGAGCGCGCGCACCTTCGTGGCGTGCGCCTTCATGACGGTGTCGCCGACCGTGATCTGGCCGTCGCCGCCCATCGCGACCCCGCCGTCCTTGCGGACGCACAACACCGTCGTGGCATGAAACGTAGGCAGCGACACCGGCGACCTCGCCCTTTCCCTGATCCGTCAGGCCCGTGGATGGGCCCGGTGATACACCTGCTTCAGCCGCTCGACCGACGTATGAGTATACACCTGCGTCGTGCTGAGCGAGGCGTGCCCCAGCAGCTCCTGCACCGCCCGCAGATCCGCGCCCGCGTCGAGCAGGTGGCTCGCGAAGGAATGGCGCAGCGAGTGCACGTGCAAATCGCGGCCGCGCGGCAGCGTGTCGAGTAGTCCGCGCAGCGCGAGCTGCACCCCCCGCGGGCTCAACCGGCCGCCGCGCGCGTTCAGGAACAGAGCCCGCCGCACGCCCGCCCCGGGCGCCCGCGACGCGAGCAGCCGGTCGCGCGCCCCGAAGTACACGCGCAGCGCGCGGGCGGCGTGCGTCCCCAGCGGTACGATCCGCTCCTTGCGCCCCTTGCCGCGCACTTTCACCTGGTCGGACACGAGATCCAGATCCGGCTCGGACAGCCCGGCCAGCTCGCTCAGCCGCATGCCGGTCGCGTAGAACAGCTCGAGCATGGCCAAGTCGCGCGCGGCGCGGAATCCCCCGCCCGCCGCCGCGCGGCGCTCGGCTTCCGCGAACAACTGCTCGGTCTCCGCACGATCCAGGTATGTCGGCAGCCGGCGCTCGAGCTTCGGCGTGCGCGCGGCGCGCGCCGGGTTCACGTCCGTGCCGCGCGTGGCGGCGAGGAACCGGTAGAAGGTCCGCAGCGCCGACAGGGCCCGCGCCGCCGAGCGGCGGGCCAGCCGGCGCTCTTCCAGCGCCCCCAGCCAGCCGCGGATCGCCAGGCGGTCCACGCCGCTCCAGCTCCAGCGCCCGCCCCCGCCGTAGTAGCGGTCGCAGAACTCCGCGAACCCCGCGACGTCGCGCGCGTACGCCTTCACGGTGTGCGGCGAATCGTTGCGCTCCTTGGCCAGGAAGGCCGTGAACCCGGCGAGCTCGGGCCTGGGGGGGGCGCTCACGCCGGCACCAATCCTTCGAACGACGCCGCGAACGCCTCGATCCCGGCGAGCGCCCGCTCCGCGAGCAGCTGGCGCTTGCGCGCCTTGTCCCGCACCGGTCGCTCGAGCGGGTCGAGCAGGCCCCAGTTCGCGTTCATCGGCTGGAACCGCGCCGCATCGGCTTCCCGCAGGTAGCGGTACAGCGCCCCCAACATCGTGGTGGGTGGAGGCAGGAGCGGCGCTTCGCCCTGCAGCATCCGGGCGAGGTTCAATCCCGCGAGCAGCCCGGTGGCCGACGACTCGGTGTAGCCCTCCACACCCGTGAGCTGGCCCGCGAACAGCAGCTTCGCGTCGTCGCGCGCGGAGAGATGGGGCGTCAGCGTCGCCGGGGCGTTGACGTAGGAGTTGCGGTGCACGCTGCCGAAGCGCAGGAACTCGGCGCCGCCCAGACCGGGGATGGACCGCAGCACGCGCTGCTGCTCGCCGGTGCGCAGGCGGGTCTGGAATCCGACGAGGTTCCACATCTGTCCGGCACGATCCTCCCGGCGCAACTGCACTACGGCGTACGGCATCCGGCCGGAGCGCGGGTCGGTCAGCCCGACGGGTTTCATGGGCCCGAAGCGCAGCACGTCGCGCCCGCGCCGCGCCATCTCCTCCACCGGCAGGCAGCCCTCGAAGTAGGGCGTGCGGTCGAACTCGTGCGACGGCTCGTAGCAGTCGGCGGCGAGCAGGGCGGTGACGAAGGCCTCGTACGCCGCCTCATCCAGCGGGGCGTTGAGGTAGTCGTCCCCGTCCCCCTTGCCGTAGCGGGAGGCCCGGAACAGCGCGTCGTGATCGAGGGAGTCGTCGGCGACGATGGGCGCGATCGCGTCGAAGAACGCCAGCGTGCCGGCGCCGAGTCGCTGCGCGATGGCGGCGCTGAGCTGCTCGGAGGTGAGCGGCCCGGTGGCGATGACCGCGGGGGACGGCAACTCGGTGATTTCCCCCCGCACGAGGGTGATGCGGGGATGGGCCGTGAGGCGGTCGTGCACCGCGCGGGAGAACGCGACCCGGTCCACCGCCAGCGCCGCGCCCCCCGGAACCCGGGAAGCGTCGGCCGCCTGGAGGATCACGCTCCCCAGCCGACGCATCTCGGCCTTGAGCAGGCCGTGGGCGTTGGTGACCTCGATCGATTTGAACGAATTGCTGCAGACCAACTCGGCGAGGCGATCGGTCTGGTGGGCCGGTGTGGCCCGGACCGGACGCATCTCGTGCAGCGTCACGTTGATGCCGCGCTCGGCCAGGGCCCAGGCGGCCTCGCTGCCGGCGAGGCCGCCGCCCACGACGGTCGCCTTCAGGCCGCGTCCGGCTCCGGTGGGGCGATCTCCGCGCCGGCGTCCTCGAACCCGCACTTCAGGCACTTGCGCGTGACTCTCCCGTCCTTGGTCTCTTTCTTCGTCATGCCGACGAACCCGCAGCTCGGGCAGATCTCCGTCGCATAGGGGCGGTCCCACACGGAGTAGTCGCAATCCGGGTAGCGCGTGCAGCCGAAGAAGTTCCGTCCCTTGCGGGTGCGGCGCTCGGCGATGTCGCCCTCGCCGCACTTGGGGCACGTGATCCCGAGGGGAACGGGCCGCGTGTGCTTGCACTTGGGGAAGCGCGTGCAGGCGAGGAACTCCCCGAACCGCCCCGTCTTGATCACCATCGGGGCGCCGCATTCCTTGCAGATCTCGTTGCTCGGCTTGTCGGGCACCTTGTCGCGCCCGATCGGCTTGGTGAAGCGGCAGTCGTCCGGATACTTGACGCACGCGATGAACGGCCCGAAGCGCCCGCTGCGCACCTCGAGCGGGCTGCCGCAGGTGGGGCAGCGCTCCTCGTGGAGCTTGGACAGGTCGTGCACGTCGTACAGGATGGACGGGATGTCCACGCTGGCGAGCGCCTGGTTGAACGGGCCCCAGAAGTCGCCGAGGACGTGCGCCCATCCGAGGTCGCCTTCCTCCACCTTGTCGAGCTCGGTCTCCATCTGGGCGGTGAACCCGACCTCGAACACCTCCGGGAAGCAGCGCTGCATCACCTTCCATACCTTTTCGCCGAGCGGCGTGGGCGAGAAGCGGCGCTCCTTGGTGGTGGCGTACCAGCGGTCCTGCAGCGTACCGATGATGCTGGCGTACGTGGATGGCCGGCCGATGCCCTTCTCCTCCAGCGCCTTGACCAGGCTGGCCTGGCTGTAGCGTGGCGGCGGCTCGGTGAAGTGTTGCGACGGCACGACCTGCCGCAGCGTGGGCCGGTCGCCCTTGGCGAGGGGCGGGATCGGGCCGAAGTCGTCGCCGCTCTTGGCCTCCTCCGGCTCGTGGCCCTCGTGGAACAGGATGCGGTAGCCGTCGAACAGCGGCACGGAGCCGGTGGCCCGGAACAGGAAGCGGCCCAGATCGAAGTCCACCGTCGTGAGCTCGTACAGCTCGGGCGTCATCTGCGACGCGACGAACCGCCGCCAGATGAGCTGGTACACCTTGAAGAGATCGGACTCGAGGTACTGCTTCATCGCCTCCGGCCGGCGCGCGACGTCGGTGGGGCGGATGGCCTCGTGCGCGCCCTGCACCCGCGACGCGCTCTTCTTGCCGGCGTGGACGTTGGGGCTGGCCGGCAGGTAGCGGGCGTCGTAGTTGGCCGCGATGAAGTCGCGCGCCTGAGCGATGGCGCTGTCGGCGACGCGCACGGAATCGGTGCGCATGTAGGTGATGAGCCCGACCGGCCCTTCCTCACCGACCTCGATCCCCTCGTACAGCGCCTGTGCGGCGCGCATGGTGCGCTTGGCCGAGAAGCCGAGCTGCTTGGCGGCTTCCTGCTGCAGCGTGCTGGTGATGAACGGGGCCGGCGGGTTGCGCCGCTTCTCCTTGCGCGTAACGTCGCTGACGACGAACGCGAGGTGCGAGGCCGCCTCGACGATCTCCTGCGCGGCCTCCCCGGTGCGGATCTCCGGCTTGCGGCCATCCAGCTTGTGGAGCCGGGCCTGGAACGCCTGGCCGTCCTTTTCGAGCTCGGCCTCGATGGTCCAGTATTCCTGCGGCACGAAGCGGCGGATCTCCTCCTCGCGCTCGCAGATGAGCCGCAGCGCCACCGTCTGGACGCGGCCGGCGGAGAGCCCGGACTTGATGCTCTTCCAGAGCAGCGGGCTCGCTTTGTAACCGACCAGGCGGTCGAGAATGCGGCGCGCCTGCTGCGCGTCCACTTTCTTCTGATCGATGTCCTGCGGGTTGGCGATCGCCAGCGAGACGGCGTCCTTGGTAATCTCGTGGAACAGCACGCGGTGCACCGTGCCGCCGTTGCCGAGCTGGGACGCCACGTGCCAGGCGATCGCCTCGCCCTCGCGGTCGGGGTCGGTCGCGATGAGCACCTGGCTCGCTCCCTTGGCCGCCTTCTTGATCTCGGCCAGGGTCTTCGCCTTTTCCTTGATCGTGACGTACTCGGGCGTGAAGCCGTGCTCCACGTCCACGCCGAGCTTGCGGGGCGGCAGGTCGCGGATGTGCCCCACGGTCGCCTTCACCGTGTAGCCGCGGCCCAGGTACTTGCCGATCGTCTTCGCCTTGGTGGGCGACTCGACGATCACGAGCGCGCCTCCGCGGCCGCCCTCGTGCTCCAGGTCCGTATCGTTCGGAGGAGGCACCTCGGCCGCCGCGGTCTTCGCGGCGGCACGCCGGCGTCGCGCCGGCTTGGGGCTCGACTCTGCAGCAGGCTGCTTCACGGTCTTCTTATGCTTACCAGCCACTGATCAACCCTTCCTCAATTCCAGAGGCACGCATCTTTACCATCCCGCTCTCTTCCGCGCAAGCTCGACGACCTCGTCGGCGACTTTCGCCGCACTCTTGCGATCGGTCTCAACCTGCGCGTCCGCTTCGAGATAGAACGGCTCGCGCTCGCGGAGCAGCTGTTGCATCCGCAGTGCGGGGTCCACTCCACTCAACAACGGACGGTTCCCGTCCGGCTCGGCGCGCGACGTGGCCGTGTCGGGACGCGTCTTGAGGTACACCAGCAGCGCGCGGCCGCGGGCCGAGGCGAGCGCCCCCGGCTGCGCGGCCCATCCGCCGCCCGGGATGATCACGGCCGGCGGACCGGCAAGGGCGTCCTCCATCTCCCGCCGCTCGAGCTCCCGGAACGCGGCCTCGCCGCGCTCGGCGAAGATCATCGCGATGGGCCGGCCCTCCTTGCGGGACACGATGGCGTCGATGTCCTGGCACGGCGCCCGCACGGCTTCGGCGACGAGCCGTCCCACGGTCGACTTGCCGGCTCCCGGCAGGCCGAGCAGCACCACGTGGCGCATCATGAGGCCGCCCCCTGCGGCGTACGTGCCCGCACCCGGGCAAGGTAGCCGTCCACGTTGCGTCGCATCTCGCCGAGCGAGTCCCCGCCGAACTTTTCGATCATCGCCTCCGTCAGCACCAGGGCCGTCATGGCCTCCGCGATCACTCCCATCGCGGGAACCGCGGTCACATCGGACCGCTCCGATTGCGCCCGTGCCGCCGTGCCCGAGGCCAGATCCACCGTGGCCAACGGCGTCATGAGCGTGGAGATGGGCTTCATCGCGGCGCGCAGCACGAGCGGCTCGCCGGTGGACATGCCTCCCTCGGTGCCACCCGCGCGATTGGTGGCGCGATGGAACCCGGGGAGGATCTCGTCGTGTACTTCCGAGCCGCGCCGCCGGGCTGCTTCGAACCCCAGTCCCAGCGCCACGCCCTTCACGGCCGGGATCGACATGATCGCCTGCGCCAGACGACCGTCGAGCTTGCGGTCCCAGGAGGCATGCGACCCCAGCCCCACGGGAAGTCCGAAGGCTACCACCTCCACCACCCCGCCCAATGTATCACCGGCCGCCTTGGCGGCGTCGATGCGCGCGATCATCTCTTGCTCGGCCTCCGGGTCGAGGCACCGCACCGGGCTCGCGTCGGCCGCGGCGTTGAGGGACGGGGGGAGCGACGAGCGCGGCGTCGCCGTGACTCCCCCGAGCTCCACCACGTGGCTCGCGACCTCGATGCCGAACTCCCCCAGCAGTCGCTTGCACACCGCGCCGCACGCCGTGCGGGCCGCCGTCTCGCGCGCGCTGGCGCGCTCGAGGATGTCCCGTGCGTCCTCGCGATCGTACTTCAAGGCGCCGGTCAGATCGGCGTGTCCGGGGCGCGGCCGGGTGACCTGCCGGCGCCTGGGCGCATCGCCCGGCCCGGCTTCGGGAGCCATGACGTCCTGCCAGTGCTCCCAATCGCGGTTCCAGATGAGCATCGCGATGGGAGCGCCGATCGTTTCGCCGGCGCGCACGCCCGCCAGCCATTCGATCTGATCGGCCTCGATCTTCATCCGGGCGCCGCGCCCGTAGCCGGCCATCCGCCGCTTGAGCTCGGCGTTCACCGAGGCCGCATCCAGCGGCAGGCCGGCCGGAATCCCCTCCAGCACGGCCACCAGGCCGCGGCCGTGGCTTTCTCCCGCCGTCGTGAAGCGGAACGTCACGCCCTCCTCCGTCCGGGAATACCCCGGACAATAACACGCGAGCCCGACCGGGGGGTCGGGCTCGCGGCGGCGCCGCTTCGCCGCAGGCGCTGCGCCCTCACCGGGCGGCCACCCGCGGCGGTGCGGTCAATTGCTGCTCGAGGGCGTCACGAGGTCGTCCACGATGTGCGGCGTAATCAGGATGATGAGATCGCGGCGCGTCTCGGTGTGCGACGTGAATCCGAAGAGCTTGCCCACGATCGGCAGATCGACGAGCACCGGGATCCCGGACTTCGTAACCGTGAGATCGGTCTCGGTGAGTCCGCCCATCACGATCGTCTGGCCGTCCTCCACCAGCACCTGGGCATCGGCCTGCTGGGTTTGCAGGGTGAATCCGATGTCCACCGACGCGGGCTTGACCGCGGACCGCTCGGCGTGGAGCTGCATCAGGATCTGCCGGTTCGCCGTCACGTGCGGCGTCACCCGGAGGTTGATGCCGGTCTGCTCGAACCGCACCGTGGCCCGGGGCACTTGCGAGCCGGGCGCGCCCGTCTGCTGCGACGACACGTCGATGATCCGGATCGGGATGCGGTCGCCCACGAGCACTTCCGCCGGGCGGTTATCGAGCGTCGTCACCGAGGGCTCGGCCTGGACGTCGGCCAGCTCGACCCGCTGCAGCGCCTGGACGAACGTCGAGAGCGTGAAGTTCCCGACCGCGGTCGAGAAGATCAGGCGCAGGGCCGGGTTGATGATCTGCTGGTCGGCGTTGCCGATCGCCGAGAGCGAGTTGCCGCCCAGATCGACGATGGTCTGGTCCGGGCTGAAGGGCTTCCCGGCCGTGTCGAGCCGCGAGACGAGCTTGTTGAAGAACTGCGTGGGGGAGCCCAGATCGTATTGCAGACCCAGCTCCTCCACGTCGGTGCGGTCCACGAGAATGATCTTGGCCTGGATCGAGACCTGCGGGGTGCGGATGTCCAGCCCCCGCACGAAGCTCTCGACGTCGGCGATCCGGGTCTGCACGTCGGTGATGACCAGCGCGTTGTTGACCGTGTCGGCGACGACCGCGCCGCGCGGCTTGGAAACGATCGAGGCGACCGCGGGCACGAGCGCGCTCGCCTGCGCGTAGTTCACGCGCACGAGCCGCGTCTCGACCGGCACGGTGGAATCGGAGCGGGCCAGGTCCTTCTTGTCCACCACCACCATGATGCCACCCGGCTGCATCAGCACGTCGAGGCCCTGCGATTCCAGCACGGCCTTGAAGGCATAGTCCCACGGCTGGTTCTTCACCTCGGCCGTCACCTGGCCCGAAACGCCCTTGCCGACCACGATGGTGCGGCCGCTGAACGCGGCGAACCCCGCCACCACGTCCTGGATGTCGGCGCCGTCCCACTGCACCGTGATGCGCGGCGACTGGGATTGCTGCGCATCGGCCCGGTGCATGGCCAGATAGTCTTCGACGCTGCGCGCCGCTCCGACAGTGGGGGTGACCACCCGCGCCGCGGTCGGATCACCGCTGACGGGCGGTGGGGACGCGGGTTCCCGGGCCGCGGAACGCGCCGGCGCCGCGGCGACACGCGTCGTGTTGCCGCTCGACCAGGCGCCGAACGCCGTGCGCTCGGTGCCGATCTCCACGCGGACCTCGTCCTCCCCCCGCTGGATCTGGTAGTCGGCGAGGGCGTCGAGCTCGATCACCACCCGGACCACACCGGGGCGGAACTGCGCGTAGCGGATATTGCGGACGCCGCCGCGATTCTGCCCGTCGTACAGGGTTGCGGGGGCCGTGAGCCGGGCGCCGAGCAGGTCGATGACCAGCCGGGCCGGAGCTTCGAGCGTGAAGTCCTGCACCTCCACCGCACCCTGCAGGCCGATGACCACGTCCACCCGTCCGCTCGCCGGTGCCACGGAGACCGCGCGGACTTCGCCGTCCGGTTTCGTGTCGGCCGACAGGCGCGGGGCCGCCGCAACGGCGAGGCACGCGATCGTTACGATGCTGCGCTTCATGGACTCTCCTCCTGCTTGGCGAGAGACAGCGTCTGCTGTCGCTCAAAGCCGAATTCCTGGACGGTGAACACGACCTCGCGTGGGCGGATCTGGGTGACGCGCAACCGGCCGATCACGTCACCGACCCGCGCCCGGTAACGCTTCGACGTCGTGATGTCCCGCAGCACGACGACACTGCGTGCCGCGTAGCGTTCGTCGTAAATCACCGTCACGAGCTTGAGATCCGTGATCAGCGGACGCACGTCCCCGGACTTCAGGAGCGACATGAACGGATCGCGGCCCGCTCCCTGATAGGAGAAGACCTCGCGGACCAGCGTGAGCGGCGCGGTATCGGCCTGCGCCAGGGAGTCGCGGGCGCTGTCGGCGCGCGCGGTCTGCCCGGCGGCCGGAACCGCGAGCCAGCTGGCGGCGAGGAGCAGGTTACGGACGCGCATGGATCGCCCCCCCGGCCGTCGACGTGGAGGGAGGAATGCGCTTCACGTAGGTGCGCAGGTCGAAGCTCGCCTCGAGCAACGCGCCCAGCGTATCCCCCACCAGCTTCTGGGTCTGCTGGCTGGCCGCCCGCAGCACCAGGGCCTGCGGAACCATGATCCGGGGCAGGCTCGACACGTCGGCCAGGAACTCCCCGATCTGGTCGTAGTGCCCGTACACCTGGAGCCGATAGCGATAGATGTCGAACGCCGGGGCGCCCACCTTCTTCTTCCCGGTGTCGCCGGGCTCGCGGAACGCGAGCGCGAGCGGGGGCCCGGGCTCCGGGCTGAGCGGCTGAAAGCTGCCCAACTGGACGCCGCGGACCTTCGCCCGGTTGGAGATGTTCTCGAGGAGGCTCGGGACCTCGTTCTGCTCGGGGACGAGCCGCCGCATCAGGCCCAAGGCGGCGCGGTAGCGCTCGACGGAGCGCCGCATGCTCTCGACGCTCCCGCCCGCCAGGTCCGCCTTCGCCTTGCGAACGACCGCGTTGAGGCTGTCGATCTCCCGCCCCGTGGCGGCGATGGACGCCTGCTTGGGGCTCTGGACCTTGGTCCAGAAGAAGTAGCCACCGGCCAGACAGGCGACGATGATCAGCAGCATCACCTGGCTGCGCGAGTCCTGGGGAATGCCGAGCGCCACGGCTTACCTCACCGACTGCACCAGCGGCACCGTGCGGACATACAGGGAGTCCGCCTGGCGATACCGCACGGTGATGTTGAATTCGGTCACGGGCCGATCCTGTTCGATCACGGTCGTCGCTCGCGTCGGCATGACGTCGGCCAGCCACGGCGACGCCGCCAGCTGGCGCAGGAAGGTCGT
>DATICZ010000111.1:0-2562 GCA_035456525.1 Gemmatimonadales bacterium
CCGGACCGGCGAACGACGCGAGACCGATCAGACACCAGACGGCATGCTTGGTCAATTGCCCTCTCTTGCCTTAGGGAACCTCTGCACAAGTCCGCGCGACGCCGGGGGTGGGGGCGAGGACGCGAGGACGCGGGGGCCGCACGGCCCGGACATAGTCGCACGTGGCCGGCAACGAGATGCGAAAGGTAGGTCCGGGTCGAGCGCCCCCGCGTCTAACGCGTCCGAGCGCCCCACCCCCGGCGTCGCGACCACTTGAACAGAGCTTCCCTAAGTAACAGAGGGCAATTGACCAAGCATGCCGTCTGGTGTCTGATCGGTGTTGCGTCGTTCGCCGGTCCGGTTCGTCCCGATACTCCTTCCACTCTTCCTCTCATCGCATTCAACGACAACCGCGTGGCGGCCGGCGTGCTGACGCGTGGAGTCCTCACCGTCTCGCTCGTGGTGCAGGCCGGGGAGTGGAAGCCGTACGGCATCGACGGCGGGAGCGTCCCGCTCTTCGCATTCGGAGAAGAAGGAAAGCCGCTGCAGGGTCCCGGTCCGCTGCTCCGGGTCCCCCAGGGCACGCGGATTCACGCGCGGATCCGGAACCTCACGGGGAAGACCCTGGTCGTGCACGGCCTCGCTGCACGCCGCGTGGCGGTCATGGATTCGCTGGTGGTGGCAGCCGGCGCCACGGGGGACGTGAGTTTCGTGACCGACGCCGCCGGCACCTTCTATTACTGGGGCGCTACGGCGGGAGAGCCGTTCGACGAGCGGACCGCCGAGGACGACCATCTGAACGGTGGCTTGATCGTGGATCCGCCGGGCCCCGCCGGAGCCCGTGCCGACCGGGTGTTCATCATCGAACGCTGGTCCCCGGACAAGCTCCACTTCGGCGACCAGGAGGTCCTCACCATCAACGGACGTCCCTGGCCCTACAGCGAGCGGCTCACCTACGACATGGGCGATTCGATCCGCTGGCGCGTCATCAATGCCTCGAACGACGTCCATCCCCTGCATCTCCACGGCTTCTACTACCGGGTGGATGCGCGCGGCGACATCGCGCAAGACACGGTGTACTGGCCGGCGGCGCGGCGCATGGGCGTTACCGAGCTGATGTGGGACGGGACCACGATGGACATGGTCTGGCACTCCGATCGACCCGGCAACTGGATCTTCCATTGTCATTTGAACTACCACGTGCCCCCCAATGCGGCGCTGCCACCCGACACCGAGCCGACGCCGCAACGGGAGCGTCATGTGCTCGAAGGGTATCCGGAAGAGCACGTCACCGATCACGCGCGTCACGGCATGGGCGGGCTGGTCATGGGGATCACCATCCGGCCCCCGGCGCGCTGGCAGACCTACGACGGCCCGCGGCGGACTTTGCGCCTCCTCGTCCAATCGGATTCGGCGCCGGGGGACAGCAGCCGGCGCTTCGGCTACGTGCTCGATGACGGCAACCAGGGGACCGCGCCGGCCCCGCTGCGCGCGCCGGGGTCCGTGATCGTGCTGCATCGCGGCGAGCCGACCCGCATCTGGGTCGTCAATCGCACGCCGGCGATGACGCAGGTGCACTGGCACGGGTTGGAGATCGAGAGTTACTACGACGGGGTCACGGGGTTCAGCGGCGCCGGCACCCAGGTCGAACCGGCGACGATGCCGGGGGATTCCTTCGAGGTCCTCGTGACGCCGCCCCGGGCGGGCAGCTTCATGTATCACACCCATATCAACGACATCTACCAGCAGGCCCACGGCCTGTACGGGCCGCTGATCGTGCTCGATTCGGGCGAGACGTGGAATCCCGAGCGCGATCGGGTCTTCATGACCGGTGACGGCCCGGATTACGAGCCGCGCCTCAACGGCGGGCGTCTCGACCCGCTCACGCTCTCGGCCGGCGTGCCGTACCGCTTCCGGCTGATGAACATCACCGCCGGCGGTCCGGGGCTCGAGTTCTGGCTGGTCCGTGACGGCGCGCCGGTGCAGTGGCAGCCGATCGCCAAGGATGGGCACGCGTTGCCGCGCCGGCAAACCGGCGCGCGCGTCGCGCGTCAGACGGTGAGTATCGGGGAAACGTACGACTTTCGCGTGCAGGCGCCCGACACGGGCTCCGTCACGCTCGAGCTGCGGCGCCGCAGCGGCGTGCTGGTCGCGAGTCAGGCGATACGGTTCAGCCGGCCGTAACTAGTGCGGCTTCGCCGCCCAGTGCGGGGCCGTGGTCCAGGTCGTGACATCGAAGAGCGCGGGGGACAGGTCGACATCAGCCTTCCAGTCCTGGTACAGCTCGGTCTGCACCGGGACGCCCGCGACCAGGAACGCGCACTTCGTTGCCAGCCAGCCGCCGGCGAGCGGCACCACGCCGTCCAGCCGGATGTCCATGAACGGGGCCGACGGCGCGGGGACCAGCATCGCGCGAACCACCACCTTGGTTGCGACGTCGACCCAGATCTGCGGCGAGGTCGTGTCGGCGGCGGAAGTCGCTCCCGCGATCCAGACCGGCCGGTCGTTCCAGCGGCCGCTCACGACCGCCCGGCCCAGGTCCACCTTGGTGGGCGCGAGCTCCGCCACGGTGCGCTCGACCGG
>DATICZ010000112.1:0-2436 GCA_035456525.1 Gemmatimonadales bacterium
TACTTGTGCGCCAGAAACTGCTCGGACGATGAGAAGAAGTAGCCGACGCTGTCCACGAGCGACGGCACCGCCTCCTTCCCCAGCACCGGCCCCCAGCGGTACCACTTCCACTCCGAGTTGAGGACGAGGTGCACCCCGACGGAGATCTGGGGATTCCTTCTCAGGATGTCCACGGCCTCCTGGTACCACGGACACGCGAACATCACGGACGCGGAGAGGGGGATGCCCGTCTCGGCGAGCTGCTGGAGCGCGAGGTTCACGGAGTGGTTCATGCCGATGTCGTCGATGCGAACGAGCAGCTCGGGGCGCGGCCGGTCCTGGGCGGCGGCGCGCGCCGGCATCCCGAGCGCGGCGAGCGCGAGCAGGGCGGCCGTCCGGAGGTGCCTGGCGACTCCAACCGCATCCGGGCGCATCAGAAGCTCAACCGGTGCAGGAATTCAAAGTTGCTGCGCGCGGCGGCCAGCTCGTCCGGTGCATTCTCGTGCTCCACATAGCACGGCTTCCGATCGAGCTCCGGCACCGCGGCGAGAAAGCGCTTGAAGTCGAACATGCCGCGACCGAGCTCGGTGTCGCTCGAGCGGTCGGGGACCGCGTCCTTCAGATGAAAGGACCAATACCGATCGCGGTACTTCTCCAGATAGCGCATCGGATCGGCGCCGCCGAGCAGCATGTTCCCGGTGTCGAGCTGCAGCCGTACCACGGATGGATCGAGACGGTCAACGAAGACTTCGTAGGGCACCGTGCCGTCGATCGGCTTCATGTGGTCCGGCTCGTTGTGGAACGCCAACCAGATCCCCGCACGACGGGCGACGGCGCCCGCGGCGTTGAAGCGATCGGCCCATTCGCGCCAGTCGTCCAGCGAGTGGGTCGTGTCCGAACCGAAGTCAGGAACAATGAGATACTCGTGGCCCAGCAGCTTCGCCGTCTCGAGGCTGCGCTCCCACCCGACAAACAGGATCAGCGGCGACACGTGCGCCGATGGCGCCCGGAGTCCCTCGTGCTTGAGCGTGGCGGCGACCTGCGCGGGCGTCCGGCCGAAGTTGTCGAACGACCAGAGCAGCTCCACGTCGGTGTAGCCGATGGCGCGGATCGCGGCCAGCGTGCCCTCGGGATCCCGCGCCATCGCCTTGCGCACCGCATACAGCTCGAGCCCGATACGATCCAGCCGCCCCGCCCAGACGCGGCGCGCCGGCGCGAGGAACCCACCGGCCGCTGCTGCGCCGAGGGTGTGCATAAACGTGCGTCGTTTCATGGTCCCCTGCCTTTTAGGGCTCGTTGTAGACGCGGACATAGTCCACGACCATCTGCTGCGGGAATATCGTCGAAGCGTTGGGATCGCCGGGCCAGCTCCCGCCGACCGCGACGTTGAGCAACAGGAAAAAGGGATGATCGAACACCCAGGCGGCGCCGGTGGGCAGATCCGCGGGCGTCAGGCGGTGATAGAGCCGCCCATCCACGTACCACCGGATCTCCCGCGATTGCCAGGCGACCGCGAACACGTGAAAGTCGTCCGCGTACGCGCCTTGGGGCAACGTGTCCGCCCGCCCGATGCCGCCGCCGCCGGAGTAGCCCGGACCGTGCGCGGTGCCGTGCACGATGCCCGGCTCGCGTCCGATATTCTCCATGACGTCGATTTCGCCGCTCCCGGGCCATCCGACCGCTGCGATGTTGTCGCCGAGCATCCACCAGGCGGGCCACAGGCCCTGGCCCCGGGGGATCTTGATGCGGGCTTCGAAGCGACCATAGCCGTGCGCGAACACGCCCTGGGTCTTGAGCCGGGCCGACGAGTAGAGACATGGCCCGTACCAGCAGATGTTCCCGCTGTCGACCCGCGCCGTGATCACGAGGTGGCCGTTGCCGTCCAACGACACGTTCTCGGCCCGGGTCGTGTAGAACTCCCGCTCCTGATTGCCGAAGCCGTTCCCGCCGGTATCCGCAGTCCATTTCGCGTGGTCGAACGTGGCGCCCGCTGGTCCGTCGAACTCGTCCTGCCAGACGATGCTCGGGGCCGGCGCGGACCCGGCACAAGCGAGGAGGGCGCCGACCAGAGCGGCGGCTTGAGCGCGACCCATGGGGCTAAGGTACGTCACCGTTCGCCTCGCTGACTACCGGCGGTGTCGACGCTGCGCGAACAGCCAGTCCACGAACGCCCTGGACGCATAGGTCGCATCCCAGGAATCGTGGTCCAGGCCCAGGAACTCGGTGTAGCGTACGTCGGCCCCGATGTCTTTCAGCGCGGCGGCCGGCTCCCGCGACCCGGCCACGGGCACCACACGGTCGACTTCCCCGTGGAAGATCCAGATTGGGACCTGGCGCAGCCGTCGCGCCAACGCGGGGATCGGGGCTCCACTGTCACCCGGCACGACGGGCACCGACCCACGGAACTGCGGGATATCCAACACCCACCCGCAAATCGGAACCACGGCCGCAAAGACA
>DATICZ010000113.1:0-3031 GCA_035456525.1 Gemmatimonadales bacterium
GCGCCTTCTTTGGGTCCCAACGGGCGAGTTTCTCCACGTCGCCCGCGGTCACGGAGCGGCCGTCCTCGCGCCGCAGCAGGTTCTCGAGCAGGATCTTGAGCGAGAACGGCAGCCGGGCCACCGGCAATCCGCGCTTCTCGAGGGCGTCGAGGCGATAGATCTCGAAGCGGCGCTCGCCCGCGGCGAGGGTCGCGCGGCCGCCGTAACTGTTTGCCGTCATGGAATCACCTTGACTGCGGTCACGAAGTATTCGGTCTCCCCGAAGCAGGTCGTGGGAATCCCCTTGTGCTGCTGGTAGGTCAGCACGACCCGCTTGCCGAGGGTGGCGTTGATGTACTGGGCGATGACATCGTCACGCACGGTGAATTCGAACCGCTCCGGGCTGAACGTCCCGGGCAACGGCAGCAGCGCGAACTCGCCCTCCCAAGTCTTGCAGAGCCAGCCTTTCCTCGAAAACTTCTGCACGTAGCCCGGTCCTCGCTCACCGGCGGAGTAGCTGTAGTTCAGCGCAGACCAGGTGTAGATGGAGAAAGCGAGAATCGGCGCGGCGATGACGGCGGCGGTGATGAGTTTGGCTTTGCGGGAAAAATGGAACTGGAAGTTCATGTGGCGGAATCTACCTGGTACTGTTCCGTCTTATAAGGGACGAAGCCGCGCGCCACGTAATTCGGCAACGCATTGGGGTGATCGAGCGTACAGGTGTGGAGCCACACGCGTGTGGGTGGAGGAATCACCGCCCAGGCGTCGCGCACGGCGCACGACAGCAGGTGCTTGCCGAGCCCGCGCCCCAGCGCCTCCGGCACGAGGCCGAAGTAGGCGACCTCCACCGAATCGTCGTCCGCCACCCGGCGCAACTCGTAGTAGCCGGCCAGCGCGCCGGCGCGGGTGGCGACGTGGAACGTGATGCTCGGGTCGGCGAGATACGCACGGATCTCTTCGTCGCTCCAGTCCCAGCGGTCGCGCCAGTGATGCGCCTCCCCGACCGTCCGGTAGCACTGGCGATAGAGGGCGGGGGAGGGATGGGGGACGCGCTCCAGCTGGAAATCCGGGAAGTCGCCGAAGGCGGCCCGGAATTGACCGGGAGCGCTCAACTGGAGGTAGGTTCGCGTCACTCGCATGAGGTTGGCCTGCAAGTTATTTTAGCCACGACTCCAACCCCCGTGAATTCGGACATGACCGCACCGACCCGGCGCGCCGGGTATCACACCGTGCCCCTCCCGTTGGCCCTGCACCTGGCCGGCCACACGGTCACCGGGCTGTTCTGCATGTTCGCGGGCGGGCTGAATCTCATCGACCCCGGTCACATCCTGCGACTCGGCCTTCCCCTGTTGGCGCTCACGGGGTTCAGCTGGGGATACGTGTTCGGGATCCTGATGGGGCGGAAGGAAGTGCTGGCGCTGGGTTTCCTCGCGAGCATCGCGTACGCCGCGGTCGGCGTGCTCAAACTCGGCAGCGACCGTCCCTTCGGGCTCCTGCTCATGGCCATCGGCGTCTACGGGCTCGTCGTGCTCACGATCTACCGCAACCGGATCGTCGACTAGCGCCTCACGGGTTCGTCGGCCGCAGATCCAGCTCGCTCAACATCGCGCGATCCGGCAGGGTCAGCGCGCCGAGTACGGCCTGGGCCACATCGTCGGCCTGCAGCACGCGATCCCGGTTCGGGCGCAGCCGCGTCTGTTTGTCCATGAAGGGGGTGGACACCGATCCGGGGCACACCGCGATCACGCGGATGCCGCGTTTGCGGACCTCGAGCATCAGCGCCTTGGAGAATCCCAGCACCGCGTGCTTCGAGGCACAGTAGGCCGTGCCCCCCTCGATGCCATTCTTTCCCGCGAGCGACGCGATGTTCACGATCGCGCTCGCGCCCGTCTGCGCCAGGCCGGGGAGAAACGCCCGCGTCATCAGGTAGAGCGAGCGGACGTTCACCCCCATCACCAGGTCCCAGTCTTCCAGCGTCAGGTCCTCGAGCGGCGCGAAGCGCCCGATCCCGGCGTTGTTCACGAGCACCGCCGCGTGCCCGCGCTCATGCTCCACGAAGCCGGCGAACGCGGCGACCGTCGCGGGATCCGACACGTCGCAGGGACGGCCGATCGCGTCGATGCCGGCTCCTCGCAGCTCGGCCACGGTCTGCTCGACCGCAGCGGGCGTCCGGGCGCAGATGGCCACCTTGGCGCCCGCGCGGCCAAGCGCAACGGCGATGGCACGTCCGATTCCTTCGGTCGCACCGCTGACGACACAGAGTTTACCGGAGAGGTCCATTGGCTTTCGCCGCCAGTCGCGTGTTGAATCGGGCCAGCTCGATCGGTGCCCGGACGTGGGTGCCGCGGCCGATCGGCTCGACGCCGTCGTGCGCCGTGACGGCGAAGGTGACGGTGCGCTCGTCCACCGCGGTGACGGTGGCCGTCGCCATGACGGTACGACCGATCGGCGTCGCCGCCAGGTGCTCCACGCTGACGCCGACGCCCACCGACGCCCACCCCTCGGGGAGGTACGGCGCGATCGCCTCCCCGGCGGCCACCTCCATCAGGTAGATCATCATCGGCGTGCCGTAGGCTTCAGGGAGCCCCGGGTGATAGTGCGCGACCGTCAGATCACGGGTGACCACGACGGATTTCGTGGCCGTAGCGCCGAGTGGGATCGGCGTGGAGATCACTTGGCGCACCACGCCTTCCAGACCTCGGTCGCGTCTCCGATGGCGACCTCGTTCTGCCAGCGGACCAGCGGCAGCCGCAGCAGCAGCGGCTCGACGGTGAGCTTCTCGAGCCAGCGGGCGTCGGAGAGCTGCGACGCGCCGAGGCCAAGCTCCGCGAACCGCTTCGAGCCGCGGTCGACCAGCGCCTGGACGCCGAATCTGCGCGCGAAGCGCTCCAGCTCGCGCGGGCTGGGCTCCCGCTCGTTCAGGTCCACGAAGTGCGTCCGGATGCGACGCTCCGCGAAGAAGCGCAGCGCCGCCCGCGTGTCGGCGCTCTTCCTGACGCCGAAGATCTGGACCTCCATCAGCCGCCGGCGTACACGTAGGCGCAGCCGCGCT
>DATICZ010000114.1:0-2427 GCA_035456525.1 Gemmatimonadales bacterium
GGCCCCGAAACCGTTCCACAGGAACAGCGGGTGCGACTCGGGGAAGACGCCTTTCCCCTGGAACGTCGTGGCGACCGGAGCCTCGAGACGCTCGGCCAGGGTCACGAGATCGGCTCCCGCCCCGGCGGCCCCGAGTCCCAGATAGATCAGCGGACGCGCGGCGGGATCGTTCAAAGCCGCCGCCACGTTTTCGAGTTGCTCCTCGGTGGGCCCGGGCGCCGCAGCGATCGGAGGCGCGCCCCAGCGCTCCGGGGCCACCTCGTGCCTGGTGAGATACAGGTTCACGGGGACCTCGACCATCACCGGACCCGGCACTCCGGCTCGCGCCAGCGCGCAGGCGCGACGGATCTCGGGATAGAGGTCTTCCCCCCGCTCGACACGGAACGCCGCCTTGGTGACGGGCCGCGCCACGGCGAGCTGGTCGATGTCGTGCAGCTGATAGGCTTTCGGGAAGTCGCGCCGGATGCCGCATCCCAGTACCAGGAGCGGGACGTTGTCGAGGAACGCCTCCGCCATCCCCGATAGGGCGTGCGTCAGGCCGGCCCCCGGCACGAGGTTCACGCACGCGAGGCGCCCCGAGGCACGCCAGTATCCGTCGGCCATGAACGACGCGCTCTGCTCGTCGGTCACGAGCACCGGACGGACCGCTCCTGAAGCGGCGAGCGCGTCGTACAGCTCGATGTTGTGCGTACCCGGGATGCCGAACGCGTCGCGAATGCCCTCGTCCGCCAGCGCCCGCGCCACGATCTCTCCGCCCGTGAGCTTCATGACGTCAAGATGCGCCCTCATGAAGCTCTCTTCAACTGGAATCCATCGAGCCTCAAGGTGCGCGGTGACTTATTCCCCCCTTAGTGCCACAGGAGGGCCCTAATGGTGGAAGCGAACGGCGTCCTGTCGCCGGAAGAACGCGCGGTGCTCGATGCGGTGTGCGAGACGCTGCTCCCGTCGATTTCGCGCGCCGACGATTCGGCTGGGTTCTTCGCGGCCGGCGCCCGAGCGCTCGGCAGCGCGGACCGCGCCGTGCAGCTCATCGGGTCGATCCCCGATCCGGGTGACCGTGATCGCCTGCGGCTGCTCCTGCGAACGCTCGACAACCCGTTCGTGAATCTGCTCTTCGCCGGCCGGTTCGCCCGCTTCACCGCGATGCAGCCCCCGGCGCGCGAGGCGGTGCTGCGCGGCTTCGCGCATTCGCACATCGCGCTGCGGCGCGCCGGCTTCCAGGCCCTCAAACGCCTGGTGCACGTGGCGCACTATTGCTGGCCCCCGAGCGCGGGCACGCGGCACCCGGCCTGGGACGCGAACGGCTACCCGGGACCCCTGCCCCAACCCGCGAAGTGCCTCGAGCCTCTGCCAACACTGTCGGTCGATCGTGATACCGTGCTCGAGTGCGACGTCGTCGTCGTGGGATCGGGCGCGGGTGGCGGGGTGATGGCGGGACTCTTCGCCGAGGCCGGCATGGCGGTCGTGGTGCTCGAGAAGGGCGGCAATCCGGGCTCGCGCGATTTCACCCAGGTCGAAGGCGACATGCTGTCGCGGTACTACCTCGACGGCGGCCTCATCATGACCCAGAGCGGCTCGCTCCCGATACTGGCCGGCAGCTGCCTCGGCGGGGGTACGGCGATCAACTACACGACGAGCTTCCCGCTCCCACCCACGACGCGGGCGGAGTGGGACCGCCGCTCCGGGCTCACGCTGTTCACCTCCCCACGCTTCCAGCGCTCGTTCGATCGCGTCGCGATCCAGCTCGACGTCGGCACACGCTACACCACACCGGGAGTGCGGGACCAGCTGCTGGAGCGCGGCTGCAAGACGCTCGGCTGGCACGTGGACCTGATCCCCCGCAACGTCACCGATTGCCGCGAGGGTGTGGAGTGCGGGTACTGCGGCTATGGCTGCCGCCATGGCGCCAAGAACTCGACCGCCCGCACCTACCTCTCCATGGCGGCGCGGCACGGCGCCCACCTCGTCCCTCAATGCGACGTCGACCGCGTCCTCATCGCGGCAGGCCGGGCCACGGGCGTCGAGGGCGCCGTCGTCGGACCCGACGGTGCCCGCCATCGGCTGACCGTGCACGCCCCCATCGTCGTCGCCGCCTGTGGATCGATCAACACGCCGGCGTTGCTGCGGCGCTCCGGCATCGACAACCCCGCGATCGGCCAGGGACTGCGGCTGCATCCGGCCAGCGCGATCGCCGGGATCTTCCCCGGGCGCGTCGAGCCGTGGACCGGCGCCCTTCAAACGCGCTATTCGGACCAGTTCGCCGACTCGGGCGACGGGTACGGGGTGAAGTTCGAGACCGCCCCGGTCCATTTCGCGCTGCCGGCGAGCGGGTTCGGCTGGGAGAGCGCCGTCCAGCATCGCGAAGACATCGGCCGTTTGGCCAACCTGAGCATCATCGGGACCTTGCTGCGGGACCGCGATCCCGGG
>DATICZ010000115.1:0-18850 GCA_035456525.1 Gemmatimonadales bacterium
CCGGTTGCCGGTGGCGCTGCGTCGCGCCATCGAGGAGCGATGGGACGGCGCGCCGGTTCAGCTCTACGCCCTGGCGGACCTCGATCAATCGCTGTCCCTGGCGGAGACGTGGGTCGCGCTGGGGCCGAGCCACCTGGCGACGGCGCGGCGCAGCGGCGACGGCTGGATCATCGAGAGCGTGTGGCGGTCACGCGTGGAGGCGGTGCGTGAGGCGCCGGGGCTGTCGGCCTCGACGCTCACGATCCTCGGCCGGCCGGGCGATCCGGCGTTGCTCGTGGTGCGCTACACGCACCGCCAGCGGCGCGCGTTCGAGAACCTGCGCTTCGTGCTTGAGGAGGCGATCGCGGGACGGGCCGTCGCGTCTCCGGATGCGGACCGTGAGTACGCCGACGGGGTCGCACGCCCCATTCGTGACGCCCAAGCCCTGGTGGCCGGCCAGCGGGTGGCCGTGATCCGGCGGCTGCTGGGCTACCTCCGGCCCTACCGGGGCCGGCTGGCCCTCGGCATGGGTGCGGCGGCGGTCATCACGCTGGTGAGCCTCGTGCCGCCGTACCTCGCGGGGTACCTGATCGACCGCGTGGTGCGGCCGGCGCAGCAGGGGAGCGTGCCGCTCGCACGCGCGAGCCTCATCGCCTGGATCGCGGTAGGGGCCATGGCGCTCGTGTACCTCGTGCGCCAGGGGGCGGCGCTGGTGCGGTTGCGGCTGATGGCGATCCTGGGCGAGTGGGTAGCGCGCGACCTGCGCGACGAGCTGTACGAGCACATCCAGCGCCTGTCGCTGGCGTTCTTCTCACGCAAGAAGACGGGGAGTCTGATCACGCGGGTGTCGGCTGACACCGACCGGCTGTGGGAGTTCCTGGCGTTCGGTGTGGTGGACGTCTCGCTGTCGCTCGTGATGCTCGCGGGACTCTCGGCCGTGCTGCTGTCGCTCGACTGGCGGCTGGGGCTCGTGATGACGCTGCCGGTGCCGCTGTTCTGCTGGCTGATCTACCGGCACGGCGAGTCGATCAACCGGCTATTCATCCGGGCGTGGCGCAAGTGGTCGCGCGTGTCGGACGTGCTGTCGGACACGATTCCCGGCATCCGGGTGGTGAAGGCGTTCAACCAGGAGGACCGCGAGATCGCCCGCTTCGGCGAGCGCAACGAGGACGTGACGGCGGAGTTCAACCGCATCCACCACATGTGGACCGGATTCTGGCCGTTGCTGATGCTCGGGGTGCACACCATGACGGTGCTGGTCTGGGTGTTCGCCGTGCCGCGGCTCCTGGGCATGGGGCCGGGGCTCGAGGCGGGGACGTTCGTCTCGTTCCTGCTCTACACCACGATGTTCGTGGCGCCGATCGAAGTCATCGGCCAGATGGCGCGGACGATGAACCGGGCGACCACCTCGGCGCACCGGGTGTTCGAGGTGCTGGACACCGAGCCCGAGGTGCGGGACGTGCCGCAGCCGGTACGTCTGGAGCCCGTGCAGGGCCGCGTGACCTTCGAGCACGTGACGTTCGCCTACGACGGCGTCCGGCAGGTGCTGAGGGGGGTGAGCTTCGACGTGCAACCTGGCGAGTTGATCGGCCTCGTCGGCTCGTCGGGCGGCGGCAAGACGACGATCGTGAACTTGATCGCGCGTTTCTACGATGTCACCGGCGGCGCGATCCGGATCGACGGCGTGGACCTCCGGGATCTGGAGACCGGGCACTTCCGCCGCCAGATCGGGATGGTGCTCCAGGATCCGTACCTGTTCCACGGGACGGTGCTGGACAACATCCGCTACGGCCTGCCGGAGGCGGGGCTGGAGGAGGTCCTCGCGGCCGCGCAGGCCGCGAATGCGCACGACTTCGTGTGCAAGCTGCCGCACGGCTACGATACCATCGTGGGCGAGCGCGGGCACACGCTGTCGGGCGGGGAGCGCCAGCGCGTCTCCATCGCGCGGGCGATCCTGCACGACCCCCGCATCCTGATCCTGGACGAGGCGACCAGCGCCGTGGACACGGAGACGGAGCGGGAGATCCAGCAGGCGCTGGAGCGGCTGATCGCGGGGCGCACGGTGTTCGCCATCGCGCACCGGCTCTCTACCCTGCGAAAGGCCTCGCGTCTGTTCGTCATCGAGGACGGACGCCTGGCCGAGGCCGGGACGCACCGGGAGCTGCTCGACCGACCGGACGGGCGGTACCGGAAGTTGTACGAGATGCAGTTGCAGTTGGCGTGAGGCGGTGTCCGGGATCCGGGGGTCCGGTGTCAGGGAGTACCCCCTGGTCCACCCCGGACCCCGGGCCCCTGATACCGGACACCGAGGAGGTCACATGACCACAGTCTTCGTAGGCGAAGCGTCGGCTCAACCGAGCACGGCGCTCACACTGGATCGCCGGCCCGACGGTCAGCTCTGGGCTACCCAGGACGGCGTGGAACGCGCCGTGACGGTGCGGCGCTGCTTCCCCTGGTCGGAGCCTGGGCGATTCGTGTCGCTACGGGATCACGAGGACACGGAGTTTGCCCTGGTCGCCGACGCGGGCACCCTCGAGCCCGACTCGCGTCGCGCGCTCGAAGCGGCGCTGGTCGAGGCCGGGTTCGTCTTAGAGGTGACAAGGGTGCTGGAGATCGAGGAGGAAGTCGAGATCCGGCGCTGGCACGTGCACACCCGGCAGGGGCCACGGCGGTTCGTGACGCGGCTCGACGACTGGCCGCGCGCATTGCCGGGCGGAGGCCTGCTCCTCCGCGACGTGGCCGGCGATCTGTATCACCTCGCCGATCCGGCGGGGATGGATCGGGAGAGCCGGGAGCTGTTGTGGGCGTTCGTGGACTGATTGCCGGTGCTCGGTATTCGGTATGCGGTATGCGGTATTCGGTGATAGCCTGCCGAGTACCGCGTACTGTCTGCCGGTCTTCAGGGGATGATTCTCTTCCAGTGAGGGAGGCCCCGGCCCAGCACCCACCCTAGTAATCCCCCGACAGCGCCGCCGATGAAGGCATCGGCGGCGATGTCGCCGTGGCAGGTGGAAGAGACGGGAGGGTTGCCGCGGATGCAGACGTCGCTTCGGACGGCGCCGAGGGCTCCCCCGGCCGCAGCGCCGGCGACGGCGCCCGCGAAGAAGCCCACGACTCTGGCGTTATCCCGCACCCACATGCGATGGACCGTGTGGGTGGGCACGCGGTATTCGGGATCGTCCTGGCCGGGATAGAGACCGAGGACCAGGTATCCATCGGTACAGCGGACCATCGGACCCACGACGCTGCCCGGCGCACTGCCTTCCGGCGTGAAGACGCCCACACGCAACACGAGGCCGGGGTGAAGTCTGGGGTTGCTGCACACGAAATCCACCCGCTGGGCGGACGCGCTTCCGGTCAGGAGGACGACCAAGGCTGGGAGGAACCGCATGGC
Source organism: Gemmatimonadales bacterium (assembly GCA_035456525.1). Lineage (GTDB taxonomy): Bacteria > Gemmatimonadota > Gemmatimonadetes > Gemmatimonadales > GWC2-71-9 > DASTHG01. The sequence goes on from DATICZ010000115.1 coordinate 3,374, forward strand.
ATTGGTCTTGAACACAAGGCGGCGATAGTATAGCCCGTGTCGGGAGACCCTGCCATGCTCCGAACGATCGCGCTGTGTGTGGGGATCGGCGCCTGCCTGGCCGCTCATCCGGCTCGCGGCCAAGGCCACCGTCCCTTTGTCCGCCTCGAAGCGGGATCACTCAATTCCACGACCGTCTTCGAGGTCACCCTCGCCGTGGGCGCCAGTGTCGGTTGGCAGTTTGCCGGCCCCGATGCGGTGCTGTTGCGCTATCTGCGACAGAGCGGGAACACCGCGGGGACCGACGTCGGGACACACGCTGGAAACTTCGTCACGGCGAACTGGGAGCACGCCTTCGGCGCCGGCGGGCGGTTCCGGCGGCAGGCGCTGGTGCGCGCCGGCGCCGGTGCCGTCTTCCGCTACCTGCTGCGCACGGCGCCCGTGGTGGATGCTGGATTGGAGGTCCGCTACGGGCTTGCAGCGCATTGGGCGCTCGTGGCCAACATCGAGGACGACATCGCCGTCCTGCCGCACGAGGTGATCGAGGTGTGCCGCTTCGGCTTCTGCTCCCAGGTCACGCTCGAGCACAAAGTCGAGCACAACTTCGGTCTGATCGTCGCGGGGGAGTGGCGGCCCTGACACGACGTTCGGCGCAGATCGCTACTGTCCGGTTAGCAGGGCCGCCCAGGTGTTGTTCGACCGGTCCACGTCCGGATACACGCCACGGGAATCGATCTCGATCCGCACAGGCTTCGCGGCCGTCGTGGTGAGCAGTGCCCACGTCGCTCGCGATCCCCGCAGCCACGTCTCGACCGGCAGTTTCACGGTCCGGCTCGAGCCGTCGCCGGCCGTGACGCGCAGCTCGACCGGGGCAACCATTTCGATACGGTTGGACAGGAAGACGCGGGTGAGCGTCTGGCCGGCAGTGTCCCGCTGCACGACGGAATCCACCGCCTGGTCCAGATGGTCGGAGCGCAGGAACCAGCCGCGCCAGAACCAGGACAGATCTTCCCCCAGGGCGTTGTTCATCGTGCGGAAGAAGTCGGCGGGCTGGGGGTGCTTGAACGCCCAGCGCCGCACGTACTCGCGAAATGCGTCGTCGAACGCGTTCGAGTCCACGACCTGGTCGCGCAGGAAATGGAGCGCCACCGCCGGCTTGCCGTAGGCGTTCCAGCCGCTCATGAGGCCGTTGGGTGTGCGGTCCTGGGACTCCATGATCGGCGTTTCGACGCCGCGATACGTGCGCAGGAACTGCTGGTAGGCGCGCATGGAGCCGAATTCCAGCGCCTGAATGCGCGTCGTATCGCCGGCATAGCGGTCGCGAAAGCTGAACCAGTCGATGAACGTGTTGAACCCCTCGTCCATCCATGGGTAGAGCCGCTCCTGGGAGCCGACCATCATGGGGAACCATTCGTGCCCGTGCTCGTGGGCGATGGTGTAGTACAGCTCCTTCTCGTCCCGCGCGTTGTCGAAGGTCATCATGGGGTATTCCATGCCGCCGACCGGCCCTTCCACGCTGATGGCGGTGGGCCACGGGTAGTGCAACCAGCGGGAGTGGATCATCACGGCGTGGCGGTTCATATCCGCCGCCGTCTTCCACACGTCCGCCACGGGGGGCGGGTACAGCGCCTGCATCAGGATCCCGTCCCAACTGGTGGCGTCCCAGAGGAAGTTGGGCGCCGTCCCCCAGGCGAAGTCGCGCACGTTGGTCGCGGTGAAGTGCCAGGCGCGCGTCGGGCCCGCGCCGGCCGGGAGCAGTCCCGGAGTGCCGACCTCATCGGCCGGGATGATGTGGACGATGGTGTCGGCGCGAGCCGCGGCTGCCAGTCTGGCCCGGATCTTCGCCGGCAACACTTCGAGCGGATTGCGCAGCACGCCCGTGGCGGCCACCGTGAAGCCCGCGGGCAGGGTGAGGGTGACGTCGAAGTCGCCGTACTCGAGGTAGAACTCGCTCGACCCGATATACTGATCGGTGTTCCAGCCGCGCACGTCGTCATAAACCGCCAGGCGTGGATACCACTGGGCCACCTGATACAGCCAGCCCTGTGGGAACTGTTGCCTCCCGGTGCGGCCGAAGCGGGGGATCTGGTGGTGCCAGGCGACGGCCAGCGACACCGTGCCGTGGGGCGGCAGCGGCCGGTCGAGATCGACGCGCATCATGGTGCTGTTCACGCGCCACGTGAGTGCGGTGGTCACCGCCCGGGCGCGGGGGGTGGCCGAGCGCAGCGCCGTGACACGCTCGATCGTGGCCCCGGCGCGGAACCCGGGCTCCGCGCGCGCCAGCGGATTAGCCAGCGGCGCAAAGCGCGTGTCCGGCGAGCCGGCGTTCATGTCGAGCTGCAGCCAGACGAAGCGCAGCGTATCGGGCGAATTGTTCGTGTAGCGGATCGTCTCTTCGCCGCGGATCGTATGGCTCGCGGTGTCGAGTGAGGCGCGGATGGTGTAGTCGGCCCGCTGCTGCCAGTATGAGGGTCCCGGCATGCCGGAGGCCGTCCGGTAGACGTCGGGCGGCGGCAGCGGCAGCATGCGGAACGGGGAAGTATCCGGAACGCCGGCGCGAATCGGCGCGGGCGCCTGCGCGGGACTGGCCGTGGGTTGCTGGGCGGGCGCCCGGTGCGGGGCGAGGAATGCGGCGGCCAGCGCGAGCCTAATGGTCGGTGTGTTCATGGATCGCAAGATAGGAGACTTTCGCCCGAGCGGCATCGACCAACGCTTTGTAGTGCCAGGATTCTCTTCAATCAGGAGCCGACCATGAAGAAGGTGCTCGTGTGGGTGGCGGTCATCCTCTGCGGATGGGCCGGGCCGCTCCGCGCACAACAGCCGATCGGTCGAGTGGTGGACTCGCTCACCCGGGAGGTGCTGCAGTCCACCGGTGCGCCGAGCGCGTCGGTGGCCGTCGTGCAGGACGGGCGGCTCGTGTACGCCCAGGCGTACGGCTCGGCGAAGCTCGAGCCGGCCGTGGCCGCGCGTCCCGAGATGCGCTACGGCATCGGGTCCATCAGTAAGCAGTTCACAGCGGCGGCGCTCCTCCTGCTCCAGCAGGACGGCAAGCTGTCGCTCGACGACCCGGTCGCGCGCTTTCTCCCCGACCTGACGCGGGCCCGCGAGGTGACGATCCGCCAGCTGCTGTCGCACACCTCCGGGTACCAGGATTACTGGCCTCAGGACTACGTGCCGCTGTTCATGCTCGACTCGGTCACCGCCGGGGGGATCCTGAGCCGCTGGGCGAAGAAGCCGCTCGATTTCGACCCCGGGACCCGCTGGCAGTACAGCAACACGAACTACGTCGCCGCGGGGCTGATCGTGGAGCGGGCGAGCGGCATGCCGTTCCTGGACTTTCTCCGTACCCGCATCCTCGCGCCGCTCGGCATGCAGAGCGTGGTCGATATCGACCTCGGCAGGCTGGCGGAATCCGACCCCACCGGATACATGCGATATGCACTGGGGCCGCTCCATCCGGCGCCGAAAGAAGGAAAGGGCTGGCTCTTCGCGGCGGGACAGCTCGCGATGACCGCGGCGGATCTCGCGAAGTGGGACATCGCGCTCATGAACCGGAGCCTGCTGTCGCCCGCTTCGTACCGGGAGCTCGAGACCGAGACGCTCCTGATGAACGGGGCGCCGACGGGCTACGGGCTGGGCGTGAACGTCGGGCTGCCCGCGGGCCGGCGTATGCTTTCCCACGGGGGTGAGGTATCCGGCTTCACGGCGTCGAATCTCGTCTTTCCGGACGACCACGCCGCGGTGGTCGTGCTGGTCAACCAGGATGCAGTGAGCGCCGCCGGGGCGATCGCTCAGCGGATCGGCACGGCGTTGTTCGCGGTGGGCGACTCACTGACTGCCTCCCGCACGGCACGTGCACGCGCGATCTTCGAGGGTCTGCAGCGGGGCATGATCGACCGGTCGCTCTTCACGGCCGACGGCAACGCCTATTTCAGCGATCAGGCGGTCGCCGATTTCGCCTCCAGCCTGGGCCCGCTGGGCGCGCTCCAGGGGTTCTTCCAGACCGGCCAGCAGCTCCGGGGCGGGATGGTCCTGCGCAACTACCGGGCGAGCTTCGCGCAGCGCAGCCTCCGGGTCTGGACCTTCGAGCTGCCGGACGGGAAGTTGGAGCAGTACCAGGTGGCTCCCAACTAGCGCAACCTTTTCCCGGGGCAGTGCGTCATAGAAGCGTGGCCCTCGAGGATCTTCGTTACGCCGTCCGCGGCCTGAAGTCCCGGCCGGGGTTCACCGTCGCCGTCGTCCTGACGCTCGCCCTGGGCATCGGCGCCAACACTGCGATGTTTTCGGTCGTTGACCGGCTGCTGTTCCGCCCGCCGCCCATGCTGCACGACCCGGCGCTCGTGCACCGCGTCTACCTTGCCCGCTCCTACCGTGGCGAGGAGTTCACCGGCGACGGCGTGCAGTACGCGCGCTACGTCGATCTCACCAACGGGACGCGGTCGTTCGCACGGACCGCCACGTTTGCCGAACGGAGCCTCGCGATCGGCGAGGGCACCGATTCGCGCGAGATGCAGGTGGGGGTGGTGAGCGCGAGCTTCTTCGGTTTCTTCGACGCCGCGCCGGCGCTCGGACGGTACTTCACGGCTTCCGAAGATGCGCCGCCCAACGGCACGGCCGTGGCGGTCCTGGGCTACGGCTTCTGGCAGACCCGCTACGGCGGGCGCCGGGACGCCCTCGGCCAGACGCTGCGCATCGGCGCCACGCTGTACACGGTGATCGGGGTTGCCCCGCGCGGCTTCGCGGGACTGTGGCCGGGGCGGCCGCCGGCGGCCTACGTCCCGCTCACCGCCTATGGTAGCGAGCTGGCGGCCAACTTCCGCCTGCGCGGCGAGACCTGGTGGACGACCTACCACTGGACCTGGGCCTCCATGCTGGTGGAGCGCAAGCCAGGAGTATCCCTCGAGACCGCCAACGCCGATCTCACGGCCGCCTATCAGAAGAGTTATACGACGCAGGCCGACGTCGATCGCGGGATGACGCCGATCGCCATCGCCCGTCCTCACGCGATCGCCGCGTCTGTGCTGTCGCAGCGCGGCCCCAACCAGTCGAGCGAGACCAAGGTCGCGACCTGGATCACGGGCGTCGCCCTCGTGGTGTGGCTGATCGCCTGCGCCAATGTCGCCAACCTGCTGCTGGCGCGGGCGTTGCGGCGCCGGCGCGAGATCGCCGTACGGCTGGCGATCGGCGTGAGCCGTGCCCGGCTCGCCACCCAGCTGCTCACCGAGAGCCTGCTGCTGGCCCTGGCCGGCGGCACGGCCGGGGTGCTGGTGGCCCAGTGGGGCGGCGCCGCGCTGCGGGCCGTGCTGTTGCCGGACACCTCGGGGGCCGCCGTGGTGACCGATCCGCGCACCCTGCTGTTCGCGGGTTCGGCCGCGCTCGTCGCCGGATTCCTGACCGGGCTGGCGCCGATCCTCCAGACGCGCCGCGCGGATCTCACCCAGGACCTGAAGGCGGGCGAGCGCGAGGGCGCCGTCCACCGCTCCCGGACGCGGGCCACGCTGCTCGTGCTGCAGGGGGCGCTGTCCGTGGTGTTGCTGGTCGGCGCCGGCCTGTTCGTGCGCTCGCTGCGGCACGTGCAGCAGGTGCACCTGGGGTACGACGCCGACTCGGTGCTCATCGTCGATCTGCAGATGCGCGGGATGCATCTCGACAGCGCGCAGAACGTGTCGCTGTTGCGGCGGCTGTCGGACGAGAGCCGGACCATTCCCGGCGTCAGCCACGTGTCCCGGCAGGTGACGATGCCGTTCTGGAGCAGCTGGAACACGGATCTGCACGTGGCCGGCATCGATTCCACGGAGCGGCTCGGCGAATTCCAGCTGAACGCGGTTTCCGGGGAGTACTTCGCGACCATGGGGACGCGCCTGCTGCGCGGCCGGGGCATCAGCGATCAGGACGTGGCCGGCGCCCCGGGCGCGATGGTCGTCAGCGAGGCGATGGCGCGGGCGTTGTGGCCGGGCCGCGAGCCGCTGGGCGAATGTGTGCGCGTGGGCGCCGACACGGCGCCGTGCACGGCCGTGGTCGGCGTCGCCGAGAACATCAAGTCCCGCAGCCTGGGCGATGACCCCGGGCTCTTCTACTACCTGTCGTCGGCGCAATTCAATCCCGAAATGGGCGGGCTGTTCGTTCGCGTTCACGGAGATGCCGCGCGCGCAAAGGAGACTGTGCGCCGCAGTCTGCAGCCGCTCATGCCGGGGGCGTCCTACGTCACCGTCACCCCCCTCGCCGATGTGCTGGGCAGCCAGACGCAATCGTGGGAGTTGGGCGCCACGATGTTCACCGTATTCGGCGTGCTGGCGCTGGCGCTCGCGGCGATCGGCCTGTACAGCGTGATCGCCTACAACGTCGCACAGCGCACCCACGAGCTCGGTGTCCGCTCGGCGCTGGGGGCCCAGTTGGGCGATCTGGTGCGCCTCGTGCTCACCGACGGCATGCGGCTGGCCCTGGTGGGCGTCGTCCTGGGCAGCGTCATCGCGTTCGTCGTGGGCCGATGGGCGCAGCCATTGCTGTTCGAGCAATCGGCCCGGGATCCGGCGGTGTTCGGTGGGGTGGCGGTGCTGCTCCTGGCGGTGGCCGCGCTGGCCTGCCTCCTCCCCGCGCGTCGCGCGGGCCGCGTAGACCCGATGCGCGCCTTGCGTTCGGAATAGGTTTTGCGCGTCCGCCTCTGAGCCTGCAGCTTTGGCGGTGGGATTCTCCGCACTCACCGCTCGCTCGGAGGTTCGATGTCCCGCCGGCTGCCGTCGTTGGTCCTGTCCCTCGCCCTTTTCGTTCCCGCGGCCACACTCACCGGTCAACAGGCCGCGGATACCACGTTCGCGCGGCTGGTGCGCGAGTACACGACCGACTCCCGCTTTCTCCCGGCGTCGGTGGCGACGCTGCCGCTCTCGACCACGATCCCCTCGCCGCAGCGACACTTCGGCACGATCGCCGGTGCGCCCGGGGTGATGCATCACACGAGCGAGATCACCGGGTATTTCCGCGCGCTCGCCGCCGCGACCCCGCGCGTGCGGGTCGAGACGGTGGGCAGGACCGAGGGAGGGCGCGACATCGTGCTCGTCGTCGTCGCCGATTCGGGCCTGCTGGCCCGGAGCGACGCCTACCGGGCCACGCTCGCCCGGCTGGCCGATCCCCGGACCGTGCCCGCGGCCTCGCTCGATTCGGTGCTCGCCGCCGCCAAGCCGGTGTACTACCTGAACGGCGGCCTGCACTCGACCGAGATGGGAAGCCCGGAGATGCTGATGGAGCTGGCGTACCGGCTCGCCGCGAGCGATGAGCCGGCCATCCGCCGGATCCGCGAAGGGGTGATCACCCTGATCAACCCGGTGAGCGAGCCCGACGGCCGCGACCGCCAGGTGGACTGGTACCTCCGCTACACGAAGAGCCGCCCGACGCCCGACGACGGCTTCCCGCGCTCCAGTCCCTTCTGGGGCGACTACGCCTTTCACGACAACAACCGGGACGGGCTGCAGATGGCGCTCGCGCTGACGCGGGCGATCTACAAGATGTACTACGACTGGCACCCCCTCGTAATGCACGACCTGCACGAGTCCATCCCGCTGCTCTACGTCTCCACCGGCACCGGTCCCTATAACGAGCACAACGATCCCGTGGCGGTCAGCGAGTGGCAGCTGTTCGCCAACAACGACATTACGGCGCTCGTCGCGCAGGGGCTCCCCGGGGTCTGGACCTGGGCATTCTTCGACGGCTGGTGGCCCGGGTACGCGACCTGGGTCGCGAACAATCACAACGCCATCGGTCGCTTCTACGAGACGTTCGGCAACGCCGGCGCCAACACCTACGTCCGGGACCTCTCCGGCGACAGCTACGCCGGCGACTCGGTCACGAGCCGCCAGTGGTACCGCCCCTGGCCGCCCACGAAGAAGGTCCGCTGGTCGGCGCGGAACAACGTGAACTACATGGAAGCGGGGGTGCTGGCCTCGCTCACGTTCACGGCCGAGAACGCCGAGCGGCTGCTGCGCAACTTCTGGCAGAAGGGCGTGAACAGCATCGCGCGCGGCCGCAGCGAGAAGCCCTACGCCTACACGATTCCCGGCTTCGCGCGCCAGCGCGATCCGTCACGCGCGGCCTACCTCGTGAACCAGCTGCAGCGCCAGGGGATCGAGATCCAGCGCCGCACCAGCGGCGACTCGGCGGGCGATTTCGTGATCCTGCGCGACCAGCCGTATGGCGACCTCGTCGCCAACCTGCTGGGGACGCAACACTACCCGCAGTCGGCCAAGTACCCGCCCTACGACGACATCGCCTGGACGCTCGGCGAACAGTACGGCGTGACGGTCACGGGGGTGAACGACACCGCCGTGTTCCACTGGAGCGGGCTCGAACGCGTGACCGACACCGTTGCGGCGCCCGGGGCGGTGACGGGGACGAGCGGCTCGGCGTACGTCGTGGGCTACCGCGGGCAAGTCGACGTGGTTCCCGGCCTGTTTGCCCTGCGCGACCTGGCACCGGGAGTCAGAGCGTTCGCGGCCGAGACGGCGTTCGTCGTCGGGTCGGATACCTTCCCCGCCGGGTCGGTCGTCATCGAAGGCGCTACTGCCGAGCCCATGCGCATCGTCGCCCAGCGCTACGGCCTGACGATCCACCGCATGACCGCCGCACCGGCCGTGGCGCGCCACCTCCTCGATCTGCCGCGCGTGGCGATCTACCACAGCTGGTACTCGACGCAGGACGCCGGATGGTCGCGCTACACCTTCGAGAAGTACGGCATCCCTTACACGTCGATCGACAAGGACGACCTGCGCCGCGGGGGACTGCGCGCGCGTTTCGACGTGATCCTCGTTCCCAGCTTCGGCGGGTCGGTGACGCAGATGATCAACGGCGTCGACCGCAAATGGGGGCCGTTGCCCTACCAGAAGACGAAGGACACCCCCAATCTCGGCACACCGTTCTCCTCGCCCGATATCACGGGCGGGCCGGGCTTCGCGGGGGTGGCCGAGCTGCAGAAGTTCGTGGACGCCGGAGGCACGCTCATCACCCTGGGCGCGGCCACGACGCTCGCGTCCGAGACCGGCATCGCTCGTCCCCTGTCGCCACACCGCACGAGCACGCTGTTTCATCCGGGATCGATCGTGCGCGCGCGGGTGCTGCAGCGCCGGTCGCCGATTCTGTACGGCTATCCCGACGTGACCACGGTCTTCCGCGGCAACGGGCCCCTGTTCGAGGTCCCTGACCGCGACAGCGCGTTCGTCGTGCTGCAGTACGGCGCCACGAAGAAGGTCGAGCGCGACGAGGGGCCGATGCTCGGCATCCCCGACACCGCGCCCCCGACGCCACGCGCCAAGCCGGACAGCGCCAAGCCGGACAGCGCCAAGGCCGCGCCTTCCCGCGAGGACGCGTACGTCGTTTCGGGGATGGTACGCAACGAACGGGAGATCGTGGGAGAAGGCGCGATCTTCGACGTGCCCGTGCGGGGTGGGCGCGTGATCGCGTTCTCGTTCGACCCGTTACACCGCTTCCTCAACCACCACGAGTTTCCGCTCGTGTGGAACGCGCTCGCGAACTGGAACGACCGGCCCTAGGAGGGCGCCTGGCCGTGGGCCTCGACGAACCACAACAGTTTGTCGTTGCCCCGGACGATCTCGGTCAACAGGTCCGCGGTGGCGGCGTCGGCGTGCTCGGCCGCGGCGTCGATCGCCTGGCGTATCCGCGCGCCGAACGCGGCGAGTGCGCCGGCGAGGGCGGCGACGTGATCGCTCCCGTTCACGATCGCGTGTGGGTACTCGTCCAGCTCCGAGTGCCGCGCCGCGATGCGCACGGTGCCTGCCGCCGTACCGCCGAGCTGTACGACGCGCTCCGCCAGCAGGTCTGCGGCGTTCGCCGCATGCTCGACCACACGGTCGAACAGCTCGTGGAGGGCGATGAAACCCGGCCCCTTCACGTTCCAATGGGCCTGCTTCGCCTGGAGCTGGAGGTCGATCGCATCCGCCAGTCCCTGGTTCAGCATCGGGACGACCTCTGAGCGAACGAGCTCGGACAGGTCGTTCTTGGTCACATGCCGCAGCTCGTGGCTCGGTGCGATGGTGGCCATCGGTACACTCCTCTCGGTTCCGTGGTGAACCTGGCCTTGGGAGCCACAAGGGGGGATGAGACCCGCATGATGGGATGCTATCCTTCCGCGTGACCGCTTCCGGATGCCGTGTGCGTCTCGCCTCACCGCCGTGCTGGGGAACCATCCTGGGGCTCGCCGTCGGCGCGGTCTCGTGCGGCCCGTCGGCAGCGCCCGTTCCACCGCTGCTGCCCGCCGTTGCACGCGACGAGTGCGCCCTGCCTGAGGACTCGGCGAGGGTCCCCGACACCCTCACCCTCGCGCTCCCGGGAGGGGTCGATCCGGCCCACGCCCCGGTACCTGAGACCGACGCCGAGCGGATGGTTTTCCGGCAGCTCTACGAGACCCTGGTCCGGCTCGATTGCACGGGTGCCCCGCGCCCCGGTCTTGCGGAGTCTTGGTCGGCCTCGGACGCTGGCGTGCAGTGGACGTTCACGCTCCGCGCGGGCGCCCGCTTCCAGGACGGCCTGGCGCTGACGGCGCAGGACGTGATCGCGTCCTGGAGGGACCGAGATACGACGGTGCTCGAAGGCGCAGCGGTCATCGCTCCGGACGAGCGCACGCTCGTGCTGCGGCTCAGGCATCCCTCAGCCGCGCCGCCTCTGTGGCTGGCTGATCCCGCGCTCGCGGTGGCCCGTGCCGTTCCCGGTCACGCCTGGCCGGTCGGAACCGGCTTCTACATGGCGGACAGCGTCGCCAGCGGGCTCGTCCTGACGCCCCTCAGCGGCCGGCGTCCGAGCCTGCTCGTCCCGCGGCTCGGGACCGTCGATGCACGTGACTGGCTCGATCGCGGGTTCGATCTGGTCGTCACGGGGGATGCGGCGGCGCTGGGCTACGCCGCGAGCCGTCCCGAGCTGGCGACGCGGGCGCTCCCCTGGGATCGCACCTACCTGCTGCTCGCGCCGGGAGCGACGCCTCCGGTCACGACCGCGTGGCGGGAGGGTCTGGCTCGGGATGCCGTGCGAGTCGAAGCGCGTGCCTCAGAGGCTCCGGCGTGGTGGACGGCGTTTCCCGCCTGTATCGGCCCGCCACCGGCGGGCGCCCCCCCGCTCCCTCCCGGAGGGTCGCGCTTCCTCGTCGCGTATCCACGCGAGGACGCGACGGCGCGCAGCATCGCCGAGCGCCTCGTGGCGCTGGAGGGAGCTCAGGCGGCTACGACCGCACGTGCAGCAGGTCTGGGACGCGCCGAGTTGATGGGTGCGCTCGCCGCCGGTCAGGCGGGCGGGGGAGGGTGGCAGTTCGTGATTCCAGTCCCGCAGGTGGCGCTCGAGCCGTGTCGTGCGGTCCACGACCTGGTGGCGCGCGCGCCGTGGCTCACGCTCGCGTCGCAGATCGTGCCCCTGATCGACACGCGCCGCCGGATGGTGTGGCGCCGCGGTGCCGCCGCGTTCACGGTGGACTGGGACGGAACGCTCCGCGTCCGATGACGGGGCCGGCGCTTATTTCAAGCCGATGCGCCGAACCAGGTCCGCGTAGCGGGGGTCGCCGCGCAGCGGCGCGTATCCCGGGTCCAGATGGAGGTAGATGAGTCCCGCCGAGCGCGCCTGATAGGCGCGCTCGAGGCAGGCGAAGGCGTGGTCCAGGTCCCCCATCGCGGCGTATCCCATTGCCAGGATCTCGCTGCGCACGTACTGCTGCCGCGATTCCTCGTCCAACCGGGCCAGGATCGCTTCCGCTTCGTCCCGGCGACCCAGTGCGGCGAGGGCCCGCACGATCATCGCGTCGTATGAGCGGACGGCCTTCTCCAGCCCCTGTGCGCGACGGTACCACTCGAGGGCGGTCCCGGCGTCACCACGGGCAAGGTAGGCCGAGCCGATGTAGAGCGGGGCGCGCAGGGACGTCTCGTCCACCTCGAGGGTCTTGTGGGCCTGAGCGATGGCGCCCTCGTAATCCTTGTTATAGAGGAGGAATCGGGCGAGCCATTCGCTATAAGCGGCCGACAGCGGATCGAGCGAGAGCGCGCGCTGGATCGCCGCGATCGCGTCGCCGAGCCGCCCCACCAGTGGGAGGGCGGTGCCCAGCACGTAATGCGCCTCGGCATAATTGGGGCTGAGCGCGACGGCGCGCTGCAGCTGCTGCTCGGCGTCGGCGAAATTCCACTCGTGCCAGCACAGGACTTTCCCGATCGAGGTGATCGCCTCTGCGAGCTCGGGGTCGCGCTGCAACGCCCGCTCCGCGGCGGCCTTGGCGCGCGGGTAGGCGTCGTCGGGGGCGACCCAGTCGTCGGCCAGGTTGCACCAGACGTCGGCGATCCCGGCGTAGGCACGGCCGAACCCCGGGTCCTGGAGCAGCGCGAGCTGGAACAGATCGAGCGCCTTGCGCAGCCCCGGCTCGGTGAACTTGTTGAAAAAGAACCGGCCTTTGAGATAGATGTTGTACGCTTCGATGTTCTTGGTCGGCACGACGAGCGGGGCCGCCTCGCCGCCGAGCCGGAGTTTCAACGCCTCGACGATGGCTCGTGAAATCTCGTCCTGGATCGCGAATACGTCTTCGAGCTGGCGGTCGTAGGTCTCCGACCAGATGTGGTAACCATTCTCGACATTGATCAGCTGGACCGTGATGCGGATGCGGTTGCCCACCTTCCGCACGCTGCCATCGAGCACCGACCCCACCCCGAGCTTGTCGCCGATCTGCCGGATGTCCACCTCTTTCCCCTTGAAGGCGAAGGAGGAGGTGCGCGACGCCACCTGGATGCCCGGCACCTTCGCGAGTGCGTTGATGATCTCCTCGGTCATCCCGTCGCTGAAGTACTCGTTCTCGGGATCGGCGCTCATGTTCGCGAGCGGAATGACGGCAACGGCCTTGGTGGGAGGGGCGCCCTTTGGCGCCTCCGGCGGCGCGCGCCGTCCCGGGAGCAAGGCTTCTGCGAACTCGGCCGCCGTGGGGAAGCGGTCCACGGGCGTGCGCGAGAGGGCCCGGGTGATGGCGTCATCCACCACCTCGGGCACGTCCCGCGTGGCCCGGACTTTCGGGATGGGCGCGACGAACCGCTTGGCGATCACCGCCTGGGCCGTCGGGCCGGTGAACGGCGGCTCGCCCGAGAGCATCTCGTAGAGCACGCAGCCGAGACTGTAGAGATCACTGCGGCCGTCGATGTCGGCTTCGCCGCCCGCCTGCTCGGGGCTCATGTACGCCGGAGTGCCCAGCGCCATCCCCGTTTGCGTGATCGATCCGTTGCCGCTCAACGCCTTGCCGATGCCGAAGTCGGCCACCATCGCCGCGCCCTCGTGCAGCAGGATGTTCTCCGGCTTGACGTCCCGGTGGACCACCTGGTGGCGGTGGGCATAGTCCAGCGCCGCGGCGACCTCCCGCGTGATCCGGAGCGCCTCGTCCAGCGGCAATTGCCGCTGCCGGTCGAGCCGCTCCCGCAGCGAGCGTCCCTCCATGTTCGGCATCACATAGAAGAGCAGGCCGCCGGCTTCGCCGGAGTCGTACACCGGGAGGATGTGGGGGTGGGTGAGTCCGGCCGCCATCTTGATCTCGCGCAGGAACCGCTCGGCCCCGATCTCGGCGGAGATCTCCGGGCGCAGCACCTTCAGGGCGACCTTCCGCTCGTGTCGCAGGTCGCGTGCGAGAAACACCAACGCCATGCCGCCCTGACCCAGCTCCCGCTCGATCGCGTAGCGGCCCTGTAGTCCGCGCTCCAAACGCTCTTGAAATTCAGCCATAGAATGAGAAAGATGCCGCATCGCCCGGGCCGGGGCCAGCGGCGAGTGTGAAGGAATGCTATCGTTTTCCACCCCGATGACCTTTCGCACGCGCATCCTCATCGCCACCGCGCCGGTGGTGCTTGTGCCGCTCGTCGTGTTCGGGCTCGGCGTGCGTCGCGCGGTGCGCCAGCGGCTCGTCGTGACCTACCAGGCAAGGGTAGCGGGCCTGGTCGACGCGATCGGGCAGGATCTGGCGCGGCAGGGAGGAGTGCTGGCGGACCGGCTCGCCCAGCTGCGCAACGCCGCCGCCGCCGACAATCGACTGCGCCTGGCGATGGTGCAGCGTGACTCCGCGCAGCGCGGGTATGCCCTCGACTACGCGGGGACGGCGATGCGCCTCGCCGGGCTCGGCATGCTCCAGATCCAGGACGATTCGGGACGCATCGTCAGCTCTGGGCATTTCCGCAACGAGTTCGATCGCGTCGAGACCGGATTGCCGGCGGCGCTCCCCACCGCCCCCAACGGGTTGGCACTGGTTCAGGCCAGGACGGCCGAGGGTCCGTTCCTCGCGCTGGCACGGCTCGATTCGCTGCCGTTCGGCGACCGGCGCTTTACGCTCGTGGGGGGCATCGCCGTGGACTCCGGATTTCTCGCGCGCCTGGCGAGCGACAGCGCGACGAGCGTGACCCTGGTGCTGCCGGGGGACACGCTCGGATCGCGCGCCGGCAGCGTCGTGCAGGGCGACTCCGCCGTGAGCGAGCTGCCGGTGCCGTTCATCGACGAGTCCCGGCCCGGCAGCACCCGGGTAGTGGAGGCGCGCCTCGTGGTCGCGGCGCCGCTCGCGGGCCTGCGTGAGCTGCAGCGCACGGTGGATCGATGGTTCGGCGTGGCGGTGCTCGTGACGCTCCTCGTCGCGCTGCTGCTGGCCGGCTGGCTCTCTTCGCGCGTCAGCTTGCCGCTGGCTGAGTTGGCCGCGAAGACGTCCGAGCTGGACATGGACCGGCTGGACGTCGCGTTCGCGAGCGATCGCTCGGACGAGATCGGCAGTCTCGAGCGCCTGCTGGGCGAGATGACCGAGCGGTTGCGCAGCGGTGCCGCCCGGCTGCGCGACGCCGAGCGGCACGCCGCCATGGGCGAGCTGGCCCGCCAGGTGAACCACGACATCAAGAACGGCATCGCTCCGATGCGCAACGTGCTGCGCCATCTGGCCCAGGTGGCACGGGACCAGCCCGCCGAGCTGCCACGCGTGTTCGCCGAGCGCCGGCAGACCCTGGGCTCGAGCCTGACCTATCTCGAGACGCTGGCGGCCAACTACGCGAAACTCTCCCCGCCGGCGGAAGCGCTGCATTGCGACGTGAATGTCGTGACGCGCGAGACGACGGCGCAGATTCCCATGGGAGCGGCGGAACTCACCCTGCATCTGGCCGACGGGCTCCCCGAAGCCCGGATCGATCCACTCGCGCTGCGCCGTATCATCGAGAACCTCGTGACGAACGCGGTGGACAGTCTCGACTCCCAGTCCGGGGTCGTCACGGTTTCGACGTCCCGGGTGCTGGAGCAGGGCCGCCATATGGCCCGGATCGTGGTGGAGGATACCGGCAAGGGAATGAGCGAGACGGAGCTGGAGCGGGCGTTTCAGGATTTCTATTCGACCAAGGCCGGTGGGACCGGTCTCGGACTCTCCATCGTGCGCCGGCTGGTCACGGACGCGGGGGGCCGCCTGCGGGTGGAGACCTCGCCGGGAGCGGGGTCCTGCTTCACCGTGGACCTGCCGCTCGTGGAGAC
>DATICZ010000116.1:0-16736 GCA_035456525.1 Gemmatimonadales bacterium
ATCGGCCTACCGCAGGCGCAGTCGCACGTCGATATCCACTAGGATGGCGCTCGGCGTGTCCACGAAGATCACCCGGTCGGCTTCGCGGTGGACCACCATCTTCATCGGCGGTCCCCAGCCCCGGCCCCGTCCCCGGTTACCGGCCCGATACCAGACGATGCGATCCGGGCCCCGGTGCTCGACCCGGATGACCTGATAACCGTTCCGCACCAGGACGTCCCGCGTCACGACGATCGCGCGATCGGTCGTGACCGCGTAGCGCTTGGGGCCATGCCCGCGGCCCTGGGCCTGCGCCGGCAGCACCGCCGCGACGAAGAGCCCGACGGCCATCCACACTGCCCGTGTACTCGTGCTCATGAGGCCTCCCGGATTCCGAGCCTTTCTGAAGAGCACGGTCGACGGCGCCAGGTCACGCACCGCCGAAAGCCCTTGCCCCGGCTCAGCTTCCGGGCATCCTCAGCTTCGTGAATCCCGCCGGCACCGCGAACAGCCCGTCGGACAGGATCTTGCGCTCGAGGCTCCAGACCTCGATGCGGTAGCCCCCGTCTTCGTCGAACTCCTGTGTCATCACGGCCGCGCCGTAGCGGGCGAGGAGCGTGCGGGTCTGCCGGACGGCTTCGTCGTCTTCGTTCGCCATCCTGAGCCAGCCCATCACCAGCTCCCGGAAGATGGGATCGCTCGTGGTCCACACGTGCGAGACCATGCCTTCCTCGGTGACGCGGTACCCGGTGCACTGCAGTCCGCCGATCACCTGCGTGCGGCCCAGTGGCTCGATCTTGGGCTGTGCGGCCTCTTCGGCCGCGCCGGCCGGGGTCGCGCCGCGGAGCGACATTTCGTAATAGCCGCGCCGGCTCGGCGACACGATGCGCATCATGGCCGCGCCGACGTCGATCAGCATGTAGGCGCTGTCGAGCCCGGGATACTCGAACATGGCCGACCGCATCCGCCCCGCCTTGAATTGCATCACGTTGGCGTCCGCGGGACCGCCGAGCTGCACCACCTGCTCGAGCGTCATGGCGTAGAGTTTCGCGCGGGCCTGCTCGTTGGCGTCCTCGCCGACCTGCTCGGCGACGAGATCGGACGTCAGGTGGGCGGTCCGGATCGTGACCACGCCTTCGAACTGCTGGGCGCGAGCCGCGACGGGGACGGCGAGGGGGAGCAGTGCCAGCACAACGGGGAGCCGAAGCGGCATGATGGCCTCTATTTCAGGATGAGTTTCGCGATCGTGTTCAGCTGCATGTTGCTCGTGCCCTCGTAGATCGTGCCGATCTTCGCGTCGCGGTAGAACTTCTCGGCCGGATACTCCTTGGTGTAGCCGTAGCCGCCGAACAGCTCCAGGCACACCGAAGTCACGCGCTCCGCCACCTGCGAGGAGAAGAGCTTCGCCATCGCGGCGTTCTGCGTGTATTCCATCCCGGCGTCCTTCAGCCGGGCCGCGTTGTAGACCATGAGCCGCGCCGCCTCGAGCTCCGTCGCGGCCTGCGCGAGCTGGAACTGCACCGCCTGGAAATCGGCGATCGGCTTGCCGAACTGCTTGCGTTCCTTGACGTATTGCGTCGCCGCCTGCAGCGCCCCGCCCGCCACGCCGATCATCTGCGCGCCGATGCCGATACGCCCGGTGTTCAGCGTCTCGATCGCCACCTTGTAGCCCTTGCCGACCTCGCCCAGCACGCTGGCCGCCGGAACGACGCAGCCGTCGAGGATCAGCTCCGTCGTGGAGGACGCCCGGATGCCGAGCTTGTCCTCCTTCTTGCCGACGCTGAAGCCCTTGCACCCGCGCTCCACGATGAACGCGGTGATCCCCTTGTAGCCCTTGGCGAAGTCGGTGTTGGCGAAGATCACGTAGACGCCCGCTTCGGCGCCGTTGGTGATCCAGAGCTTGCGGCCCTCCAGCACCCAGCCGTCGCCCTGTTGCGTGGCTCTGGTCTGGAGCCCGAACGCGTCGGAGCCCGCTTCGGGCTCGGAGAGGGCATAGGCGCCCACGGTGTCGGTGGCGAGCTTCGGGAGGTAGCGGGCCTTCTGCTCGTCCGACGCCCACTGGAGGAACGGCTCGATGACGAGCGTGTTCTGCACGTCCACGAAAATCGCGGCCGAGGCATCCACCCGCGACAACTGCTCCACGGCGAGCGCCGTCATGAAGAGCCCACCGCCCGCGCCGCCGTGATTCTCGGGGATCTCGATCCCCATCAGGCCGAGCTCGAAGAGCTTGGGAACGAGGGTGGGGTCGATGGCGCCCGCCCGCTCCATCGCCGCGACCCGCGGGCGCACTTCGCTGTCGGCGAAGTCCGCCACGGCGTCGCGGAACATCTGCTCTTCCTCGGAGAGAACGGTCAGCGGCGTCGTCACGGTGGACGTCGTCATCCGCTCCTCTTCTCCGGTCCCTGGAGCATCTCGCGGATGCCGCCCAGCGAGGCGAGCACGCCGGTGGCTTCGTAGGGCAGATACACGACCTTGTTGTTCTGCCCGCTCACCATCTCCTTCAGCGCCTCGAGGTAGCGAATGGCGATCAGATAGCGCGCGGGATCGCCACCCGTCCCCTTGATGGCCTGCGTGATGCGCTCGATCGCCAGTGCTTCGGCCTCGGCGACCTTGAGCCGGGCGGCGGCCTCCGCGTCGGCCTGCAGGATCCTCGCCTGCTTCACGCCTTCGGCCTTGTTGATCTCGGACTGCCGGATGCCTTCGGCCTCGAGGATCGCCGACTGCTTGCTGCCTTCGGCGGTGAGGATCGCGGCGCGCCGGTCGCGCTCGGCCCGCATTTGCTTCTCCATCGCCTCGCGGATGTCGTGCGGCGGGTTGATGTCCTTCAGCTCGACGCGGCCCACCTTGGCGCCCCACTTGTGCGTCGCATCGTCGAGGATCTCGCGCAGCTTCGTGTTGATGTGCTCACGCGACGACAGCACCTGGTCCAGATCCAGCTCGCCGATCACGTTGCGCAGGGTCGTCTGGGTGAGCTTCTCGATCGCGTCGGGGAGATTGGCGATCTCGTAGGCGGCGCGCACCGGGTCGGTCACCTGGAAGTAGATCAGCGCGTCGATCTCGACCACCACGTTGTCCTTGGTGATCACGTTCTGGCGCGGGAAGACGTACACGCTCTCGCGCAGATCGATCGTGGCCGACCGATACCGCCGCGTCAGCGTCTCGCCGTTGGGCAGGCTGATCACCTGGTGCCAGTCGATGGCCCGCGGCTGGTCGAAAAACGGCATGATCAGATTGATGCCGGAAGAGAGCGACCGGCTGTACTTGCCGAGCCGCTCGATCACCATCGTCTGCGCCTGCCGCACCACGACGATGGTGCTGCGCACCACGATGATCGCGAGCAGCGCTATGGCGGCGACGACAATCAACCCGAAATTCATGGTTCAGTCTCCTTTTCGACCACGAGCGTGCTGCCGTTCACCTCGACCACCATCACGCGCGTCCCCGGCTCGAGCGGCCCGCTCCCCTCGATCAGCGCGCCGCGCCAGTCCTCCCCCTCCACCTTCACCCGGCCGAGCCGGGTCACCGGGTCGAAGCGCTGGACCACGACGCCCGATTTGCCGACCAGCGCCTCGACGTTGGTGCGGACCTCCATGCCGCGGGCATGCAGGAACCGCCGCACCAGCACCGGCCGCAGGCCGAACAGGCTCCCCACCGTGGCGGCGGCGAACACCAGGACCTGCCCGAACGGCCCGATCGGCAGGACGCCCGCCACGCCGGCGGCCAGACAGCCGATCGCGACGCTCGCCAGCCAGAACCCGGGGGCGAACATCTCCGCCACGAGCAGCAGCGCCGCCGCCACGATCCAGACCTGCCAGCTCGACACGCGAATCCTCCACCGTCAGGGTCGCCAACGCGGGTGGAAACTACCGCCCCGGGGGACGCCGCGCGACCGCTGCAACCCTGTGACCCGTTTGGCTATCCATGTGTTGGTGGGCGATTGCCGGCGATCGTCGCGAAACTGCGACCCGGCGGCGGCGTACGGCCACCCGTCGTCTTCACACTCCCCGAGGAGAGCCCCATGCGCAGCGTGATCGTCATCGGTGCGGCCCTCGCCGCCGCGTCCGCCGCGGCCGCCCAGGCCGGCCAGCGCTACACCGTAGGCGGAGACAACGTCGCGATCTACAACCTGGCCGGCGTGGTGCGGGTGGAGGGCGGGACGGGGGGGGACGTGGTGGTCGAAGTCACCCGCGGCGGCGGCGACGCCGCCAGGCTCCAGGTCGAGACGGGACTGATCGGCTCGCGCCAGACGTTGCGCGTGATCTATCCCGACGACGACGTCGTCTATTCCGTCATGGGCTTCCACGGCAGCACCACCCTCGATGTCCGGGACGACGGCACCTTCAACGGCGACCGCCGGGAGTTCGGGCGCGGCCACCGCGTGCGCATCAGCGACGACGGGTCCGGCCTCGACGCGCACGCCGACCTCCGCATCCTGGTGCCGGCCGGCCGCCGCATCGCTGTCTATCTCGCGGTGGGCCGGATGACGGCGGCCAACGTCGACGGCGAGGTGCGGCTCGACGTCAACTCGGCGGACGTCACGGCGAGCGGCATGAAGGGCTCGCTCACGGTAGACGCCGGATCGGGCGACGTGCGCGTCACCGACGTCACCGGCGACTTGAACCTCGACACCGGCTCCGGCAACGTGGTGGCGTCCGGCGTGAAGGGCGACAATCTGCTGTTCGACACCGGGTCGGGCGACGTCACGCTGGACCACGTCCAGGGACGCAGCCTCAAGATCGACACCGGGTCGGGCAACGCCGACGCCACCGCCGTGACCGCCGACGATCTCATCATCGACACGGGGTCGGGGGACGTCACGCTCGAGCTGCTGGCGGGCGGCGGCTCGATCGACATCGGCACCGGCTCGGGCGAAGTGTCGCTCACCCTGCCGGCCGCGTACGGCGCGGACGTGGTGCTCGACACCGGGTCGGGCGAGATCGACCTCGGCGGCATCTCGGTCACCGTGCGCAGGCTCGCGGAGGATCACATCGAAGGGCGCATCGGCGACGGCCGGGGGCGGCTGCATGTGGATACGGGGAGTGGGGATGTGAGACTGAAAAAGGCGTAAAGCCGCTATCGGCTGTCGGCCTAGGCGACCACCGGGCTGGATCGGTGGTCGCGTTTTTCCGATGGCCTGCGGGGCGAAATGGTCGGATCCAGTAGTCTGGATCGTGTGATCCTGTTGGGATGGGGAACTTCCGGAAACTGGTGGTTTGGCAGCATGCTCACCGGCTGAGCCTGTCGGTCTATCGAGCCACGGCGTCGTTTCCAAGAGCCGAGGTCTATGGGTTGACGTCACAAATGCGCCGTGCATCCATATCGATTGGAGCCAACATCGCTGAAGGCTGCGGCCGGAATGGAGACCGAGAGTTGCTGCGTTACGTGCGGATTGCTCTCGGATCGGCGAATGAACTCGAATGCCACGTGATCTTGGCGACAGACCTGGAGTACCTGCCACGACTTGCGAGCGAACGGCTGCAGCAGGACATTGCGGTCGTCAAGCGGATGCTGGCGAAGCTCGTAGCTCGTGTCGACCGATAGCTGATAGCCGATAGCCAACAGCCAATAGCCGATGACCGACGACAGCGTCAGACTCGACAAATGGCTCTGGGCCGCCCGCTTCTTCAAGACCCGCGCGGCCGCCGCCCAGGCGATCAGCGCGGGGCGGGTCGAGGTCAACGGGGTCGCCGCCAAGCCCGCGAGGCCGCTCGCCGTGGGCGACCGGCTGCGCGTGCGCAGGCCGCCCTACGCGTTCATCGTCCGGGTGATCGCCCTCAGCGCCCAGCGCGGTCCCGCGAAGGTCGCCGCCGGTCTCTACGAAGAGGATCCCGCGGGGAAGGCGGCGCGGGAGCGGCTCGCGCACCAGCTGCGCGTCGCGCCCACGCCGTCCTACGAAGGCAAAGGGCGGCCCACCAAACGCGATCGGCGGGAGCTGGAGCGGCTGCGGGGAGAAGAAGCGGAATAGTCCTCAGGACTTGCCCGCCCTCCGTCCCAGGAACCAGCCGACCGCGGCGCCCAGCCCGGCGCCGAGGACGGCCATGATCGCGAGCTTCCGCGAGGCGCCGAACGGCACAAACCGGGTCTCGGTGCCCGTGATCTCGACCACCCCCACCGGCTTTGCGGCGACACCGCCACCCGCTCCTTCGCCCTCGCCCTCCGCCGGCGTCTTGCCGTTCTTGCTCTTCTTCGCGTGGGCCCCGTGGCCGCTGCCCACTCCGAACCCGTACGCCACCTTGGCGACCGGAATGACCGTCTTGCCGTCGCTCGTGATCGGAGTGCCGTACACGGCTTTCACGCTCGCGCTGGTCCGCAGATGCTCGACCGCGCCATCGATCAGCTCTTTTGTGCTCATAGCTCGCCTCCTGCAGGGCAGCCTACCCCGCGGCGATTGAAGGTGTTGTGAACGGCCGGTGAGGAGGGCATTCTCTTCGAGGTTGGCCCCCATGGAGGAGACCCCATGAAATGGCTGGTGTTCATTCTCGCGGTGGTGGTCGGCATCCCGCTGCTGATGACCCTGGTCGGTTTGGTGCTGCCGCGTGAGCACACGGCGGCGGTGTCCATCGTGCTGGGGCAGGCGCCCGAGACCGTGTGGACGGTGGTGCGCGACCTCGGCGCCATGCCGCAGTGGTGGCCCGGGCTGCGCTCGTCGGAGCGGGTGACGGGCCCGGACGGCCGCGAGCGCTGGCGGCAGGTGTCCGGCGGCGGGGCCATGACGATCGTCGTCGAGGAGGAGCACCCGCCGCGCCGCCTCGTGAGCCGGATCGAGTCGCCGCCCGGCGCACCGTTCGGCGGAGCCTGGATCTACGAGATCGTTCCGGAGGGTGACGGCAGTCGTGTGACCGTCACCGAGCAGGGCTGGGTCGCCAATCCGCTGTTCCGGTTCCTGTCGCGCTTCGTGTTCGGGCACTACCGGACGCTGGAGAGTTACCAGCGGGCACTGGGGCGGAAGTTCAATCAGGAGGTCACGCCCGTGCGGCGGGTGGAGTAGGTCGCAAAAAGACGAACGGCGGGCCGTGGGCCCGCCGTTCGCGAGGAACCGAGAACGCCCGGCTCAGCGCCGCTGCAGCTTGGCGAGCAGGCGCAGCATCTCGAGGTAGAGCCAGATCAGCGTCACCATCAGGCCGAAGGCGGCGTACCACTCCATGAACTTCGGCGCGCCGTGCTCGGCGCCGCGCGCGATGAAGTCGAAGTCCAGCGCGAGGTTCAGGGCGGCGATCACCACGACGACCACGCTGAACGCGATCGCGATCGTCCCGCCCCCGAACACCACCGGGATGGACACATGGAAGAGCGACAGCACCATCGAAACGAGGTAGAACAACGCGATCCCGCCTGTCGCCGCGAACACGATCATGCGGAACCGGTCCGTCACCTTGATGATGCCCGACCGGTACAGCACGAGCATCGCGGCCAGTACGGCGAACGTGAGCCCGATCGCCTGGAAGACGATGCCGTGGAGCCGCTGCTCGTACAGCGCCGAGATCCCACCCAGCGCGAGGCCCTGGGCCGCCGCGTAGACGGGCGCGGCGATCCGCGCCCAGGCCGGCAGGAAGATGCTCACCAGCGCGGCACCCAGCCCGATGATCAGACCAGTCCACATGTAGGGCATCACCGCGGCGAGGTCGAGCGTCTGGGAGTAGCGCGTCCACACCCAGGTGCCCGCACCGACCACCAGCAGCAGCAGGAACGCCGACTTGTTGATCGCCCCTTCGACCGTCATCAGCTCGCCGGAAGTCGCCTGGGCGTATTGCCCGGCGCGCTGGAATGCCTTATCGCTCAGCAATGGATTGGCCATGTCACGTCCTTCAGAAGTCGAATGTGCACCGCAATATAACGGGATGGGTTACGCCCGGGCGATGCGCTCGATCTCGTTGGATTCATAGATGTTGACGCCGCGCGGCGCACTCAGCGCCACGCGCACCATCGCCTGCGCCACCGTCGCGGCCGCGATGGGACGGTACTTCCGCATCGGGCCCAGCAAGAGGAATGCGCCTCCCTTCATCGCCGCGATCCACGCGCGCTCGCCCGGGCGGTTCTCGGCGCGCTCGCCCACGAGGATCGAGGGACGGAAGATCTGCCTCCCCTCGAACGGCAGCGCGGCGATCGCGTCCTCCGTTTCGCCCTTCACGCGCGTGTAAAAGAACGACGAAGTCCGGTTCGCGCCGATCGAGCTGACCAGCAGGAACTGCCGGGCGCCGTGCTCGAGCGATTGGGCGGCGAGACTCACGACGTAGGTGAAATCGACCAGGCGGAACGCCCCCTCGGATCCCGCCTTCTTCATCGTCGTGCCGAGGCAGCAGAAGACGTCGCTGGCGGCCGGGAAGGTGGTGCCTTCGGCGCCGAGGGCGCCGAAATCGATCACGCGCTGGTCGAGGCGAGGATCGCGGTGCGGTAACGGCCGGCGCACCAGCGCGATCACGCGCTCGTAGGTCGGCTCCGCCAGCAGCCGGGCGAGGCACTGACTCCCCACCAGCCCCGTGGCGCCGGCGATCAAGGCGGTCTTCACAGGTCCTCGAACGCGAGGTTGAGGATCGGATAGCTGCGCCAGTCGCGGTAGTCGAAGTGCCACCATTCGTTGGGCACGCGCGTGAATCCCCCGTCCTCCATGGCCTGCCGCAGCACGTCGCGGTGCCAGCGCTCCAGGTCGGTGGTCACCGGGTAGTCGGGGTAGGAGCGCTCGGTGGTCTCGTCGTAGGTCCCGCCCATGTCGATCGGCCGGCCGGTGCCGAGATCGTACAGCGTCAGGTCCACGGCGCACCCCCGGTTGTGTCGCGACCCGCGCGCCGGATCGGCCACGAGCCAGCGCAGTGCGGGGGGGGTGGCGTCCCAGAACGTCTTGGTCACGAACCAGGGCCGATAGCCGTCGTGGATCAGGAGTCCGTAGCCGCGCGCGCGCAGGGTGCGCGCGGCGCGCAACAACGCCTCGGCCGCGGGACGCTGCAGGAACGCGTGGGCCGTCGAATAGAAGACGCTGCCCAGGAAATTGTTGGTGGTGGCGTACCGGATGTCGAAATGGATCGTCGCGTCGAGTGTCGCGAGGTCGACGAGCTCCGGGGCGCGGAACGACCCGCTCTCCGCGGGCGGCGGGGCGGTGCGTGCGGCGGCGAGGAGCTCCGCCACCGGATGCAGCGGCGTCACCTTGAGCTGGCCTCCGCCCTGGGGGCCGATCGTGCGCCGCGGGAAGGTCACGGCTCCGGCGATGACGGCCGACGCGCGCCTCCCCGCGGAGCGCGTGCCCCGGAAGGTGAGGTGCTCCCCCCTATACATGCTCGTCGCCGGGAACGCGAATACCGTATCGGACACCTGGGTCAGTGCGTCGTCTTCGGTCCATTCGATCAACGCGTGCAGGCGACCGGCCCGCTCGTACACGAACAGCGTCTCGTAGCCCCACCCGTATTCTCCGAGCAGTCCGGTCCAGCGGACGGGTGGCGCGGGCGGTCTGGGCTCGGCCGCCCGTGCGAAGGTGTCGCCGTCCACGACGACCGCTCCCGGGAGCAGGTGCACCGAGCCTCCGAAGCGCAGCGCGTCGTCGAAGAGCAGGCTGTCGCCCAGGGCGCGGACGCGGGAGGGGGCCGCGCTGCCGTCGTGCGCGACGAGCAGCTCACCGGAGCGAGCCATCAGGTCCACGGTCCGGACTCCGCGCGCGTAGTGGCCCGCCGCCGACCGCGCGGCCCCGGGCGGCAGGGGGTGCGTGACCGGAGGCTCGGGCGGCGGCGCCCCGGCGCGCCGGGCCAACATGGCCCGGAGGGCGGCCTCGGCCACGCGGTCGGTCACGATGTTGGCTGCGTCGAGCGTCGTGACCACCACCACGCCGAGCTTCTCGTCGGGGAGGGCGGTGAGGGTCGTGGCGAACCCGTAGATCGCGCCGTCGTGTCCCACCGCACGGTGTCCGTCGAGACGCCATACGAAGAAGCCGAGCCCGTTGCCGCGCGTGGCCCCCGAGTCGGCGAACTGCGGCACCCACATGCGCTCGAGCGTCGCGCGGGAGAGGGTCGGATTCGAATCGGCGAACAGCGCCGCGAGAAAACGGCCGAGATCCTCCACGGTCGTGTACAGGGCGCCGCTCGGCGCGTTGCGCCGGAACGTCGGCGCGGCGAAACGGCGGCCGTCGGGAGCCCACATGACGGCGGCGGCCAGCTCGGGCGCCGTCCCGGGCGCGGGCTCGAAGAATGCGCTGCGGGTCATGCCCAACGGCAGCAGCACCGAATCCCGCAGGTAGCGCGGAAAGAGCTCGCCCGCCGCGCGCTCCAGCACGTGCCCCACGACCTGGAGCGCGGCGTTCGAATACTTGTGTCGGGACCCCGGCCGGAACACGAGCGCCGTGCGATTGAGACTGGCGGCGATCGAGGCGAGCGGCGGAGCGGTGGAATCGAAGTAACTGCCGACCGGCGGCTCGCGGACCAGTCCCGAGTGATGGGTCATGAGCTGGCGCAGCGTGATCGCGCCGCCGAACCGGTTGGCGGGCCGGAAATCCGGGAGCCAGCGCGTGATGGGTGCGTCGAGGTCGAGCGTTCCCCGATCCGCGAGCCGCATGATGGCGATGTCCGTGAAGAGCTTCGACACCGATCCCACCCGATAGACGGTCCGGGCGGTCGCCGGCACGCTGTCGCGCGGCTGCGCGTACCCGAAGCCGCGCGCCCAGACGATGTCGGCGCCGTCCACCAGCACGATGGACAGGGCCGGGAGATCCTTGTCGGCCATCTCGTGGTCGATGATGCGGGTGAGCATCGCGGCCGTGGCGCCGTACTCGGCGCGCGCCGGCACCGAATCCTGGCCGGCGAGCGGTGTCGCGGCCAGCGCGATCCCGATGGCCAGTCGCAGGACCGGCCTCGAACTTCGGTGGGCCTTCATGCTCCTCCCCGCGCGCGGCGCCACAGCCACCAATACAACACCAGGTTGGCGACGAGCACCAGCGCGCCGAGTGCGACCTGAATGCCGCGCGTGAGTCCCTCGGGGTAAATGAGCCGCGTGACGTAATGCTCGATGAACCCGCCGGCGTAGCCCGCCTGGCCGGCGCGGGCCCGCAGCGTGTTTTCCAGCGGGGTCAGCGGGCAGACCCAGCCGCGGAACTCGATCAGTGCGCCCCACACGAATGCCGGCACGTGCAGCACGGCCCACCAGCGGCTGTGCAGCAGCAGCAGCGCGCCGGCGATGACGAAGACGATGAACGCGAAGTGCGTGAGCGCCACCAGGTCGGCGAGGATGCGATAGGTCATCGATCTCACCAGGTTGTACCGTCGCGGGTGCGGGGCGAAGGCGCCGACGCCGATCCGGCCCGGTGGTGCGTGTCGGGCCCGTGGCGGGGCGTGGAGTCCGGGCGTAACTTGGCCCGGCCGAGCCGGTTTGGCGAGTTCATCACGAAAGGAATGCCGCGATGCTGCGTCGAGCGCTGCCCTTCGCCGCGCTGCCGTTGACGTTGTGCGCCTGCGGGGCGTCGGCCCGGCCCCGGGCGAACGCTCCCCTTCCGAGCACCCGCGCGACCACCGCCACGAGCACGCTCACCGCCGCCGAGCAGGCGGCCGGTTGGCGCCTGCTGTTCGACGGTCGGACGACCGATGGGTGGCGCGGCTACAAGAAGACTACGATGCCGGCCGGGTGGCAGGCGGTAGACGGTGCCCTGACGCGCACCGCCGAGGGCGGCGACATCCTCACCACGCAGAAGTTCAGGAACTTCGAGCTCTCGCTCGAATGGCAGGTCGCGCCCGGGGGCAACAGCGGCGTGTTCTACCGGGCGAGTGAGGACGACGAGGCTGTGTACTGGACCGCGCCCGAGATGCAGATCCTGGACGACGCGCGCCACCCCGA
Organism: Gemmatimonadales bacterium; assembly: GCA_035456525.1. GTDB lineage: Bacteria > Gemmatimonadota > Gemmatimonadetes > Gemmatimonadales > GWC2-71-9 > DASTHG01. The sequence continues at coordinate 11,785 of DATICZ010000116.1, forward strand.
CGGCAAGTCCCGGCTCACGGCCGCCGGCGCGAACTACGGGCTGTATGAGGCCCCGGCGGGCATCGTGAAGCCGGCGGGGGAGTGGAACGAGTCGCGCATCATCGTGAACGGCCGCCACGTGGAGCACTGGCTCAACGGCGTGCGGATGCTGCAGTACGAGCTGTGGAGTCCCGATTGGGAGGTGCGGGTGCACAACAGCAAGTTCGCGCCGCATCCCCGTTACGGGCGCAACCCCGAGGGCTACATCGGGCTGCAGGATCACGGCGACTGGGTCGCCTACCGCAACATCAGGATCCGGGTGCTGCCGTAAGCGCCGTCAGCCATCCGCCATCAGCTGTCAGGCCTCAGCTGCAAGCGCTCACGGACCTCCACGTGGAGACGCCACGATGAACACTCGTGTGAAGCTGTCGGCGATGATGTTCCTCCAGTTCTTCATATGGGGAGCCTGGTACACGACCATCGCCGTGTACATGACCCAACACGGGATGGAGAAACTCACCTACTGGCCCTACACGGTGAACCCGATCGCGGCCATCGTCGCGCCGTTCTTCCTGGGACTCGTTGCCGACCGCTATTTCGCGACGGAGAAGGTGCTGGGCACCCTGCACCTGCTTGGCGGCGTGGTGATGTACGCCGTGCCGCGGTTTACCGGTGCTCCCACCCTGTTCATCCTGCTGTTGCTCGTCTACAACCTGTGCTACATGCCGACCCTCGGGCTCGCGAACAGTCTGGCGTTCCATCACATCCAGGCCCAGGAGAAGCAGTTTCCGCTGATCCGGGTCTTCGGCACGATCGGGTGGATCGTCGCAGGGTTGTTCATCAGCTACGTGTTAGGCCCCCTGACGGGGGTCGTCGCGGAGGGCACGGCGTGGCCGGTCTACACCGCCGCCACGGCCAGCGTCCTCCTTGGTCTCTATAGCTTCACCCTGCCTCACACCCCGCCGCCGGCCGCCGGGCAGCGGGTGTCGCTGCGCAGCATCCTCGGCCTCGACGCCCTGTCGCAGCTCGGGGATCGCTCCTTCTACGTGTTCATCGTGGCCTCATTCCTGTTGTGCATCCCGCTGGCGGCGTACTACAACTTCACGCAGCTCTTCCTGGGCAACGCCGGCATCACGAAGATCGCGGCGGTCCAGACGCTCGGGCAGGTGTCCGAAACCGGGTTCATGCTGCTGATGCCGCTCATGTTTCTCCGCCTGGGCGTCAAGCGCATGCTGATGGTCGGCATGGCCGCGTGGGTGTTGCGGTACGGCCTGTTTTCCATCGCGGCACCCAACGCGATCATCGGCCTCATCGTTCTGGGCATTCTGCTCCACGGCGTCTGCTACGATTTCTTCTTCGTCACCGGACAGATCTACGTGGACAAGAAGTCGACCCCGGCCGTGCGGGGCCAGGCGCAGGGGTTCCTAGTCCTGGTGACCTACGGCGCCGGCATGCTCATCGGGGCGCAGGTGGCCGGCAAGGTCTTCAACCGGTTCCTGGGCGGTGCGACCAGCCTCACCCTCGATCAGTGGAAAAGCTTCTGGCTCTTGCCCGCGGGATTCGCCGCCCTCGTCCTGGTCTTTTTCGCGGTGATGTTCCGGCCGAAAGACGTGACGGCGAAGCCATAGGGAGAAGGCGTCGACAGAGATTCATCAAGAGAACGGCGTACAGAGGGGGAAAGCATGTCCAGGAAGCGCATCTCACGGAGGCGATTCGTGGGCGACGTCGCGGTGGGAGCCGCGTTCACCATCGTGCCGCGCCACGTGCTGGGGCGCGGCTTCATGGCGCCCTCGGACAAGCTCAACATCGCCTGCATCGGCTGCGGCGGCAAAGGCCGCAGCGATATCGACGGCGTCGCCTCCGAAAACATCTACGCGCTGTGCGACGTGGATTGGAAGCTGGCGCTCGACGCGTTTCAGCATTACCCCAAGGCGAAGCGCTACCGCGACTACCGCGAGATGCTCGACAAGGACGGCAAGAGCATCGACGCCGTCACGGTCTCGATCCCCGACCACTCGCACGCCGCCGCCGGACTGCTCGCGCTGAAGCTCGGCAAGCACGCCTTCATCCAGAAGCCGCTGGCGCGCACCCTCGGCGAAGTCCGGGCGCTGGCGCGGGCGGCGCGCACGTCGAAGGTGGCGACGCAGATGGGAAACCAGGGCCACGCCGGCGACGCCACGCGCCTGATTCGGGAGTGGGTGGAGGCCGGCGCGATCGGCACGGTGCGCGAGGTCCACTTCTGGACCAATCGGCCGTGGTGGCCGCAGGGCATCGAACGGCCGCTCGAGGAGTTCCACGTGCCGGAGTCGCTCGACTGGAACCTGTGGCTCGGCCCCGCGCCGGAGCGGCCCTACAACCCGGCCTACGCCCCCTTCAAGTGGCGCGGCTGGTGGGACTTCGGCACGGGCTCGCTGGGCGACATGGCCTGCCACATCATGGACGCCGCGTTCTGGACGCTCGATCTCGGGTACCCCGCGCGCATCGTGCCGGAATCCACGCCACGGTTCTCGGAAACCGCGCCGGCGACGTCCCGCATCACGTACGACTTCCCGGCCAAGGGGTCGCGCCCCGAGCTGCGGGTAGTGTGGCAGGACGGGGCGCTCTATCCGCCGCGGCCGCCCGAGTTGGCGGAGGACGCCGCCTGGCCGCCCGACGACGGCGGCGGGCAATTGTGGATCGGCTCGAGCGGGAAGCTCGTGGCGGGGACCTACGCCGACGACCCGACACTGCTCGACGCCGCGAAGATGGCGGAGGTCACGGCGCACCCCGTGCCGCAGAAGTACCCGCGCTCCAAGGGGCTGTACGACGAGTGGATCACCGCCTGCAAGGGCGGCCCGCGCGCCGGCTCGGCGTTCGACACCTACGCCGGACCGTTCACGGAGATGGTGCTGCTCGGCTGCCTCGCCGTACGGCTGGGGCGGACGCTGGACGTCGATCCCGCCACGGGGGCCGTGAAAAACGTGACGGTGCCACCCGAGTTCCTCCAGCCGGTCTACCGACAGGGCTGGAGTCTGTGATGCGTCGCTCCCTGCTCGTGTGGATGCTGCTGCTCGCGGCCCCGCGGCTCGACGCGCAGCGGCCCGCCGTGGCGGGTCCACGGTTCCTCGTCGCGTATCCGGCAGCGAGGAGCGCCGCGCCGCTCGACGGCCGGCTGTTGCTCATGCTCTCCACGGATTCGACGGCCGAGCCGCGGATGCAGATCTCCGACATCACCGAGACCCAGCTGATCTTCGGGCGCGACGTGGAGGCGTGGGCCGGCGCTCGGGTGGCGATCGTGGATGGCCGCGCCGAGGGGTTCCCGATCGCCCGCCTGGGCGATGTCCCGGCGGGGCGCTACCGGGTGCAGGCGCTGCTGAACCGGTACGAGACGTTCCGCCGCGCCGACGGACACGTGGTGAAGCTTCCCCCGGACCGCGGCGAGGGCCAGCAGTGGAATCGCAAGCCGGGGAACCTGTACAGCGCGCCGCGCTGGATCACGTTCGACCCGCGGCGCGGCGACGCCTTCCGGCTCGAGCTGGACCAGGAGATCCCCGCGATCCCCGATCCGCCGGACACGAAGTACGTCCGTCACATCCGGATGCAGTCGAAGCTGTTGAGCGACTTCTGGGGCCGGCCCATGTTCCTGGGCGCGCACGTGCTGCTGCCGGTCGGGTTCGACGAGCACCCTGAGGCGCGGTATCCGCTCGTCATCGATCACGGCCACTTCCCCGAGACCTTCGAGGGTTGGCGCGAGACGCCGCCCGACCCGGGCCTGAAACCGGATTCTTCCGTACGGTTCCAGCTGGGCGGATACAACCGGATTCAACAGCAGGCGGCCTGGCAGTTCTACCAGGACTGGACGGGACCGGGCTTTCCGCGCGTGCTGCTGGTGCAGATCCAGCACCCCACGCCCTACTACGACGATTCCTACGCGGTGAACTCCGCCAACAACGGACCTTACGGCGACGCGATCATGCGGGAGCTCGTTCCCGAGATCGAGCGCCGCTTCCGGGGGATCGGGCAGGGGTGGGCGAGGATCACCTACGGCGGCTCGACCGGGGGCTGGGAGGCGATGGCGGTACAGCTCTTCTACCCGGACGACTTCAACGGCGCGTTCATCGCGTGCCCCGACCCGATCGACTTCCGGCAGTACACCGTGGTGAACATCTACGCGGACACGAACGCGTACTGGTTCCCGAGTCGCTGGAAGCGGGTGCCGCGGCCCGGGCATCGCGACTGGCTCGGCAACGTGAGCGTCACGCTCGGCCAGATCAACCAGCTCGAGCGCGTGCTCGCCTCCCATGGTCGGTCCGGGGGGCAGTGGGATATCTGGCAGGCGGTGTACGGACCGGTCGGGGCCGACGGCTATCCCCAGCCGATCTGGGACAAGCGCACCGGCGCGATCGATCCCGCGGTCGCGGCCTACTGGAGGGAGCACTACGACCTGGGCGCCATCCTGCGCCGTGACTGGGCGACGCTGGGGCCGAAGCTCCGGGGTAAGCTGCATATCTTCGTGGGTGAGGCGGACAATTACTACCTGAACGATGCGGTGTACCTGGTTGAGGAGTTCCTCAAGCGCGCCGATCCGCCGGCGGACGCGGAGGTGGACTACGAGCCGAGGGCCGAGCATTGCTGGAACGGCGACCACACGCGTCCCAACGCGTACAGCCGGCTGCGCTACCCGCAGATGTTCATCCCGCGGCTTCTCGAGCAGATGCGTCGCAACCATCCGGCGGGCGCGGATACGCTCAGCTGGCGATACTAGGGGGACGGCCCGCCTCGCGTCCCTATTTGGCGGCCACCATCACACGGAGGGATCCCATGACCCGATACGGTATTCTGGCGCTTGGCCTCACGTTCGCCGCAGCGGCCGCACCGCTCCCGGCCCAGCAGGCGCCTGCCGGTCTGCGCGGCGAGATACTCGCGCAATTCGACGACGCGGCGGGCAAGCTGGTGCAGCTCGCCGAGGCGATCCCGCAGGACAAGTTCACGTG
>DATICZ010000117.1:0-3341 GCA_035456525.1 Gemmatimonadales bacterium
CGCAGATCAGCAGGATGCCGTGCCGGTCGCACAGCGCACGCAGGTCGCGCAGGAAGCCGTCCGGCGGCACCACATAGCCGCCCTCACCCTGGATCGGCTCCACCACGATGGCGGCGACGTTCTTCGGATCGAGCCGGCGCCCGAACAGGTCCTCCTCGATGTGGCGGAGGCACCCCCGGGTACACTGCGCCTCGCCGCGACAGAAGTCGCAGCGGTACTGGTAGGGGTACGGGACGTGATAGACCTCGGGCAGGAACGGCCCGAACCCGGAGCGCTGCACCGCCTTGCTGGCGGTGAGCGAGAGGGCGCCGTAGGTGCGGCCGTGGAACGACCCCGAGAAGGCGACGAATGCCGCACGGCCGGTCGAATGCCGTGCCAGCTTCATCGCCCCTTCGACCGCCTCCGCCCCGGAGTTCGAGAGAAACACGCGCTTCGGACTCGGGCCCGGGGCGAGCGTGGCGAGCCGCTCGCACAGCCGGGAGAATCCGGCGAAGTAGAAATCGGCGCCGCAGATGTGGAGGAACCGTCCCGCCTGCTCCTGTACCGCCGCGACCACGGCCGGGTGGTTGTAGCCCGTCGACGTCACGGCGATCCCCGCCATGAAGTCGAGGAAGCGGTTGCCGTCCACGTCCTCGACCATCGCCCGGTCGCCGCCCGCGATGACGAGCGGATACTCCTTGGGGTAGGAGGTCGATGCGTACTGGTCGTGCTGCGCGACGACGGCGCGCGCCCTGGGACCGGGGGGTGGAACGACGATGCGCGGATAGTCGCGGGTGGCGCCGCTCATTCGCCGCTCATTGGGCGATCACCGTGCGGCTCTGCTCGCGCATGAACTGGGCGACGTAGTAGGGACCGCACCCGCCCTTGCCGGTCGAGCCCGAGCCCTTCCAGCCGCAGAAGGGCTGGGCGCCGGGCCAGGCACCGGTGGTGGCGCCGCTGCGCTTGTTGGCGTAGCAGACGCCGGCCTGGACCTCGTCGAAGAACCGCTCGATCTCGCGCGGCTCCGCCGTGAAGATCCCGGCTGTGAGCCCGTAGTCCGCCTTGTTCGTCTCGGCGATCGCCTCCTCGAAGCTCCCCACCTCGCCCACGGCGAGGAGGGGGACGAACAGCTCCTCCCGGAAGAGCGTGCTCTCGAGCGGCAGCCGGGCGACGGTGGGGGCGACGTAGTGGCCCTTCGCCAGCGCTCCCTCCGTGAGCCGCCGGCCGCCCGCGAGCACTTTGCCTTCGAGATTCGCCTGGGCGACCGAGGCCTCGTAGCGCGCCACCGCGCGCTCGTTGATGACGGGTCCGAAATACACGTCGCGCTGCGTGGGGTCACCGATCGTCATGGCGGCCGTCTTCTCCAGCAGCCGCTCGACGAACGCTCCCGCCACGGCGCGGTGCACGTATACGCGCGAGGTGGCGCTGCACTTCTGGTTCTGGAGGCCGAATGCCGACCGCATCACGCCGTCCGCGGCGGCGTCGAGATCCGCCGAGGCCAGGACGAGACAGGCGTTCTTGCCGCCCAGCTCCATCAGCGCGGGCTTGATCCAGCGCGTCGAGATGCCGTGATGGATCCGCAGCCCCACGGTCTTGGAGCCGGTGAAGACGACGCCGTCCACGCCCTCGTGCTGCCAGAGGTAGTCGCCGATGTCCTCGCGACGTCCCACGATGTAGTTGAACACGCCGGCGGGGAGCCCCGCGTCGCGGTACACCTCCGTCAGCCGGAGCCCGGTCCAGGGTGCGTCCTCGGAGGGCTTGTAGACCACGGCATTGCCGGCGACGAGCGCGGCGGCGGACATCCCGGTCGAGAGGGCGAGGGGAAAATTGAACGGCGCGATGCAGGCGAACACGCCGTAGGGCCGCAGCACGTCCATGTTGCGCTCGGCCGGCGTCACCCTCGCCATCTCGCGCACGAACCCGTTCTCGTCCTCCACCTGGGTGCAGTAGTAGTCGATCAGGTCCGCCGACTCCTCCGCATCGCCCATCGATTCGAGCCGGTTCTTCCCGACCTCGAGGCTCATCAGGGCCGCCAACTCGTACTTGCGTTCCCGAATCAGCGCCGCCGCGCGCCGCAGCACCGCGATCCGCTCGACCCAGGAGCGGCGCGCCCAATCCGGCTGGGCGGCCCGCGCGGCGGCGATCGCTCGATCCACCTCGGCGCGCCCCGCGGCGGCGAAGCGCCCCAGCACGACCGCGGTGTCGATCGGCGTCACGTCCACGAGCGGGGGGGCGGACGTCCCGACCGCTTCGCCCGCGATCAGATTCGGATGGTCCCGACCCGCAGCGGCGCGCACCCGCTCGAGCGCCGCATCGAACTCGCGGTGAAAGGCGTCCAGATCGACGTTGCTGGAGGTGTAGGTGATCTTGCTCATGGGACGGGAACCGCCAGGCTGGAAAGGGTCCGCTCCAGCGCCGTGCCGAAGCGCGTCACGATCTCGTCGATCTCCTGCGTCGAGACGATGAACGGCGGAGCGAGCATCACCAGGTCGCCGTTCGTCCCGTCGGCATGGCCCACATTGGGCCATACCACGAGTCCCGCCGCGAGGGCCTGCGCCGTGAACGTCTCCGCGAACTTCAGCGCGCGCGGCAGCGGCGCGCCGGTTCGGGAATCCTCGGCGAATTCGACGCCCGCCAGGAGCCCGCGGCCGCGCACCGCGGCCACATGCGGCGAATTCCGTAAGCCGGCCAGCTTCGACTGGAACACGCGCCCTAGCTCGGCACACCGCTCGACCAGCCGGTGCGCTTTCAGGTGGCGCACCACGGCGAGGCCGGCGGCGCAGGCCACCGGGTGGAACGAGAACGTCTGCGCGTGGACCAGACTCCCCGAGCCCGCGGCCAGGACGTCCACGATGCGCCGCGGCGCGGCGACCGCGGAGAGCGGCGCGTAGCCACCCGCGATCCCCTTGCCGATGGTCATGAGATCGGGCGTCACCCCGAACGGCTCGATCGCCCACCAGGTGCCGGTCCGGCCCGCGCCGCACAGCACCTCGTCGGCGACGAACAGCACCTCGTGGCGGTCACAGATCTCGCGCACCACCCGGAAATAGTCGGCCCGCGGTACCGCCGCCCCCGTGGAGGAGCCGCCCACCGGTTCGGCGATGAAGGCGGCCACCGTGCCCGCACCCGCCTCGAGGATCGCCGCCTCCAGCGCGGTGCCCGTGCAGGTCGGGCAGGTGGCGTCGGTCCCGCCGCACGCGCAGCGGAAACAGGGGACGGGAACCCGGATCACGTCCACCAGCCAGTCGCCGAACAGCGCCTGGTAGTGCCGCCGCGCGGACGCCGAGAGGGCGAGCAACGTGTTGCCGTGATAGGCGGGCGTGAGGGCGATGATGCGGTGCTTCGCCGGCCGGCCGCGCTCC
>DATICZ010000118.1:0-4533 GCA_035456525.1 Gemmatimonadales bacterium
GATTCTCCACACGATGGGAACGGTGGCCCGGATCGGGCAGCTGCAGCGCGGACTGAACGGCGTGCAGCTGCTGCTGCACGGCGAGCGCCGCAGCACGGCCGTTCACTACACGGAGGGCGACGGCTACCTGAGCGCGGTGGTTCGGGACGCCCCCGATCTTCCGCCGCTCGACCCGCAGGATCCCGCGTTCGTGGCCCTGTACCGCGAGGTGCGGGAGCGTGCCGCCGAGCTGGGCCAGAAGTCCGGCCTCCCCGAGGAGGTCGTGAAGCAGGTGCTCGAAGGCGTGACCGACCCCGGCCGGCTGGCGGACCTGGTGGCGGGCCATATCGAGCTCAAGCCGGCCGAGCGACAGTCTCTGCTGGAGAGTCTGGCCGTCGAGGAGCGCCTGCGCCGCGTGCTGGTGGCCGTGCAGCGTCAGATCGGCGTGCTCGACGCGCAGGAGGACATCAAGTCCCAGGTCCAGGAGGAGCTGGGCGAGCGTCAGCGCGAGATGTTCCTGCGGGAGCAAATGAAGGCGATCCGCAAGGAGCTCGGGGAAGAGGATGAGGACGGGGAGGTGGAGGAGCTGCGCAAGCGGCTCGAGGCACTGGAGCTTCCCGAGGCGGCCCGGAAGGAAGTCGAGCGGGAGCTGTCGCGCCTCGAGCGCACCAGTCGTGACTCGATGGAAGCCCAGGTGATCCGGACATATCTGGAGACCGTGGCCGAGCTTCCGTGGAATACACGCGCCGAAGAGTCGCTCGACCTGAAGCGGGCCGCCGCGATTCTCGAGGAGGATCACTACGGGCTTCAGGACGTCAAGGATCAAGTCCTGGAATTCCTGGCGGTGCGGCAGCTGCGGCAGCGACAGGGTACCGGAGTGGAGGCGAAGGCGGAGGAGAAGAAGACGGAGGCAAAGGAAAAGGGCGAGCCGAAGGCGGATGCCGAATCCAAGGGCTCGATTCTGCTCTTTGTCGGACCGCCCGGGGTGGGCAAGACCTCGATCGCCAAGTCGATCGCCCGGGCGATGGGCCGGCCGTACGTACGCATCTCGCTAGGCGGCGCCCGCGACGAGGCCGACATTCGTGGACACCGGCGGACCTACGTGGGAGCGATGCCCGGGCGCATCATTCAGGGGATGAAGCAGGCAGGGTCCAAGAACCCGGTATTCCTGCTCGACGAGGTGGACAAGCTGGGGATCTCCTACCAGGGCGATCCCGCGGCGGCCCTGCTCGAGGTGCTCGATCCCGCGCAGAACGACTCGTTCACCGATCACTACCTCGGCGTGCCGTTCGACCTGTCGGAAGTGCTGTTCATCGCGACGGCCAACTTCCCTCAGAACATCCCCGGTCCGTTGCTCGACCGTCTCGAGACCGTCGAGTTCGCGGGCTACACGGAGCGTGAGAAGCTCGAGATTGCCAAGCGCTACCTCGTTCCGCGCCAGCTCACCGAGAACGGGCTCGCGGCCGAGCAGCTCGGGATCACCGACGACGGCCTGGGTGAAATCGTGTCCAGCTACACGCGCGAAGCGGGTGTACGCCAGTTGGAGCGCGAGATCAGCAAGCTGGGCCGCAAAGTGGCACGGCGGATCGCCGATGGAAACGCCGAGAAGGTGGTGGTCGATCGCAAGGACGTCCACGACCTGCTCGGGCGGCCCAAGGTCCACCCGGAGCACAAGGCCGGTGAGGACCAGGTGGGCGTGGCCACGGGGATGTACTACACCCCCGTGGGCGGCGACATCATGTTCGTCGAGGCGAGTCTCATGCGGGGCAAAGGCGACCTCGTCCTCACGGGACAGCTCGGCGACGTCATGAAGGAATCGGCGCGGGCCGCGCTGACCTACGCCAAGTCGCACGCAGACCGGCTCGGTATCCCTGAAGTGGGGCTCGCCGACACGGACATCCACATTCACGTCCCGGCCGGTGCCATTCCGAAGGACGGCCCGTCGGCGGGAGTCACCATGGCCACCGCGCTCGTCTCGGCGCTGTCCCGCCGACCCGCGCGTCACGACCTGGCCATGACGGGTGAGATCACCCTGCGCGGCCGAGTGCTCCCCATCGGGGGCGTGAAGGAGAAGGTGCTCGGCGCGGTCCGGGCCGGCATCCGCACCATCGTGCTCCCGAAGGAGAACGAGCCGGATCTGGAGGACCTGCCCGAAGAGGTGCGCAAGTCGTTGGAGGTGCACGCCGTCGAGGAGCTGGGTGAGGTGCTGTCGCTCGCTCTGCGGGGCGCGAAGTTCGAGGCCGGTCAGCTGGTGTTCGACGGGCCGGCTCCGGTCGAGCCGAAGATGGTCTCGAAGAGCTGACCGCGCCGCTCAGACGGCGGGCGCTCGTACCCCGTTCAGGAAGAGATCCACCGCCGCTCGTCGCCACCGTTCCCGCAATGCGGGTTCGTCGGCGCCGAGCGGCGGCGCGCTTGCGGCGATGATCGGCTCCAGGCGCAGGTACCCGAGCATCAGGACGAGCGCTTGCGCCGCCGCGACATGGGGGTCGAGGTCGTCGCGCACCAGGCCAAGCCCCTGCCCTTCGGCGAGCAAGACAACCAACCGACGGATCGGTGCGGCGAACGGCGCCGCGTCGAGTCGCTCGGCGCTCGAGAGGAGCGCGACCAGCTGGGGGTGGCGCTCCAGGAACTCGAACAGGGCCGCGAGGACTTCCCGCAGCCGCTCCAGCGGCCTGCCGCTGCCACCGGAGATCGTGGCCAGCGCCGATTCGAGGTCGTTCACGCCCCGCTTCAGTACGGTTTGAAACAGGCCGCGTTTGGAGTGGAAGTAGTAAAACACCAGCTGCTTGTTGACTCGGGCCGCGGCTGCGATCCGCTCTACGCGAGCACCCGCAAACCCCCGCCTGGCGAACTCCTCTGCAGCCGCGGTGCTTATTCGTAACGCCCTGTCGTTGCTCAGCTTACGTGACACGCTCGAGTTTCTCAACCGTCTGGTTGATAAAAGTATGACGCCAGTTGGGGCGTCAGGTCAAGGGGCGGTGGCGATATCCGCTGGGGGTAGGGACGGACCGTGCGCCAGAAACCCGATCAGGGCCTCATTGAACGCCCCTGGGCTTTCTTCGGGTACGGCATGTCCGGCGTCGGGGAAGCGCACCATCAGAGCTCCGGGGATTTGGTCTGCCATGGACTGACCGACGGCGGCCGGAATGAGCCGATCCGCGGTTCCCCACATCACCAGGGTGGGCGCCGACACTCGTGCCAGCCGGTTTGTGAGCGCGTCGAATCGGAACTGACCCAGCACTCCTCGCAGGCAGCGCCCGAATCCCGGCTCAGCGATCGGGGCGTAGTACTGGTCCACCTCCTCGGCGGTGACCCGCGACGGGACCGCGTACAGGGCCTTGAGGATTCCTGCCGTCGCGGCGCGGCCTCGCAGCCGATCGAACAGGGCCCCCACGATCGGCCAGTGCGCCACCCGGAGCATGAAGGGCCAGCGTACCGCCAGGCCGGCGGCATCCACCAGGACCAGGCCGCGGACGCGTTCCGGGCGATCGAGCGTCGCCTCGGCCGCGATGGCTCCCCCCATGGAATGTCCCACGAGAACCGCTTCCGAAACGCCGAGGGAATCGAGCAGTCCGAAGAGCAGATCGACGTACGCCTTGTTGTCATAGCCGTGAGCAGGCCTGTCCGAGAACCCGAAGCCGCGGTTGTCGAAGGCGATGACTCGGAATCCCGATTGAGCGACCGGAAGGATCGTGTGACGCCAGGAGTACATCGATGCCGCCAGGCCGTGAATGAGGACGACGGCCGGCCCGCGACCGGTATCGATATAGCGGATCCGCGTACTGTCGATCGTGACGTACCGCGCGGTCAGGGGCGTGCCGGCTGGGAATCGCCGCCCTTCCGGGATCGGTTCGGACCGGCACCCCAGCGCCGATCCGAGCCCGGCCGCGGCGACCAGCCACGCCTTCATCGGGTGGCGGCCAAGGCGAGGCGGGATAGGAAAGCTACCAGCGGATCCCCACTCCACATCCCGAGGAGTCTCCCGTCCAGCTCGGCGGCCACGAGCGTATAGGCGTCGTCTACGAGAAGCATCGTCGGTGTATCGCGTGACGCTCCAGCGGTGGCCAGCCCTTCCGTGTCTGCCACCCCACCCGCCACGCGGACCTGGAGTCTTGCCCGAGAGGCGGCGCGGCGCCAGGCCGGAAGCGTCGCGCCCCACAATTCGGCTGCGATCACGCCGTCTACCCGGACGCTCGCTCGAGCCACCAATTGCTGGATGACGTTGGCGATCGCTCGTGCTCCATCGAGCGTCTTCGTGACGGCGTCCGCCGGCCCTCCCAGCGAAGCCAGCGCCCGGCTCAACCGCTCCAGCCGCTCGCCCTGCTCGCCGGCGAGAAGCAGCACCAGGGTGTTGGGATCGGCGGCTCGATACCGCACCGGCCGGCCGTCCGACCGGTGAGCGGCGCCGCGCCGAACCAGTCCTTCAAGCGCGGCATAGGTGTTCGCGCGAGCGAAGCCGGCAGCGCCGGCCACGGCATAGCCCGTGGAGGGCCCGAGCTCGAGCAGCACGCCGTACACCCGGCTCTCGGTGGGCGTGAACTCGAAGGGCGTGAG
>DATICZ010000119.1:0-8557 GCA_035456525.1 Gemmatimonadales bacterium
CATGGTGGGTCCAAGCGGGCGCGCCCGCGTAACCAAAATTACGCCGTGCGACTACCGGCGAACGCAACCCGCCCTGATCCAGGTTCGCGAGCCGAATTCGCGATCACCTCCGGATGAGCTCCAAATCCTCGGGGTAGTCCAGCCCTTCGAGGAACGGAGTGACCGAGCCCGTTGTGTTGTTCACCCGGTAGATCGCGCCCGCGAAGTTCAGTGTCACGAAGGAGTATCCTCCCACGACGACGACACCGGTGATGTTGTAGAGGTCAGTCCCGAGCGTAGCGATCCACTTCATGTTCCCTGACTCATCTAAGCGATAAATCGACTGTGCCTGGCAGATGTAGTAATAGCCATCGCTGTAGTCGATCGCGCCCAACCAGCCCGACAGGTACGACAGGTTGTAGAAGGCGCCAATCGCGTACGTGTTGAGGTCGGCCCGGAGCAGGTGGTTGTAGCCGTCTTCGGAAATGATCAGGCTGTTACCGACGATGACCCCGTCGAGATTCTGGAGCTCGTTGTCTGGCGACGCGACTATGCTGGTCGCGGCCAAGAGGTGACCGGCATCATCGATGAAGGAGACGGTGTCCACCTCATTGCTCATCAGAGCAAAGCGGCCACCGGGCAGAGCGGCGAAGTTGATGTGCCACGGCACACCCTCCGGGATCACAATCGTGCGGATCAGGGAACCGTTGACATCCAACTCGTTTATTGGGCCGATTTGACCGGACACGTACACGCGGTCGCCCATGACCTCGACTGGGGCGCTCCCAGCGACAAAGGGTTCGACGTTTCCATTCATATCGGCGGCGAGGATGTTGTCGCGTGTCCGGATGAGAAACCGCAGCCCCTCCTCCGGGTAGGGGCTTGCCGCCGGGACGTTTGACAAGCCCGACCAATTACCGGCTTCGTCCCGTATGCGTATGGCGAAGTAGTATCTCGTCCACCAGGCGAGGCCGGTCGCCGTCACTCCCTGCGGAGTTCCTGATGGTGCCGGGTCCGGCACGCTCGCTACTCGATCCGCATCATTCCAGTTGGCGTCGGTGATCGGGTGCATGGCCCGTCGAAGGTCGTATTCTGCGGCGGTACCTGCCTGGTTGTCGTCGCCTGAGGCGGTCCAGGTCAGGACAATCGACGTCCCAAGCGAGTCCGTAATGCGGAGGTCTGTGATCGGCGCGGGCGCTATCAGGTCAAACAGTGAAGAGCCGTTGTCGCCACACGCTGTGAAGAAGACGACGACAAGGGCGGCGCTCCAGCGCCAGCGAGGGCGTGCACGATCGCGGTGGTGTGACATGGCACTTGCTCCGACCTCGAAAGGGCCCATCATCTGACGGGTCTGGGTTGCTTCTTGAGAACGATGTCCGTGATCCGCAGGTACTCACCGCCCAGGATTGCCATCGTGATCTCGTAGGGGATGTATCCCTCGCGACTGATCCGGATCCTGTGGGTTCCGGCAGGGACAGACAGGGCCTTCGGCGTCTCGCCGACGATCGAGTCGTCGACGGTGATCTTCCCGGAGGGCCTGGAGACCAGACTCAGGTGGGCAAGCCAATCCCGCGACGGCTTCGTCCCCTGGCCACCGAGCGCGGTTGCGCCAGCGCCCGTGAGCGCGAGGAAGGCCACCCAGGCGAGCACAACACCTCGAGTTCGTCTCATGGGTGCTCCTTAGAGGTGTTCTTTCGGGCGAACGCAAACAGGGTCGGCTTGACCATGCCCGGGGCCAGATGCTGGTGCACCACGCCCCAGAAGTAGAAGAACGGGGAGAAGGCCAGACTCGATGGTTGCGACTGATAGCCGTAGACGCAATGGTCGAAGCCCGCCCGGCTCAAGGCCCGGCGCAGCTTGAAGACGGTGTTGCAGCGGTACACGGTGGGAAACACGTCCTCGCTCCCGCGGGGATTGGCATACACGCGACGGATGACCGCGGCATGGTAGCGATTCGGGATGAGGCGGGCGGCAATGCCCGAATAGCTCCAGGCATTGGTGGTTCGCAGGCACAGGAACCCGCCCGGCTTGATCACCCGACGACACTCGGCAAAGAAGTGCTCGGGGTCGCGCACGTGCTCCAGCACGCTGGCGCTCACCGCCACGTCGACGCTCCCGTCGTCCACAGGCCAGTGTCCCGACTCCGACTCGATCGCCCGGAATTCGTCGATGCACGGGTTGGCCGCCGCCACCGGGTCGACGTCGATGCCGATCACCCGGCGGCACTTCCCCTTCAGCGTTCGCAGCTGCCGCCGTACGGGAACCGGATCCTCCGCGGCCCGCCCCCGCCCGCAGCCGATATCCAAGACGGTCGAGTCGGGCGAGAGCAGAGAGTGGACGCGAGTGTAGAAGACGACGTAGGCGTCGCTGTCGGTGAACCCACCGAAGCGGGACTCCGGGTAGAAGAACGCCTTGGAATCCATTTGCCTCACCCAGCACTGTCACCGCCACTTCCCATCCCGATACCACTGTCGTCATGACGGCTGAGTCTAAGATGTCATGAGTCATCTCGTCGTCAACACGGTTGCCCCCAACCCGTGCGACAGGGTAGCAAATGACCCTGCAACGTCGTACTATCCCCACGCCGATTCATGCACCCGAAGGAGTCCCGGTAGCGGGGCTGAGGGGGCTCACTCACACACACCGAGGGGGACGCTATGCGTACGATGCTGAGCCTGGGGGCGTTCGCGTTGGCCGGGTTGGCCGCGTGTCAGAAGCCGCCCGAAACTCCGGCCCAGGCGCAAGCGCGCATGGATCAGGAGGCCGCGGCCTCGAAGACGCAGGTCCAGGCACTGGCGAGCAACTGGGAGCGCTGGGCTGCCGCCGGCCAGGCTGACTCCATCGCGGCGGTCTTCGTGGATCAGGGGTATGAGCTGCCCCCCAACGCCCCACCCGCGCACGGACGCGCAGCGATCCAGGCGTTCCACGCCCAGCAATCCAGCCTCGGACAGGCGACTCTCCACCTCAGCGTGGACGAGGTGGTGGCCAACGGTCCGCTCGCAATGGCGCGGGGCGCGTACGATCTCGCGATCCAACCAACACCCGGCTCGCCCGTCGGGATGGCCACCGTAGCCGACACCGGCAAATGGCTCGGCGCGCTCCGCCAGAGCGACGGGCAATGGCAGTTCACGTCGCTGATGTGGAACAGCAACATCCCCCTGCCGCCTCCGCCGGCGCCGGCACCCGGACGCAGGAGATAGCGGAGCGAAGTGTCAGCCCCGGGTCAGCACTCCGCAAGGCGGTTGAGCGGCGCGTAGGCGATCTCTACCTTCCGCCCGTGCCCCCGACCTCCGATCTGGCCCGCTGGCGCGCCGACACCCCGGGCTGCGCCGAGCGGATCCATCTGAACAACGCCGGCGCGGCCCTGCAGCCGCGGCCGGTGCTCGAGGCCGTCCGTGCACACCTGCAACGCGAGTCCGAGGTCGGAGGCTACGAAGCCGCCGACGAGGCCGCCGAGACGATACAGCAGACCTACGATGCCGTCGCACGCCTCGTGGGCTGCGCCCCGCGCAACATCGCGGTCGTCGAGAATGCGACGGTCGCGTTCGCGCAGGCCCTGACGGCCTTCGACTTCCGTCCCGGCGACGTCGTCGTGACCAGCCGGGCGGACTATGTCTCGAACCAGCTGATGTACCTGTCGCTGGCGCGGCGGCTCGGCGTGGAGGTGCGCCGTGCGGCCGATCTCCCGGAAGGCGGCGTCGATCCCGAGAGCGTGCGGGCACAACTGGCGGGCGGCCGGGTGCGTCTCGTCGCGGTCACCTGGATTCCCACCAATTCGGGACTGGTGCAGGCGGCGCGCGCCGTCGGCGCGGTATGCGCCGCGGCCGGCGTGCCCTATCTCGTCGACGCATGCCAGGCGGTGGGCCAGCTGCCGATCGCGGTGCATGACCTGGACTGTGACTATCTGGCGGCCACGGCGCGCAAGTTCCTGAGGGGCCCCCGCGGCATCGGGTTTCTCTACGTCTCCGACCGCGCGCTCGCACGCGGCGACCATCCCCTGCTGGTGGACATGCGCGGCGCCGAATGGACCGCCGCCGACGGCTACCGCTTGTTCGACGGCGCCCGGCGGTTCGAGAACTGGGAGTTCTCCCACGCCCTGGTGCTCGGCCTGGGCGCGGCCACGCAGTACGCGGAGCAGGTCGGCGCCGTGGGATACGAGCGACCCCGGTCGCTCGCCGCGTCGCTGCGCGAGCGTCTGGCGACGATTCCCGGTGTGCGGGTCATGGACCGAGGCACTGCGCGCGGGGCCATCGTCACCGTCGCTACCAACGGGGTGCATCCGGAGGAGCTCAAGCGGCGCTTGCGGGCCCGGGACATCAACACCAGCGTTTCTTCCCGCGACGACGCAGTGATCGACATGGACGCGAAGGGGGTCCCGGCGGTGTTGCGCTTTTCGCCGCACTACTACAACACGGAAGACGAGCTCGATGCCGCTGCCGCGGCCCTGGGTGAGGAGCTGGGCCGGAGCGTCTAGCCATTCAGTTGCCCGCGCTCCGCACCTGTTCGATCAATCGCACCAATTCGGGATCCGGCTCCAGGCCCAGCTCGGTGCGCAGCAAGTCCGCGTGTTGATGAACGTGGCGCAGCGCCGTCGCACGATCGCCGACGATCAGTGAAGCCTGGACCAGATGCCGCACCGTGTCGGTGTCGAACGGATCCAGCTCCGCCGCCTGGCGCCACCAGACCAGCGCGCGTGCATGGTCACCCGCCGACGTCGCGGCTCGCGCCAGCCTGGTGAGCGCGTCGCCGCACCGCCGCTGCAGCCTGCGGCGCTGGTCCTCGACCCATCGGTCGAACTCCGGAGCATCCCGCAGGAAGAACCCGTCCAGAAACGGCCCGGCGTACAGCTGCACGGCCGCTTCGAGGTCGCCCGCATCGAGTGCGTCCTCGAATTCCCACACGTCGGCGGTGATGAGCGCGGGGTTGAGTCGGAGCGTTTTCCTCCCGAGGAACAGGCCGCCGTCCTCGAGGTGGCGCCGCTGAGAGTAGACCAGCTGGTTCAACCCATGACGCGCGTGCTCCGCATCCTTTTCGGGCCACAGATAGGCCGCGATTTTCTCGCGACCCAGGCCACGGTTGCGCGCCACGGCGACCAGGGCGAGCAACGCGAGCCGATGACGACGCGTGGACGCACCGGTCATCGGTCCACTGCCCGCATGAATCGTCAACCCTCCGAAGGTGAGTAGACGAAGCCCCTCCATCCCGATCACCCCCGTCCCTGTCTCCTGGTGGACCCTCGCCCGTCGCCGGTCTGCTGGGTCCAATACACTGTCCTCGAGACAATTGGGAGTCAATCGATCGTCACCGATTCCTCGGGACGCCGCACTCAGAAGCGGCGGCTGATTCTCCGCTGATTCTCCGCTGATTCTCGGGTGACCGGGGGCTGACAGGGAGCTCCTATCCTGGTGTTCGAATCGAATGTCGCCGGACCCGGTGGGTGCCGGGACCCCGGTCGACCATCACCCGGAGGTGGACAATGGACAGCCGGCTCCTTCATTTCCCGATCGTGGCGGCCTGCCTGGGCCTCACCACCGCGCCGCTGTATGCGCAGACGAGCGCGCTGCCATCGGCGAGCTCCGTCTCAGGGCGGTCGACCCTCATTCGACCAGGCATCCCGGCATCCGACAGCGAGCTGACCCCGCTCGTGCAGGCACGGGTGGTGCGCGGCGACGCGCTGACCGGGATGCGACGCTTCACGGCGGCTGTCCTCGAGTATCGCGGCGCAGCCGAGATCGCGCGCCGCGAGGGTCACCTGCCCAGCTTCACGCTGTGGCATCTCGCCAGCGCCTATTACTACCAGGGCGATCCACAGCGGGCCGCCGCCGTGCTCGAGCAGTTGTCGGCTGAGGCGGCGCGGCACGGTGACCTGGCCGTGCAGGCGCTCGCCCTGTTCAACGCCGCATGGCTGAACGGCGAGGGCGGCCGCGGCCGAGTGGCCGCGTCGGAGCTGGCCGACCTCAACCGGCTGCTGCGCTCGCCGTACATGCCGAACGCCGTCCGCGAACATCTTACCGGGAGATTGACCCCCTCCGGAGCGGTGGCGGTCACTCGCTGACGCTCGCCGGGGGGGCGGCAGGGGGAGCGGAGGGCGCGCGTGTCGCGCAATCCGCTCCGCCCGCAAGTCTCAGGGAACCGGCAGCTCTACGTGCAGGTGATCCACCGTCCCTACGTGACGCAGGGTACGAAACCCCATGACGCGGAAATAGAGCTCGACCATCCGGTTGGCGATGCCGTTGCGGCCGATGGTCCGCAGATCCACCGCATGTACCCAGCCGTCCCGCTGCCGGTAGTGCAGCGTCGCGTCGAACACCGGGAGCCCCATGCGCGCATAGTCCGCCGGCAGGCGGCTCAGGTCGGTCACCACCAGATCGTCGTTCGCGAGGATCAGGGTCGAGAGCGCGATCCGGAGTAGCGGATGCGTGGCGCGGTATTCCGCCTGCAGCGGTCCGCCTTTCACATTGCCGCGGGACAGGAACAGCAGGGCGTGAACGCAGAAGCCCAGCACGATCGGGGCGGCGACCCATTTCGCCGCGAGGGCCAGGCGTACCTGCCCCGTCAGGCGGTGTCCGATCCACGCGCCGTACGCCGCGATCACGAGCAGGGTCGCCGCCCCCGCCAATACCAACGCCAGCCAGCTGGGCCAGTGATAGCGCGCATACAACACCACCGAGCCGCGCACGAGCAAGACGAACGGCAGGACGAGGAGCGCTGCGACGGTCGCCGCCCGCCAGGCATACTTGGACCAGCGCCGGTGCGACGCCCGCGTCCGTCGGGTGGACGGCGCCACGGGAGGCGGCGCGGCGCGAGCGGCAAATTCGCGCGCCACCTCGGCGCGCAACACGGCGAGACGCTGGGGGACGTCGCTGGCGGGGACGGACGGCATGTTGCCCCTACGGCGTGGCCGCCTCGCTGTTTCGCCGGCGCTCGAAGCGGGTCGCGGCCACGAGCTCCAGCCGGGACGTGTCGACGGTGAGCGGACGCGTGTCAGGGCTCAAGCGAGGCCACGCCGGACGGCAACTCAGCCGTGCGCCCGCGTCCCGACGAGGTAGGTCACCAGGGTGAGGAGCGGCGGACCCCGGACGGTCCCGACCTCCCAACGGTACTCGTCGAATCCGGCCACCAGCTGCCGCAGCTCAGCGGGCGTATAGGTCCGGAGGCACGACACGGTTCCCTCGAACCACACGACCAGCGGCACCACCGGTACGAGGTAGGTCCAGAACAGCCGGTCCCAGCGAAACGGCCGGATGAACGGCGTCAGCAGCAGAGCGAGGACGGGGAGGAACAGCATGCCGAGGAGTCCCAGCGGCGAGCGGCGGGTGATCTCGAAGACGGCGATGCCCCGCCCCTGACGAACCGCGTCCGCGAGGATCGCCCGGGCGGCGTCGGGCGGGAAATGGTGCAGCGCGGTGAACAGCGTGCGGAACCCGGTGAGGCGCGCGGGAACCGCGGTGGCATCGATCGAGTCGGGCTCGCCCGTGATGCGACCGCCGCTCAGCCGGCCGAGCCGCGCGTAGGCGGCGTGGTTCGGATACAGATCGCAGAGGCGCACGCGGACCGCTGGCCCACCCGCCGCGGGGATCCGCCCGAGCAGATCGCGCCACGGCCCGCCGCTCCCCGAGCAGAGATCCAGGATCTCCGTTTCCCCGGCCTGCGCGAGGGCACGGGACAGCAACGGCGCCGCCACGGCGTACGGCGCGAACCATTCCATCAGCGCGCGCAGGAAATCGGTGATCGCGATCCGGAGGAGCTCAGGGCACCACGGCTGGTCCTCGATTTCGATGAGGTGAAAGCGTCGCATTGGTGGCAGGAGCACCGCAAGAACGCCCTTATGGAGCGAACGGACGCGCCAGGACCTCGTCCCAGGCAGCCAGCGCCGGCTTCGGGCCCAGCGCAGAATCCACGACGCCCAGGTGGGCGAAGAGCGGCAGGCCCGAACCCGGGGGGACGTTCAGCGCGGAGAGATCGAGGTCCGTGAAGGTCAGGTGGAACAGAGCGACCGCCCGCGCGGAATCGAGCAGCCGGCCCTGGTGCGCCAGATAGCGCGCCTGCTCCGCCGGGCTGGACGCGATCGCGCCGATGGAGGTCGCCGTCCATCCCCCCTCCACGACGAGCACCGGGCGGGCGCTCTCGGCCCGCAGCCGCGCGTAGTAGTCCAGCGGCACGCTCTCCGGGTCGGCGTAGCCACCGAGATACGGATAGGAGGAAAGCCCCAGACAGTCGATGAAGGGAAAATCCGCGAGGTCCTGGGCGATCCCGACGTACCCCCCGCCCTGGAATCGCCCCCACGCCGTCTCGACCTGGGCGCTCACGAACAGCTGCGGCACCGATCCTGAGGACTGGAGGCTGGTCGTACCCTTCGCCCGATAGTAGTTCGCCAGACCCAGCTCGTTGCCCCGGACCTCCTGCGGCGCGGTCAGGCCCGACAACAGCGCGACGTACGGCACCGAAATGTGCATGATCGCCGCATCCGCGTGGCCGGAAGGCCAGAGACTGAGGGATTGCAGCGTGACGGCTTGATCGGGACGCGGCGGAATCGCGGAGAACCCCATGCGGAAGGTGCGGGGCGCACGGACCGGTG
>DATICZ010000120.1:0-3783 GCA_035456525.1 Gemmatimonadales bacterium
GTGATCCTCACCCACAACAACATCTGGTCGAACGTGCAGGCGGCGCTGGAGGTGATGCCGCTCGCCGCGGATGACGAGTGCCTCGCGATGCTGCCGCTCAGCCACGTGTACGAGCGGATGGTAGATTACACGCTGATGCGGGCGGGCGTCATCATCAATTACGCCGAGTCGTTCGACAAGGTTGCCGCGAACCTCGGGGAGGTGCGGCCGTCGATCGTGCTGAGCGTGCCGCGCTTGTACGAAAAGGTATACGCCCGGGTCCTGGAGAACGCACTCTCGGGGAGCGCGGTGAAGCGCAAGATCTTCTTCTGGGCGCGTCGCGTCGGGGACGAGTGGGCGACGCTCAAGCTAGATCAGCGACCGATACCCGGCGGGCTCGCGTTCCGGCATGCGATCGCGGACCGGCTCGTGTTCTCGAAGCTGCGCGCGCGCACCGGGGGACGGATCCGGTTCTTCATTTCGGGAAGCGCGCCGTTGTCGCCCGAAATCGCGAAATTCTTCTTCAGCGCCGGGCTGCCGGTGCTGGAGGGATACGGGCTGACGGAGACCTCGCCGGTCCTCACCCTCAATCCACTGACCCGGCCGCGAATCGGCAGCGTGGGTCCGGTTGTCCCGGGGGTGCAGCTGAAGATCGCGGCGGACGGCGAGATCCTGGCCAAGGGACCCAACATCATGCAGGGGTACTGGAACAAGCCCGAGGCGACGGCGGAAGCGATCGACGCCGAGGGCTGGTTCCACACCGGCGATATCGGCGAGTTGGACGCCGACGGCTATCTCAAGATCACCGACCGCAAGAAGGACCTCATCAAGACGGCCGGCGGGAAGTACATCGCCCCGCAGCCGATCGAGAACCACGTCAAGCTCAACAAGTTCGTCGCCAACGCCGTGCTGCTGGGCGACAAGCGCAAGTTCTCGATCATCCTCGTGGTGCCGAACTTCGAGTCGCTGGAGCCGTGGGCCACGGCGCAGGGTTTGGCGTTCACCTCCCGCCGCCAGCTCATTGGGCTGCCGGCCGTCCGGCAGAAGATGGAGGAAGAGGTGGGGAGCACGATGGGCGACCTGGCTCACTTCGAGCGTCCCAAGAAGATCGTGCTGCTGGAGCAGGACTTCACGATCGAGTCGGGCGAGCTCACGCCGACCCTCAAGGTGAAGCGCCGCGTGGTGGAGAAGAACTACGCGCCCGTGATCGACGCCGCCTACGCGGAGCGGGACTCGGTGGGGTTGGGCGTCGAGCCCTAACGCTTCTCCCCCACCCACAGGCCCTGCCCCACCGCCAGCTGCGTGACGTGCTCCGGTGGGGCTCGCATTTCCCACTCCACCACGAGCCGGCGTCCCGGGAGCAGCACGCGGACCGCTTCCTCGGCCCACGGCGTCCCGGCCAGCTCCGCCCCGACGACGGCGGCACGCGCCATGGCGCCGCGCAGCGGGATCACCCGGTCGGATTGCACCAGGGTGAGCACCGGCAGCTCCTCCACATCGGGGGGCGCGTTGATGCCCACGAAATGCACCCCACTCATCAGGCTCGCGAGACCGACGGCGGAGCGCGCCGCCGAGCCCAGGAGGATCACGAAGCCGCCCGGCCCGCCGAGATCCAGCAGCGCCTGCAGCGACTGCGGTTCGAGGACGACGGGTGAAGGCGCCGCTGGCGTGCGCCGCACGGCGCGCCCCGGATGCTCGCCGCTGACCGCCTCGGTGAAGTCGACGATGCCGTCGATGATCTCGAATTCCCGGCGGCACACCGGGCATCCCACCACACCGCGCATCACCATACGCCCGTTCATCTCCGAGGTCGAGAGGACGAGGAACTCCTCGCGATGGTTCTCGGGGCAGCGCAACATCTCGGTGAGCTCGATGTGCATGAGGCGCGGGAAGAGGGATGAGGGAAGGGGGAAGGGTCGCTCAGGGATGGAATTCGACCCAGGTCAGCTTCCCTGCCGTTACACGAACCCGCCGGTAGACCATCTTTCCCTCGATTTCCACGCCGAGGTCGTATTCGCCCGGCGGCACGTCGCCGATGGCGAAGTGCTCGTGATACACCGGATCGGAGTGATTGCGCGGCCCGTAAGTCTCGATGAACGAGAACGGCGTCTCCTGCGGCTCGGGCTTGACGAGGCCGTAGATGCGCGCCTGCTGCACGGGCTTTCCGAGCGAGTCCCACACCTGGCCGGCGACCACGCCCGTGCCGGGGAGCGGGGCGATCCACAGCTCGGGGTTGGTGTTGAACGGAGGATAGCGAACGGCGGGGTCCACGATCTTGCTCGAGTCCGTGGTGGGAGCGACGTGGACCTCGAGATGCAGGTGGTCGTTGGTGGCGCGGCCCGTATTGCCCACGAGGGAAATGACGTCGCCCGCTTTCACCCGCTGGCCGGTGGAGACGAGCAGCCTGGTGTTGTGATAGTAGACCGAGAAGACGTACTGGCGTTGTCCGTCGTCGGTTTTCAGTCGCCGGTCATGACGGATCGCGACCGTGTTCGCCCCCGCCTCGGCAGGCCCCGAGTAGACCACCACCCCGTCCCCGATGGCGTGCACCGGGGTGCCGTCGGGGTTGTTGAACTCGACGCCCTGGTGCGCCTGGAAGTTGCCGCCCATGGTCGAGCCGAACCGGTAGGTCTGGTCGATGTAGGGCTGGTCCGCGAGCGCGATGGGGCGGCGGAACCAGGTGTGACGCGGCTTCCCCGGAGGCGACGACCGGAGCGCCTCGCTCGGTGGGCGGAGGGTGCGGGAGGTGAGAGCCTGGACGGGGAGCGGCCCGCCCGGACACGACACGCGCTTGCCGCACGGTTGCCCGTCAGCTGTCCCCCAGCCGCCGAATTCCGGCCCGAATCGGAACAACCCCTGCTCGGTCCCGATCCAGAACCTGCCGCCGGAGTCCACTGACAGCGAGCGCGCGCGATTGACGCATCCCTCGCCCGCGCACGGCGCCGGCGGGAAATGCTCGTGCCAGGTGCGTCCCGCGTCGGGGGAGTGCCCGATCCCCTTGAGCGTGCTGATCCACATGTTCGGGCTCGTGTCCGCGACGATGGCCAGCACGTACTGGCTCTGAATGCGGCCGATGACCGAATCGCGCGTGGTCGTGGCGCCCGCCGAGTCGGTGATTACCTGCCAGGTGGCGCCGTCGTCCCAGGTGACCTTGATCCCGTCGGCCGTGGCGATGTAGGTCGTATCGCCGCGCGTGAGGATCCCGTTGGGGACCACGTACTGCCACTCGGGTCCCAGCTGGCGGAATTCCCAGTTCTTCCACGTCTTCCCGCCGTCGGTCGAGAGCCCCCACCCGTTGCCCACCGTCCCGTACCAGACTTCGCCGTGCGATCCGAACCCGAACGCGTGCACGAAATCCCACGAGATCGAATGGGCGCTCGTGTCCGAGGAATGCCGGATGTGCTCCCACTGTGTCCGGTCACTCCGCAACACGAAGATCCCCTGCCCGTAGGTCCCCACCCAGAGTGAGGAATCGGGTGCCCGAGCCAGTGCGAGCACGTGGACCCCCCACCCCGACGAATCCGGCAGCGGCGGGATCTGTTGCGCCGACAGTGAGCCGCCGAGCAGCAGGCCGATGGCTGAAAGCTGACGACTGATGGCCATCCTCACCTCCGCGTCGGCGCCATGCGAATCTCCGCCACCGTCACTCGCTCCTCCCGTGTCACCGCGAACAGAACCGCCTCGGCGACGTCCTCGGCCCGCATCATCTCGGCGCGCCGGCGAGGACCGCCCGACACTTCCGGATCGACCGCGTCCCACATCTCGGTATTCACCGCTCCCGGAGAGACGAGCGTCGTCCGCACG
>DATICZ010000121.1:0-5371 GCA_035456525.1 Gemmatimonadales bacterium
CAACCAGCGAGCCCACTTGCGAGAAGTGGACGTGACGGTAGGTCCAAAGCCCGCGCTCATCGAAGCGGATCACCTCATCGAGTGCGTAGTACCGGCCGCGATGGGAGTAGCTCGTGTGATACGGAATCTCCCGCAGCTTCCGGAACACGGTCATATCGACCGAGGTACCGAGGGCGGCCTTCAACTGCTCGATGGTGGCGATCTGCTCCCGTCGCAGCAGAGCCACAAGGCTGTCCGCGTGAAACTGAACAGGGCGCATTCTGTTAGACCTCTGGCATTACTCTTGAAGTCTAACATATTCCAACCCCCACACCAATTCCAGCCGCGTTCCCCACGGTGCTCACGATGGGCCGTCTTTACAGGGCCAGACACATCCCCACCAAAACGACGCACCCGCACGGGCCGCGACAGTTCTGTTGGATGTCAGGCAGTATGATGCAGTTCTATTGTTGCGTCAGCCCTAACGCGGGTGGAGCGAAGGGGCCCGACACTCCGGCCACGGGACGTGGCCAACCAACGATGGGAGGAGCTGCGATCCGTGGCAAGGCCTACGATAAAGGCCGGGGTGTAAGAGCCGGATGAGGCGAGAGCCTCACGTCCGGTTCTGTGAGTAGCGGGGGGGTGAAATCCCCCCCCGCTACTCGACCCCGGTGTTGGGCGGACTGCGGGGAGGCGACGATGACGAGGACGGTACCCGCGATTCTGTTAGCTAGTTTCTGGCGCTAAACTCGTAACTCGCTGCGCAGGCTGGAGTTATTGTCGCGTCGCTCGCGTCAGTGCCGGCCGCGAGTGCCCTTCTGACTTGTGTCCCAACCCGTGTCTGGGCCAGGGGGTGGATTTCGTTGACATTGGACTGTCACAGGTGTATATGCCAGTCATGTCAAGCAGGCGCCGACTGGAACAACAACGCGCCCGGCTCGCAGAGCGGGCGCCCGACCTCACTCAGGTGCTGCGCGGCAGCCTGTTCGAGCGCACTCGACGTTGCGGAGTGCCCACTTGTCACTGTGCCACCGGCGGCGGCCACCCCGTCGTCTGCGTGGGCGTGACGATGCCTGGAGGCAAGAGCATGCAGGTCACGGTGCCCTCCGAACTTGTGCCGGTGGTGCGGCAGTGGACGGAGAACTACCGCCGGGTGTGGGAGCTCATCGAGGAAGTCTCCGCGGTTAACCGCGAGCTGCTGCGCGAGAGGCTGGTGGAGCCGGCGGAAGGAACGGCGCGCAAGAGGGGTAGCAGGCGTTCTGAGTGAGGGTGCCTGATGGCGCGGCCAGGGTGGCGACAGGTCAGCTTCGGCGATGCCGAACTGCGCGCCCAGGCCGCCGCCCGCAATCCGCGGCTACAGATGATCGCCAAGCTCCTCGATGACAGACGCGAGCTGATCGAAAAGGTGGCGCGCGATCTCAGAGTCGGCCTCAAGAACCCTCGGACTGGTCGCACGGGTCTGAGCCCATTCCAGGTCTTGCGCGCATTCGTACTCCAGCGTATCGAGAACCTCGACCTGCGCTCGCTCAGTGAGCGGATCGCGGACGGCGTCTGCTGGCGCGTGTTCACGGGATTCGACTCTCAGCCCGTTCCTCGTCATCACGCCTTCAACCGTGCCTTCAACAGGCTCACCGCCGACACCGTCCGCCAAGTTAACGAGGAGGTCGTCAGGTACGCGGTGGAGGCTGGCGTGGAGGATGGCAAGCGCCTCCGCGTCGATACTACAGTCGTCGAGACCGACATCCGCTTCCCGTCCGACTCGAGCCTGCTCTGGGACTGCGTACGGGTGATCACCCGCGAAGTCAAGCGCCTCGCCGAAGACGCTCCCAAGACGGTGCGAGGCTTCCGCGACCATACCCGCAAGGCGCGGCGGCGCTTCCAGGAGATCACCCGCATGACGCGGCAACAGCGTCATCAGCAACAGCGGCCGAAGTATCGCGACCTGATCGAAACCACGGACGACGTCGTGAGCTCCGCGCGTGTGGTGCTGCCCAAGGCTCGCAGGAAGGCCGAGTCCTGCGGAAACCTGATGCGGAGCATCCGCATTGGTGGCCGGTGCGACTCGATCGAGCACTACTGCGGTCTGGCAGACCGCGTGATCGACCAGACGCGTCGCCGGGTGCTCAAAGACGAGCAGGTCCCGGTGGCGGAGAAGATCTTCTCCATCTTCGAGCCCCACACGGATTGCATCGTGCGCGGCAAGGCGCAGAAGCCCGTCGAGTTTGGCCACAAGGTCTTCCTGGCCGAAAGCGGCCACGGTCTCATCACCGACTACCAAGTCCTGAACGGCAACCCCCAGGACGAAACCCACGTACGGTCGGTCCTGGATCGGCACGCGCTCTTCTTCGGCCGCGGTCCCCACGTGTTTGCCGCAGACCGCGGCTTCTACAGCCCCCTCAATATCGATGCCTGTCGCCAGAGCGGCGTCAGGATCGAGTCCATTCCACAGCGGGGTGGAACCAGGACCGCGGAGCGAGAAGCCTACGAGAAGACGCGCACTTTCAAGCAGGCCCAGCGCTTTCGTGCCGGGGTCGAAGGCCGCATCTCCGTTCTCATGCGCGGTCGTGGCATGAGGCGCTGTCTCTCCAACGGGCGTGCCAGATTCGACGTCTTCGTGGGCATGGCCGCACTTGCGAACAACCTCTTGGTCCTGGCGGAGCTGCTCGCGAAGAAGAAAGCCACCCATCATAGCCGCGCCGCCTGACCCCCGCCGCCTCTGCGAGGCTCGGATCAAACGTGGGACGGCGGAGCTGTGCGCCCCCAGTACGACCGCGGCCACCAACAGACTGACATCCGCCGTTGGCAGTGCCCAGAGCCCTGATAATGGCTGGCGCTATGCAGCTGGAGCCCGTGAATACTGGGAGAAACGTGTTTCGCGCCAGAAACTAGCTAGGCCACGGCGCCCGTCCCGGCGGCCGCCGCCCCGGGCGTCACGGCTGCACGACGTTGCCGTACACGCGGTTGCTCCCGCAGTTCGATCCGACGCCGATCGCCCCACGGGCGCTGCCGACCCGGATCACGTTCCGAGTGATCAGGTTCCCGTCGGAGTCCTGGGCCACGTCCACGACGTAGTGGGAACCCGGGGATTCGAGGCTGGCGCCCGACAGGGTGTTGTCCCGCACCTCGCCGAGCCTGGCGTAGCGGAGGTGGATGCCGCGCTGCCCCGTGGTGTCGATCACGTTGGCCGCGACCACGGCCTTCCACATGAGGAGCACCTGGATCCCCGAGCCCGCCGACCGGCGGACGGTGTTGCTGGCGACGACGCAGGTCTCGTCCTCCGGGGCCGAGATCCCGCGGCAGACGATCCCGTCGCCGTCCTCGCCCTGGCCGAGGCCTGCGATCGGCCCCGTCCCCACGACGTTGTTCCTCAGGATCTCGACGCTGGCGTCGGCGGCGAGGATGCCGCGGAAGTTGTCCACGAGGTCGTTGTCCGCGATGCGGATCACTCCCGTGGTGCCGCCCACCACGATCCCGGACTTCGCGCGACCCCGGTGCCCGCTCACCTCGTTGTCGAGGACGCTCGCGCGAACGACGCTCGCGACCGCGATGCCCTGGTCGTTGTCCTTGACGACGTTTCGCACGATCGTGACGTCCGAGACGGCGTCGCCGAGCGCACGGTGGACGTACAGGCCTATGCCCGCGTTGCGCAGGAACGCGCAGTGCTCGAACCGGACGCGGGCGACCGAGGTCCCCGCGTTGGGCTCCACGTTCACCCCGGCCTGCGGCGACTGCCCACTGGTGCCCTCGAAGGTGCTTCCCGTCACCGTCACGTCCGACGCGGCCACGACGCTCATGCCGGCCCGCCGGTTGTTGAGTGAGGCGGTGCCGCGCACGAACACGTATCGGCAGCCGCGGTTGCCGGTGAGGAGGATGCCGTCGAAGAAAAAATCCCGGAGCTGCACGTTCTCGATGAATAGGCTCTCGGCGTCGCTCGCGAGGATCCCCACTCCCCACTGGGGCGAGCCCAGCCGGCTCCCGAGGAGCGTGCCGCCCGAGATGACCACGTTCTTCTTCCCCTGGATCTCGAGCAGGCGGCAGCGGGCCCCGTCCACGTTGGCGCCGGCGAGGGTCGCGGTCCCCAGGTCCAGCCGCAGGTCGCTCTTGAGCTGCACGCCGCGGTCGGCGTGGATCCGGTACACTCCGGGCGGGAAGTGCAGCGTCTCGCCGGCGCGGACGGCGTTCACCGCGGACTGCACGGCCGCGGTGTCGTAGGTCCGGCCGTCGCCCCGGGCCCCGAACCAGCGGACCGACAGGTCACGGGTGAAGACGCGCAGCCAGCGGCCGCGTCCCCCCGCCGCGGGCGCGATCACCGTGCCGTTGTCGTCGGCCGCCGACGAGAAGACGTCGAAGCGGAAGGATCCGCCGCCCCCGTCTCCGGGAACCGTGTGGCAGGCGACACCGACGACGGCGGCCGTCGCCGGCGGTGGAAGCGCTCGGAGAGCGCCGATCGTGGCGACCGTGGTGGCCGCGCGCGCCTCGGCAGCGGCCAGGAAGACGGCGGCCACTCCCATGAACGCGATCGCCACGAGCGGGCGTCCGCGGCGCGTGCGGGCAGTCTTTGACCCTGCACGAAAGAAGAAGGCCATGAGTTCGCCCCCTCAGCAAGAAATGCATGGCGGCCGGGTTCGCCGGCGCGATTCTGCAAACGCCCAGCCGTGCGGGACGGACTATGTCTGTATTCTTTTCGGGGGGCGCGTGATCTGCGTCACTGCGCGAATGGCGTGCGCGCAGGCCTCCCGCTTGAACGCGCGGGAGAACGCCGAGACGTGGCGGCGCAGCCGCGCGCGGCCCGGCAGGGGCCTCAGTCGACGACCGTGACCTCCCGCACGCCGTTCGCGAGCGGCGTGCCCGGCGACACGTAGCCGATCGCCCCCGGCGTGGAGGCCACGAAGGCGACCACCTCCTCGTCCGACGTCTTGACCGGCGGCGGGACCAGCCCGGCCGTGATCCTGCGCTGCCAGTACACCTGCACCTCGACGACGCCCTGTCCCAGCACCTCGTTCGAGAACACACGCCTCACCGAGGACTGGACGGACTGGTCGACCGGCACCACGGGACGGCCGTCGCCCCACTTCAGCGCCTGCTTGAGGAAGATCGCGCTGAGCACGGGCCGGGGGATCTCGCTCCCCTTCACCTGGGGGTGCACGATCACGCGGAAGGCCGCGGCGGCCGAGACGTGCCGCTCCCCGCCGGCCACGAGCACGGCGGCGGCGGCGACGGAGAGAAGAAGACGAGGGCCTCGCAACGAGCGAACCTCCAGGGCGGGCGGACGCGCCCCCGCCGCCCTCCTTCCCGGCAGGGATGATACCAGCAAGCGGGGAGGGGGCCGGCGTCCATCGGGGGCTCCCTCCCGGCGCCGGCCACGCGCCGGGAGGGGAGTCTCTCGTCCTAG
>DATICZ010000122.1:0-4293 GCA_035456525.1 Gemmatimonadales bacterium
GCGCAGGACTTCATGCACGTCCTGCGGTTCTACGTGGAGCGATGGGAACAGGCCCGGAATCCGGCGCCGGCTCCGACAGCGCCCCGGCGCTAGGCGCGGCGACGCGGCCCGGCCAGGGACCCGGCTGGGCCAAGCTCGCCGCGGCCGTCGCGGAGCAGGTGCCGCCGGCGGAGATCGAGACCGTCTACCTCTTCCGGCCGATCAAGCGGGACGGCCGGGAGTGGGGCACCGCGGTCGTCACCCGGCGCCATCCCGAGGGCCGGCTCGTGGTCTACACCGCCCGCTACATGCTCGTGGTGCGCGGCAAGGAGAGAGGCCAGTCCCGGGTGGAAGTCAGCGAGGTCGCGCTGTCGCCCGCCGAAGTGGTGGCGCAGGTGATGGCGCAATCGGCGGAGCGCAGCGGCGAAGCGGAGCCGCCGCTGGCGCTGGGCCCGGGCGTCTGGTATGAAGGTTGACGGCGCCGGGGCGCTCGCGAGCTTCCGCCGCTACCTGGCCGAGCGCAACCTGCCCGCCACGCAGCAGCGGCTCGCCGTGGCGGCGGTGGTGCTCGACGCCGCGGATCACGTGTCGGCCGAGGACGTGGCCGCGCGCGTGGCGCGGAGCGGCGTGACGGTCGGCCTCGCCACGGTGTACCGCACGCTCGACCTGCTGGTGGCGAGCGGCCTCGTGGCGCAACGCGACTTCGGCGAGGGCTTCCGGCGCTTCGAGCCGGTGCCGCCCGGCCAGGCGCACGAGCACTGCATCTGCTCGGCGTGCGGCCGGGTGATGGAGTTCTCGAACGATCGCCTCGAGCGGATGATCGGGCTGCTCGCCGAAGAGGTGGAGTTCCGCCCCCACCATCACCGGCTGGAAGTCTTCGGGCTGTGCCGCGACTGCCAGCAATCCAACCCCCTAGCACGGACGAGGTGACGTGATCGACCCAGCGCAGTTCATGCCGACCAGGGCGTTCCTGACCAAGGGGGTGGGCCGGCACAAGGAGAAGCTCACGAGCTTCGAGATGGCGCTGCGCGACGCCCACCTGGCGAGCTTCAACCTGGTCCGCGTCAGCTCGATCTTCCCACCGCAGTGCAAGCTGGTGGATCGGGAGGAGGGATTGCGGAATCTGCGGCCGGGTCAGGTGCTGTTCACCGTGCTCGCCGAGTCCGCCACCAACGAGCCGAGCCGGCTCGTGGCGGCGTCGATCGGCCTGGCGGTGCCGTCGGACCCGTCGCATCACGGCTACATCTCCGAGCACCACAGCTACGGCCAGAACGAGATCGTCTCGGGCGATTACGCCGAGGACCTGGCGGCCTCGATGCTGGCGACGGTGCTGGGCGTGCCGTTCGATCCGGACCAGGCGTGGGACCAGCGCCGCGAGCAGTGGATGCTGTCGGGAGAGATCGTGCGCACGCTGAACGTCACCTCGACGGCGGAATGCGGCGACGACGGCCGTTGGACGACCGTGGTCGCGGCCGTGGCGTTCAGTGGATAAGCGGCTGGCCGAGCTGTCCTGGGGCGCGCCGCTCAACTTCCTCGGCCTCCCCGAGGGCGACGCGCCCTCGCTGGAACACGCCGGCGTCGTCATGCTCCCGGTGCCCTACGAGGCGACCGTGTCGTACATGGGGGGCACGCGCTTCGGGCCGCGACGCATCCTCGAGGCGTCGCGGGCGATCGAGCTGTACGACCACGAGCTGGATACCGAGCCCTACCGGGTCGGGGTGCACACGCTGCCCGAGCTGTTGTTGACCGGCGCCGGCCCAGAGGCGGCGCTGGCCGAGCTGCGGACCGCGTTCGATGCGCTGCTGGCCGACGGCCGCTTCGTCCTCATGCTGGGCGGGGAGCACTCGATCTCCGCCCCGCCGATCAAGGCGCACGCGGCACGGCTTGGCAGCCGCCGCCTCAGCGTGCTGCAGCTCGACGCGCACGGGGACCTGCGCGCCGAATACGAAGGCACGCCCTTCTCGCACGCCTGCGTGATGTACCGGGTGCACGAGGCGGTGACGCTCGTGCCCGTGGGGATCCGGGCGATCACGGCCGAGGAGCGGCGGCTGATCCGGGAGAAGGAAATCCCCACCATCTTCGCCCACGAGCTCGATCCCGAGGAGCGCTGGATCGAGCGGGCGCTGGACGCGTTGGGGCCCGACGTCTACATCACCATCGACATCGACTACTTCGACCCGGGGCTCGTGCCCTCCACCGGGACGCCGGAGCCGGGCGGCGGGACCTGGTATCCCACGTTGCGCCTGCTCGAGCGCGTGTTCGCCGAGCGCAACGTGGTCGGCGCGGACCTGGTCGAGCTGGCGCCGCTCCCCGGGATCGTGGCGCCCGATTTCCTCGCCGCGAAACTGGCCTACAAGCTCGTGGCGTATCACCAGCGTGCTCGCGATGCAGCCCCCCCCCGACGGCGGTAACGGCGTTCCCCTGCTGGTGGCCTTCGCGGCGGGGCTCCTGAGCTTCCTCTCGCCGTGTGTGCTGCCCCTGATCCCGAGCTACGTCGGGTTCCTCACCGGCATGACGGCCGAGGAGGTGCAGGCGCGGCGCGGGACGGCCATGCTGCACGCGCTCTGGTTCGTCGCCGGGTTCGCGTTGATCTTCGTCGGCCTGGGCGCGTCCGCGTCGGCCATCGGGGCGCTGTTCACCGTGTCGCAATACTGGATCGCGCGGGCCGGCGGCGTACTGGTCATCCTGTTCGGACTCTACTTGCTCGGGATCCTGCGGCCGTCGTTCCTGACGCGCGAGCGGCGCGTCCACCTCGCGCGCAAGCCGCTGGGCTACCTCGGCTCCTCGGTGGCCGGCATCGCGTTCGGTGCGGCCTGGACCCCGTGCATCGGGCCGATCCTCGGCGCGATCCTGACGCTCGCGGCCACGCGCTCCAGCCTGGCGGAGGGGACGGCCCTGCTCGGCGTGTACACGCTCGGGCTCGCGGTGCCGTTTGTACTCACGGCTTTCGCGCTGGACCGCTTCCTCGTCTGGTTCCAGAAGTTCCGTCCCTACCTGGTGTGGGTGGAGCGGGTCTCGGGGGCGCTGCTCATCGCGCTCGGGCTGCTGCTCGTCACCGACCGGTTCACCTTGCTCGCCACCTGGCTGCAGGGGCTGACGCCCGAGTTCATCCGCAGCCGGCTGTAGCTCGCCGTCCCTTTTCGCGTGGAGGATCGATCGTGCTCGATCAATTCAAGAAGTTCATGCTCGAAACGAACGCGTTTTCCCTGGCGATCGGGGTCGTCATCGGCGGCGCCGTGGCGAAGCTCGTCACCGCGTTGGTGGCCGACCTCCTGATGCCGATCATCTCCCTCGTCCTGCCCGGGGGCGCCTGGCGGGAGTTCAGCATCTCGTTGGGCGAGGGCAACGACCCGCTCAAAATCGGCGACATCATCGGCGCGACGATCGACTTCCTGATCATCGCCCTGGTCGTCTACGTCGTGATCGTCAAGCTGTTCAAGATCCAGCCGGCGAAGTAGGCAGGGCCTGCACCGAAGGAACTAGCCGCCTTTTCATCCTCCCGAGGGATATTCGGCCGGCGCACCCGCGTGCAAGTTCAGTACATGCGGGTGCCACCCTCTCGAGGAGCATGCATGAATC
Source organism: Gemmatimonadales bacterium (assembly GCA_035456525.1). Lineage (GTDB taxonomy): Bacteria > Gemmatimonadota > Gemmatimonadetes > Gemmatimonadales > GWC2-71-9 > DASTHG01. The sequence goes on from DATICZ010000122.1 coordinate 3,559, forward strand.
GAACAGTCATGGTTCTGGTCGCCGCGTTGTGCGCCACGGCGCTGTCGCCGCTGGCGGCCCAGCAGGCGGCCGGTCCGGCGCCGGCGGCAGAGGTGAGGACAGCGCCCGCGAGCTCCCCGAACAGCGCCCAGCCTGGACCGCGGATTCAGCCCGAATACCAGGGTTTCGAGCCCAGCGTCATCGACAGCAGCGCCTCGCGGAGCGCGTCGCTCATGAGCAGCGGCGGCAGCCACACCATCGTGCTGTCGACGCTGGCGCTGATCATCGTCGTCGTCATTATCGTGCTTCTGGTCGTGAAATAAGCAGGTGAACCCAAGGAGTCTCGAATGCCTATTCTAGCCTGGATCGTGGTCGGAATCATCGGCGGTTTCATCGGCAGCAAGATGGTCAACAAGCGTGGCCAAGGTCTCGTCGGAGACCTGTTCCTCGGCGTCATCGGCGCCGTCGTGGGCGGTTGGCTCTTCAATCAGTTCGGCCACTCGGGCGCCACCGGCATCAACCTCTACAGCATCCTGGTGTCCGCCGTCGGCGCGATCGTCGTGCTGGTCGTGTACCACGCGCTGAGCGGCCGCCGCATTCACGCGTAACAGGTTCCCCCCCCGCGCATGGGCGCCTCCCGCCTTTCGGCGCAGGAGCGCCGCGCGGCACCCCGGACAGCCGCATCGATCTTCACTGTGCCGGGGTAGCTGAAGAAGACGCCCCGCAACGGACATCCGTTGCGGGGCTCTTTGGTCA
>DATICZ010000123.1:0-11904 GCA_035456525.1 Gemmatimonadales bacterium
GCGAGCGCCGCGCGGGCGCGTGGGGATTCTGAGACCTCCGGCGGACCTCAGTCCTGCACTGGCCATCACCGTGCTCGTCGCGGCCGGCCCCGCCACAGCGCAACGGAGTTCCTTCGAGCTGGGGGCATTCGGAGCGCTGGCGTCCTTCAGCCCGCGCTTCGACCTGCGAATGGGGCTCGCCGGAGGGGGCCGTCTCGGGTTCAGCCCTCGACCAGGCTGGACGCTCGAGCTGGAGCTCGGCGCTGGAAGCGCGACGATCGCCGGTGGCGGCCGGTCCATTCCGCTCACGTCTATCGGAGTCCATGCACTGCGCGAGCTGGAGGCCGGTGGCCGCGGGTGGTTCGCGCTCGCCGGCTACGCGAGGCCCGACTTCCACGGCACGCCGCCCGGGGACTTCAACGACGATGCGATCGCCCTCGGGCTGGGCCATCGCGCCGCGCTCGGCGCCCGGCTGGCGGTGCGTACGGAGCTGCGCGGCCAGTACGCCTTCTCCTCCTCCCTCGACGGGCGTGGGGCGGGTCACCTCCTCGCCCTGGTCGGATTGGCGCTCCTGCCGAGGGCCCACCCGGCCGCGGACCTCGATACCGACGGCATACCGGACGCGCGCGACGCGTGCCAGCGCACACCGGACGGGGCGATCGTGGACGTCCGCGGCTGCCCGGTGGATTCCGACGGCGACGGCCACCTCGACGGCCTGGATCGCTGTCCCAACACCCCGCCTGGAGTGGTCACCGAGGCCTCCGGCTGCCCCGTCGATTCCGACCGTGACGGCGTTTACGACGGCGCGGATCAATGTCCCAACTCTCCCGTCGGCTCGGAGATCGACGCGCGCGGCTGCCCGCTGGACGCAGATGGCGACGGCGTGAGCGACACGAACGATCGCTGCCCCGGCACCCCTCCGCGTGCGCCCGTGAACGCCACCGGCTGTCCGGTGAGCCGCGATACCGACGGCGACGGCGTCGACGACGAGCGGGATCGTTGTCCGGGGACGACCGCCGGCACGCCGGTCGATGCACTAGGGTGTCAGGTTTTGTTCGCGCGCGAGCGCGAGGCCCTGGTGCTGCAAGGCGTCAATTTCGAATCCGGGAGCGCGCGGCTGTTGCCCACCTCGCACGTCGTCCTCGACCAGGTTGCGGCGTCGCTGCTCGCGCACCCCGAGGTGCGTATCGAAATCGCCGGGTACACCGACAACACGGGGTCGGCGCGCACCAACACTCGGCTGTCGGCCGAGCGTGCCCGCACGGTTCAGGATTACCTCCAACAGCGCGGTGTGGCTGCTGAGCGGATGCGAGCCGCCGGGTACGGTCCGGCGGACCCCGTGGCTTCCAATGCGACCGCGGCGGGGCGGGCGCGCAACCGTCGCGTGGAGCTCCGTCAGGTTCCCTGAGGCCGCGGCGTCGCGCTCTGCCGCCCTGTTTCCTATCTTGGAAGGATCAGAGGAGGCTCGTTTGCGCGCGATCATCACCGTCGGGTTGCTCGTGGTGGGCGGCAGCGGAGTGCTCAGGGCCCAACAGAGCCACGATTTCGAGCTGAGCGTCTTCGGGGCGTACACGCGTTACGAGAAGGCGTTCAATCTGGACGGAGGAATCGGCGGCGGCGCGCGCCTGACGTATTACCTCACGCGCGGCGTCGGCTTCGGCGCCGACGTGCTGTTCCAGCGCGAGCAGGACGTGCCCGGCTCGCCGGGCGCTACGATGGACCCGCTGATCGCCAGCGCCAATCTGGTAGTCCGGCTCCCGGCCGTGCTGTACGCGGTCGCCGGCTACTCCCGCATCGACTTCGGCTCGAGCAACCCCTTCTCCTTCACCGACGGCGGCGTGCACGGTGGCCTGGGGGTGCGCGTGCCGCTCGGTGAGCGCGTCGGCCTGATGCTGGAAGGCCGCGCGGTCTACACGCCCAACACGAAGGGTGCCTTCAGCACCGATCACGCCACCCACCTGTTGGCCCTCGCGGGCCTCTCGTTCCTGCAAGGGGGGGGCGCGCGCACGGGGCCGAAAGACTCAGACGCCGACGGCGTCATCGACAAGCGCGACGCATGTCCCCGCACGCCCGCGGGCGCGACCGTGGACGTGCGCGGCTGTCCCAGCGATTCGGACCAGGACGCGGTGCTGGACGGTCTCGACAGATGTCCGGGGACGCCGGCGGGCGCGATGATCGACGCAACCGGATGCCCGCTCGATGCGGATCGGGACGGCGTCGCCGACGGCCTGGACCAGTGTCCCGACACGCCCGCCGGCGCGACGGTGAACAACGTGGGGTGCCCCTCCGACGGCGATCGGGATGGAGTTCTCGACGGGCTCGATCAGTGCCCGGACTCGCCCGTCGGGGCGACGGTGGACGCGAAGGGCTGCCCCAGCGACGCGGACGGCGACAAGGTGGTCGACGGGGTGGACCGCTGCCCCAACACGCCACCCGGGGTGATCGTCGACGCCGCCGGGTGTCCCAAGGACGGCGACAACGACGGCGTCCCCGACGGGATCGACCAGTGTCCCAATTCTCCCGTCGGGCAGCGCGTGGACGCCACGGGGTGCCCGCTCGCGCGGGACTCCGACGGCGACGGCGTCGCCGACAACCTCGACCGCTGCCCTGGGACCCCGCCCGGAACGCCGGTGGATCAGGTCGGCTGCGTCGTCCTGTTCCGCGAAGAGCGCGCGCCCGGCGCGCGGCCCACCCTCATCCTCAGAGGCGTCAATTTCCAGACGGGCCGCTCCGCGCTGACGCGGGAATCGTTCGCCGTGCTGGACCAGGTCGCGGCTTCCCTCGCGGCGAACCCCGACATCAACATCGAGATCGCCGGCTATACCGACAGCACCGGCTCCGCCGCGGTGAACACCAGGCTTTCACGAGCCCGGGCGATCGCCGTGCGGGCGTATCTGGCGCGCAAGGGCATCGCGCCGTCGCGCATGGTCGCGCGGGGATTCGGCCCCGCGAACCCCATCGCGTCGAACGCGACGGCGGCCGGACGGGCCCAGAATCGGCGCGTGGAGCTGCACAAGCTGCCCTGACCGCCGTCAAGCGCCACGGCGCCACGGCGCCACGCCTCCCCGAAGTCCGACGGGTGTCGTGGCGTCGTGGCGCCGATGTCCCTACCTTTCCCGCTCCCGAACTCGCCAACGTGTCTCCCTGCGCATCCGTATTCCTCGCCCTGATCCTCGTCGGCGCTCCCGTCGCCGGCCAGAGTCGAGTCGCCATCCCGACTCCCCGCTCCGTGCTCGGGTTCAATCCCGGCGACGACCGCAAGCTGGCCGACTGGCCGACTCTCGTCCGCTATTACCAGGCCCTGGCCCGCGCCAGCGACCGCGTGGACTACCGCGAGCTCGGCAAGACGACCCTCGGCGCCCCGTTCGCCGTGCTGGCGATCTCGTCCCCGCAGAACCTTCGCCGGCTCGACGTCTACCGCAGGCTGAACGACCGGCTCTTCGATCCCCGGACGCTGCGCTCCAACCGCGATGCCCGCACGGCGCTGCACGACGGCCGGACGATGGTCATGATCACTGGAGGGATCCACTCCGACGAGGTGGGCGGGAATCTCACCCCGGCGGTGCTCGCCTACCGACTGGCGTCGGACACCACCGCGCGGATTCGCGACATGCTGGAGAACGTCATCCTCTGGCTGGTGCCGTCCCTCAACCCGGACGGCGTCACGATCGTGGCCAAGTGGTACGCCAGGACGCTCGGCACCGCTGCCGAAGGCACCAACCCGCCCGAGCTCTACCACCACTACCTCGGGCACGACAACAACCGGGATTGGTACGCCTTCACGCAGATCGAGACCCAGCTGGTCGTGGATTCCATCTACAACGTGTGGCACCCGCACATCGTGCTCGACCTGCACCAGCAGGGGTCCAACGGTTCGAGAATGTTCCTGCCCCCCTATCTGGACCCGGTGGAGCCGAACGTCGATCCGTTGATCGTCAACGGGACGAACACGCTGGGTACCGCCATCGCCTGGGCGCTCGCCGGCGAGGGGAGGACCGGCATCTCGATCAACGCCATCTACGATGCGTGGAGTCCCGCTCGTGCCTACGGGCACTACCACGGCGCTCCCCGCATCCTGTCCGAGGCGGCGAGCGCCGATCTCGCGACCCCCGTGCAAATACCGTTCGATCGGCTGGAAGCGAATGCGCGTGGCTTCAACCCGCACGAGCGCTCATGGAACTTCACCACGCCGTGGCCGGGGGGCCGCTGGTCCCTCCGGGATATCGTCGGATACCAGACCGACGTGTCGTTCGCGCTGCTCGACCACGCAGCCCGGTATCGCGATCAATGGCTCGAGAATTTCCTCGCCATCGAGTGGCACGCGGTCCGTGGCTGGCGCGGCTGGCCCTATGCGTACGTGATTCCCCGCCAGCAGGACACGATCGCCCTCGCGACGTTGCTCGGCCTCCTGGTCCGCGGCGACGTCGAGATCCGGGTCGCCCAGCAGGCGTTTTCCGTGGGCAACCAGCGCGTGCCGAGCGGCAGTTACGTCGTCGTGCTGCGGCAGCCGGCCGCCGCGTTCGCCAAGACGTTGCTGGAGCGGCAGCGCTACCCGGATCGCCGCCTCTATCCCGGCGGGCCGCCCGAGCGTCCGTACGACGTCACCGCCCACACCCTCCCACTGCTGCTGGGACTCACCGTGCTGCCGGTGAGCGATACGCTGCGGGTGCCGCTCTCGGCCCCTGTCGCACCGCCGCGCGCAACGCTCAGGTACCCGGGCTTCGACACGGGCGCTCCCCGAATCGGAGTGTATCGGTCCTACGTCGCGGCGATCGACGAAGGGTGGACCCGGTGGGTGTTCGACACGTGGAGGATCCCCTACGTCTCGGTGGTTGACTCCGCCTTCCGTGGCGGGCGCCTGAAGGAGAAGCTGGATGTGCTGGTGCTCCCCGACCAGTCGCCTCGTGACATCGCCGAGGGTCTGCCGCAGCGACGGTACCCGGCACCGTATCCGGGCGGCCTCGGTCCCGATGGCATCCAGGCGCTGCGGCAGTTCGTGGCGGACGGCGGCACCCTCGTGGCGCTGAATGACGCCAGTCGGTTCGCGATCCAGGCATTGCTGCTGCCGGTTCGCAACGTGCTCGAAGGACTGCCGGACGAGGATTTCTACGCCCCAGGCTCGATCTTTCGCGCGCGACTCGATCCCTCCCACCCCATCGCGCGCGACATGCCGGCGGAGACCGCCGTGTGGTTCGAAGGGGGGCCCGCGTTCGACGTGCTGGATTCGGCACAGGTGCGCGTCGTTGGGCGCTATCCCGACGATCCTTCCGATGTGCTGCTGTCGGGGTGGGTGCGGCACCCGGAGCGTGTGGCGGGGCGGGCAGCGCTGGTCGACGTGAAGGTGGGGTCCGGCCGGGTCATCCTCTTCGGGTTCCGGCCGCAGTACCGCGGCCAGAGCCTTGCGACTTACCCGTTGCTGTTCAATAGCTTACAACTGCACTAGTTCTTTGTGATCTAGGACTCTTGCTGGCTTTGGGGCTATTTCCTATCGTCTAGCCCCCTATGCGGCACTGTCTGTTTGCTGGCGTACTCTTCTCTGCGGCCGCGATCGCCCCTGATCGCGGCCTGCTTGCCCAGTCCCCTGAGCGACTGCTCACCGAGGCACCTGCCGAGCTCTGCGTCGCGGCAGACGCGAGCCGCGTCGCGCTGCTGCCGTCCCAGGCGCGGTTCGCCCGGCAACGCGCGTTTCAGTGGACCCGACCCGGTGCCGTCAAGGCGCTGTACGTAAACGCCTGGGCCTTCGGCTCCAGTCGGCTCTGGTCACTGGTTCGTCTGGCGGATTCGAGCGACATCAACGCCCTGGTCATCGACGTCAAGGACGACACCGGCTGCCTGCTGTACCGTTCCGAGGTCCGCACGGCTCGCGAAATCGGCGCCGACAAGTGCATTCGCGCCCGCGACGTGAAGGCTCGACTCGATACGCTGCACGCGCACGGGATCTATCCCATCGCGCGCATCGTCGTGGCGAAAGACCCGCTGCTCGCGCGCGGCAAGCCCGCCTGGTCGGTGAAGTCGCGCAACGGCGGGCTGTGGTACGACCGGATCGGCAGCGCCTGGGTCGACGCGTACAACGATTCGGTGTGGGTGTATTCCGGCCTGCTGGCGCAGGAGGCCGTCCGGCTCGGCTTCGCCGAGGTCCAGTTCGACTACGTGCGATTCCCCGATGAGCCCCGCGCACGGATGGCGACGGCGATCTTCGCCGCGCGGCGCGGCGGGGAGACGCAGCGCGAGGCGGTCCGGCGCCAGATCCAGCTGCTGGCCGACTACGTGCGTCCGATGGGCGTCCCGGTCACGTTTGACGTGTTCGGCCTGGCTGCGTCGAACACCACCACCGACCTGGGCATCGGCCAGGTGTGGGAGGACTTCGTCGGCGTCGCGGATGTGGTGCTCCCGATGGTGTACCCGAGCCACTATACCCGCGGCGCCTTCGGCTTCCGCAGCCCCAACGCCAACCCCTACCAGGTCGTGCGGTTGGCGCTGACGGATGCGCTGGCGCGCACCCGTTTCCCGAGCACGACCCTGGTCCGGCCGTATCTGCAGGCCTTCACGCTTGGCCGCCGGCTGCCGCGCTACACCCCCACGGAGATCCGTGATCAGATCCGGGCCGCTCAGGAGCTCGGCCTGGAATCCTGGGTGTTGTGGAATCCCCGCAGCGTCTACCAAAGAGCCGCCCTGCCGCCGTATCCTTCTGTCGCGGGACGCGTGGCCGCCTCCGGAGCTACCGGCGGCGAATAGACCCGCGTCCGGTCTGTCCCGACAAAAGGAGTCCGTTGTATGAAGCGTGCGGTCACCTCGCTCGCCGCCGTGGGCCTGCTCGCGTGTTCCGTCGACAGCGGGATGGCTCCGACGACGAACGTCATCTCGACCGCGGAGAAGGCCGCGGTGCAGCAGGCGCTCGCCCTGTCCTTCGGCGGCGACAGTCTCTTCGCCAGCCTTTCGACCTTCGTGCTGCCGTTCATCGATCAGGCCACCCCGCAGGTCAACGGACCCGGTGATACGACCAGGCTCGCGGCGTTCCAACTTCAGCTGTCGGGCAGTACCCTGTCGGCCGGCCTGAGCGGTGTCCTCGCCTGGCGCGGCTTCCGCCCCGCGACGCAGACCGTGGACTCGGTGTTCCTGCTGATCGGCGGCGGCTTCGTGCCCCCGCTCGATGATTCGCTCAGCGCCGATGGGGCGATCGATATCGGAGGGTCGGGGACGGCCTGGGTGGTGGCCCAGGCCGCGGACTCGAGCGTGCAGACGTGGCGCGCGCGGACGGGCGCGCTGCGGGTGAACAGCGTCAGCTACGGCGAGGGCAGCACCATCGTCCAGCAGGGTCTCACCTGGACCCGGTTTCGCGGCACTCTGGCCGGCAATGCGCACCTCACGGCGAAGCTCGTTCCTGATTCGACGACGACCGTTGGCGCGGGCTGGGATTTCGGTGGGGGGCTCGAAGCGATGATGCTGAAGATCTCGCCGGCGCCCTGAGGGAGGGGCCGCAGGGGACGGTCAGGACGTTGCGACCGGAGCGAGGCCGGGCTCCCATTCGGTGATGTAGCCGGCGATGGCCGAGGCCGCGACGGTGTAGGGGTTGGCGAGGTACAGCTGGCCCGGCCCCGAGCGGCCGGGGAAATTGCGGTTGATCGCGCTGATGGTCACTTCATCCTTGCCGCGGGACACGCCTGGTCCCGCGTTGATGCAGGCGCCGCAGGACGGCTCCAGGAACTGGGCGCCGACGCGTCGGAATACGTCGAGGTAGCCCCGTTCCTCGCAGTAGTGCTTCACGTCCTGGGAGCCGCACTGGATGAAGAAGCGCACGCCTGACGCGACACGTTCTCCCCGATCCAACGCCTCCTGCAGGACGCGGGCGTACATGTCCATGTCTTCCTTCTTGCCGGCGGTGCAGGACCCGGCGTACGCGATTTCGACTTTCACGCGTCCCGGCAGCTCGTCGATGTAGAGACCGTTGCCCGGATCGCCGGGCAGGGCCACCATCGGCCGCAACCCGGCCGCATCGATCTCGATCGTCTCGCAGTAGACGGCATCCGGATCGCTCGCGAGGTCGGCGCAACAACGCTCGGCCTCGGCGCGGGACATGCCACGGTATTCCATCAGGTACGCGACCGTCCGCTCATCCGGGGCGACATAGCCCGTGAACCCACCGACCTCGGCCGTCATGTTCGTCATGGTGGCCCGCTCGTCCACCGACAGGGACTCGACCGCCGAACCGCGGTACTCCACCAGTTTCCCGATCGCCCGGCCGCTCTTCACGTACGGATGGCGCAGGATCTCGAGCATGAAGTCCTTGGCCGTCACGTTGTCCGGCTTGTGCCCGCGCACCACGACCCGCACCGTCTCGGGCACGGTGACGCGGACATCGCGCGTTATCCACGAGTTGAAAATCGCCGTGGTGCCGACGCCGAAGGCCACGGCGCCCACCGCCCCGGCATGGGGCGTATGGGAATCGGAGCCGATGATCACCTGCCCCGGCAGCGCGTGGGATTCCAGGATCTTGGAGTGGCAGATCGCTTCCGAGCCGTGCAACCCGAGCCGCGTGAGCTCCCCGTAGAGCCGCACGCCCTGCTTTTCGGCGAAGGCCCGCTGCTTCTTCTCGAGCTCCAGCGCCACGTCCAGCAGCCCTTCCTTGATGCGCTCCGGCGTCATCGCCTCGTCGAGGAACGTGAGGTGATCGCGGAAGAAGAGTACCGAACCCGGATCGTTGATCTTCTCCTCGGCACCGACCAGCTGCTCGAAGAAGATGGCGGCCATGGGCGTCACGTACTCGTGGCTGAACCGGATATCGGTCGCGACGAACCCCTCGTCGCCGGGCTGCACGGCCGGCACGCCGACGCGGCCCGTGGACAGATCCACCACCCAGTGCCGTGCCAGGATCTTCTCGCCCAACGTCATCGGCCGCGGCGCGGTGGCCGGGGAGGTGACGCGCACCCGGCCCTGCAGCCGGGCCACGTTGTAGTTGAACAGCCCGCCGTACTCGACGATCCCCCGCGTGATCTCCCCTTCCCCGGCGGTGAATGTCGCCAGGGGAAGCTCCTCACCGCGCCGCACCCGCTCGATGATCGAGAAGTCCGTCGTCACGAGGATGCCCAGGTTCTGGCAGTTTTCCCGGTAAATGCGCTCCACGCTCTCCGCGACCACCAGCTTGATGCCGGCGCACATCTCGGCGTAGGGCGATTGCTCCCGCGACGACCCCTTCCCGCGACGCTTCCCGCTCACCGACGCGACGAATCCGCCCCCGCGCACGGAACCGCGTGTGACGGGAAACTCCTCGCCGCACTTCAGCCCCAGATAGGGAAAGTCCCCCAGCGTCTCGTCGTAGTAGTAGCAGATGTAGGCAGGGGTGATCTCGTCGGTCGAGATGTTGTCGCGAAGCTTCACACTCGGCGTCCAGTCCAGGTCCTGCCCCTCGAGCTGACGGCGCACGAGCTCGGGATCCTCCGCAAGGAAGAGAACGCGCCCCTGCAGCCGCACCCGGTCGGGGAGCGGGTGGACCGGCCGATGCTTCAATGCCGAGATCATGAGGAAAAGATCACCCCTTGCCCGAAGGCGATCAAGCGCATTGCTTCATTTCCCATGCTCCTGACCCTGCTGTTGTGGCAGACCAGCACGACGACTCCGGCAATCGAGTTGACCGGCAGATTCCAGAACCCGCGGATCACGGAGAGCTCGGGCGTCGCCGTGAGTCGCACCCATCGCGGCACGCTCTGGACGCACAACGATTCCGGTGACGGGCCCTACCTGTTTGCGACCGATCTCCGCGGCGCCGATCGCGGAGCGATCTGCGTCTCCGGCGCCCGCGCCGTGGACTGGGAAAGCATCGCCCTGGGGCCGTGCCCCCTCGGCGGCCGGCAAGGCGCGTGCCTCTACGTCGGGGATACGGGGGACAATCTCGAGCGTCGCAAAAACGCCACCATCTACAGCGTGCCGGAACCCGACCCGCCGACGAGCCCCGCCGATACGCAGCGCGTCACCGCCGCCGCGCTCGCCCTGAATTTCCGGTACCCGGATGGATCGCAGGACGTCGAGGCCATGTACGTCTCGCCGCGCGACACGGCAGTGTACCTCGTCTCCAAGGGGCGCGGGGGGAAGATCCGGCTCTATCGGGCCGGCCGCGACGCGTGGCAATCGCCGCAGCCCGTGAAGGTGCAGCTGGTCCAGACGTTGCCCATCGTCCCGAAGGCCCGCGCGGGCCGCCGCGTGACCGACGCCGCGATACGGCCCGACGGCGGCCTCGTGGCGGTCCGCACCTACAACGAGATCTACTTCTTCACTCCGGGACCGGGCGGCCGCCTCACACCGAGCGGCAAGCCGTGCGCACTCGACCGCCTCGGGCGCGTCGGCGAGGGGATCGCCTTCCTGGACGAAGGGACGGTGGTGCTCACGAACGAAGGCAATCCGCTCGGCCCAGGCACCATCCACACGGTGCGCTGTCCGCGCTGAAACCGGAGACCAACCGTCGGGGGCGTGGCCCGCGTTCGTAAGTCGCTGTGTCCCAAGAGACTATGGTGATTGGAAGTGGGGACTGGCCTGCGGCGCACGGCTCCGGTAAGTTTGCGCCGCTTTTGTCCCGTTCCAGGCGACCTCCCCAAAGGCACCCGAGCGCAATCTGGAACTTCCCGCGTCCCACCCGTTTCCCTTGACCTGGCTGTACGAGGCCGCGAGCCTGCCCATTCAGTATCGCGCCCTCACCGAGGTCGCTCCTCCGGCGGCGCGCGATCCTGATCGGGTCGCCGCGCTGCGCGCCGCCGTACTCTCCGACAAGAGCGCACAGGCCATCGCACGCAAGCAGAAGGACACGGGGCTGTGGGGCGGGAACCTGTTGGGATACGGACCGTCGAAGGTCTATGGTTGGAAGGAAACCGGCACCGTGTTCCAGTACCGCCGGCTGCTTGAGCTGGGCTGGCCCGCCGACCATCACGTGTTCCGGTTGGCCGACCGATTCCTGTTCCGCCTGTTGTCTCGCGACGAGGACCCGGCGTTGCTGGTCGAGTTTCAGCGCGCGGCCAAGACGGACCCCGGGCTGGGCGCTTGGGTGCGCAACCTGCACCGCGAGGCCGCCGCGGCCGCCTTGGCGCACGCCGGGCAGGTGGATGATCCCCGCCTGCGCGGGGCGGCTCACAAGGTCGCCTCGGACATCTCGGCCTTCCTGCGCAGCGGGCTCCTCGAGAGGCTGTTTCGCAAGCAATCGGGAAAGACCATCCTCGATCCGGCGGCGACCCCGCCAACGATCTTCGGCATAGAGATGCTCGCGTACATGCCGGCCGTCCAGCGCGAGCGCGCCGGCTTCATCGAGCGGCTGGCGAGCTTTTTCAGCGTGCCGGCGCCCAAACGTGCGTTCTTCATTCTGGCGGGGAAGAAGTTCTTCAAGCCGACCTTCGAGGTGTTGGGCGATCCATTGCGGGCGGACGCCCAAGGGCATGTCCCGGACGTCCCGTTCGCCGTTTACTGGCTCGAGCTCCTGGCTCGAATGGGCATCGTGCGCCAGGTACCGAGCGCCAGCCGAGTCCTCGCCCGGCTGTACAGCGAGGCCGACGACCGGGGAATCTGGACCCCGAAGAATCTCCGCGGGCTCCCCAAGAGCGACAGCCCGGTCCTGAACCACTGGTTCCCACTAGAAGGGCCAGGCAAGAGCCCGGCACAACGCCAGACGGATATCACCTTCCGTCTGGGGTTGATCGCCCGTTTGATGGGAATCCCCATCGACCTGACCTAGCCGCCAGGGTTGGGTAGACTTGTTTCCCGCGCGGGAATCAAGTAGTAGTAGTCTCCATTACTACTAAGCTCGATCTCACGCCCTTCGAGTTCACGCCCACCGAGAGCCGGGTGTACGGCGTGCTGCTCGAGCTCGGGCCCTCCACGGGCTATGCCGTGGCCGGCGCTGCCGGCTTCGCTCGCGCGAACACCTATGCCGCGCTTGAAGGACTGGTT
>DATICZ010000124.1:0-9072 GCA_035456525.1 Gemmatimonadales bacterium
AGTGGCCACACGTCACGCAAGCTCGAGAATCCCGGGACGGTGACGCCCGCCCGCTCGAGGAGGCCCAGGCCGTAGACGAGCAGGACGCCCGCCGGGTAGGCCACCGCGAGCGCCTCGAGCTGGATACGCTGCTCCAGCTCGTCGCAGCGGCGGATCTCGCGCACCTCGGCCACGATGAACAGGGCGAACGCGGCGAGCGGCACCGCCGCCACGAGTACCCGCAGCGGCCTGGCCAGGGTGATGGTTTCGAGCACGGCGTAGGCGCCGAGCACCGCACCAACCAGCCCGAACAGGGAGGCGATCAGAAGACGGCGAGTGCGGGGAGGAGAGCCGCTCATCATCCATGGGTCCCGGTGGCTGACCGGAGCAATGTAAAGTACGCTTGACTACATGTCAAGTAGACTTTACATATCAGAGGCGTACCGGACCCGAATGCGTCGAGCAGGATCTCGATCCAGTCCTCGTTGGCGACCCGGTCCCGGTTCGCCAGCGTGGCATGGACCTAGCGCATTTGCGATTTCCGCCGTGTGACGCAGTGCCCGCCCCCCGGGTATGCTCTCTCAAACTCTTTCGGCCGGGGTGTCCAATGATTCCTTTCGGTCAGTGTCCCGTCGCCCGGCGTCCCTGGTTCCTGCTGCTTCCCCTGTCCCTCACCCTCGGCCCCAAGGCCGCCGCGCAGATCATCCCGATCCGCAGCGTCCCGCTCGCCCAGGGCGATCAGTTCCTGATCTTCCCGTCGGCCAACCTGGGAATGGGCGGCGTGTCCATCGCGCTGGCGGACTCGCTGTTCGACCCCTTCCGGAACCCTGCCATGGGAGCGAGGGTCGCGGCGGGGCGCTTGTTCGCCGCTCCCGCCGTGTACGGGATTTCCCGGGAGACAGGCGGCGGGCGCACCCTGCCGCTCGGCCTCCTGGGGCGCGCAGGCCCATGGTTCGGCGGGCTGTCCGGGGCGATACAGCAGGTCGAGTACAGCGGACCGATGCCATCGGTCGGCTTCCCCATCGGGATCACTCGCGTACAGAGCACGTCGATCCTGCCGAATCCTGTCGGTTTGAGTGACCGCTCCCACGGCAATTCCTACTTGCAGGCTTCCCTCGGCAGGGTGCTGACGGGAAGCGGCCTCTCGGTCGGGGGCGGCGTTTCCTGGTCTCGGCTGCGTGCGGTGAGCGGAGAAGATCTGCTCTATCCCGGGAGCCAGGGCCTCACCCAATCGGGGCACCAGCTCGATCTCAGGCTGGGAATGGTGAAGGAGTGGCCAGGCAATCGGTCCCTGGAAGCCCTGATCCTGCACGACCGCTACTCGATGACCGACGACGTCGGCTACCTCGACCTGTTTTGGGACGCGGGGACGCAGCAGTTCGTCCAGGTCCCGCGCGTCGAGCACGAACTGAACCGCCTCACCACAACCGGCCTCCATGCCGCCTACCAGATGCCGCTCGCGAGCGCCGGCTGGCGCATCGGGTGGATCGCGACGGCCAACTTCGATCGGCAGCCGCGCATCGCGCCCGATGAAATCGTGACCCTGTCGCGCGACGAGGGGCGCTCATCCGCGTACAACCTGGGAGTGGGATTCTCCAAGGCCGAAGGGCAGAGCACGTTCGGCATCGACGCCATCTACGAGCCGATCTGGAGTACGACCTGGGCGGTGGCGAGCGCGCCGATCGTGACCGCGCTGGGCAACGCGATTCCGGAGGGTGGACGCACCGCCGAGAACCGCTTCCGGTTCTCGAATGTGGTGCTGCGTCTCGGGGTGAGCCAGGACCTGCCGCTGTCCGACATGAAGAAGGGAGTGGGGTTGCAGCTGGGACTCGCCGTGCGCTCGATGCATTACCGGCTGGTCGAGCGTGATTACCTCGCCGGCACCTCCCAGCCGTTCCGCGACAGCTGGGTCGAATGGTCGCCCACCTGGGGCCTGAGCCTCCGGTTCCCGCAGCTCGAGCTGCACTACCGTGGCCGCATCATGAACGGCACCGGTCGGCCGAGCAACTTCAACGTCGTCTTCAGCGATCCGCTCGCGGCGACCCCGACCAACATCCTGTTGCCGCCGGGCGGGACGCTCGGCCTGGCCGGCGTCTCCACGGTCACGCATCAAATCTCGCTCTCACTGCCGCTGCGCTGACGGGAGGCCGACCATGACGAAACACGTGGTGAGAACCTGCTGGCTCGGGTTGTTGGCCGCCGCCGCCGGATGCGTCGAAACCGACCGCACCCTCCAGCAACCGCAATCGCTCGACGCCCAGCTGCGGCAGTCGCTGCAACAGTGGGGCACCGTGCCGATCAACCCGCCGCCCGCCCAGGACGCGGCGCTGGTGTCGCTCGGGCAGGCGCTGTTCTTCGATAAGGAGCTGAGCGGCAATCGCGATATCGCCTGCGCGACCTGCCACAGCCCGGCCACCGCGATGGGCGACGGCCAGTCGCTCGCGGTGGGCACCGGCGGGTCCGGCGTCGGACCCAACCGTACGCTCGGGTCCGGCCGGCAATTCGTGCCCCGCAACGCGTCGACCCTGCTGAACGCCGCGATCGTGGTGCCGTACGTCTTCTGGGATGGACGGGTCGTGGGGTTCTCCGGGGCGGGCCAGTTCGAGACGCCGGCCGGGGCGGCTCTGCCGCCCGGGCTCCCGAACGTCCTCGCGGCGCAGGCGATGTTTCCCGTCGCCAACCGCACCGAGATGCGCGGCGAGCGCGGTGACACCGACGTATTCGGGAAGCCGAACGAGCTCGCGCAATTCGGCGACAGCCAGTGGGTGGAGATCTGGCGGGCGGTCATGCTCCGCCTGATGGCGATCCCCGCCTACCAGGCCCGCTTCGCCGCGGCGTTCCCCGGAGTCCCCAGCGCGCAGCTCGGCTTCCAGCACGCGGCGACGGCCATCGCGGCGTTCGAAGTCCAGGCCCTCACGAAACTCGACACGCCGTTCGACCGGTACCTGCGGCGCGACGACGCCGCGATGACCGCGCAGGAGAAACGGGGGGCGATTCTCTTCTTCGGCAAGGCGCAGTGCTCGACGTGCCACAACGGCCCGCAGCTCGGGGGTGGGGGCTTCGTGGACGTCGCGGTGCCGCAGATCGGGCCGGGGGTGGGAGCCGAGCCGCCGCTCGACCTGGGACGCGGCGCGCTTCCCGGGAACGAGTTCTATCGCTTCATGTTCCGGGTCGCTCCGCTGCGCAACGTCGAGCTCACGGCGCCGTATTTCCACGACGGCGCGTATCCGACCCTCGACGCGGTGGTGCGTCACTACAACGACGCCCGCGTGGCGTTGACGGGATTCGACCCGAGCCAGCTGGCTCCGGACGTCCGCGCCACCTACCACGGCGATGCGGCGACGATCACGGCGGTGCTGCAGCAGCTGGACTTCCGCCTCCAGCAGCCGCTCCGCCTCAACGAGACGGAGCGGGCCGAGCTGGTGGCGTTTCTCAAGGCGCTGACCGACCCGTCAGCCCGGACCCTGAATGCGCTGGTTCCGGTGAACGTGCCGAGCGGGCTGCCGGTGCGCTGACTACGCGCTGCGCGGCGCCAGCACCTGCGTCAGCGCTCCGAGTCGGGCGCCCCAGTACTCCTTCATCCGGGTCGCGGTCTCCCGGTCGGGCAGGCGGGCGTGCTGAATCGCCACCTGGCTCTTCGCGGTGCCCTTGGCGGCGAATCCCACCATCACCAGGGTCCCGTCGGGCCAGGTGACGCGCATCGACTTGTCACGCGTGGCGGTGCGGATCACCGCGCGCACGTCCGGGAGCCAGCGCGCCCGCGTGCGCGCATTGTGCCAGGCGCGGTACAGCCGGGAGACGGGGACGGGGATCACCTTGCTCTTCGAGGCTTCGTAGGTCCCGTCGCGCCGCTGCCCGATGGCGCGCAGCCCCTTGATGCGCTCGTAGCCGACCGTCACGGTCTGGCACCACCAATCCGGGACCTTGAACGTGTTGCGCACGTACGCGGCGATCTCGCGATGCGACCAGGTGTCGGCGTGCTTGTAGTCGAGCGCTTTCACCCATCGTTCCCAGGTACATCCCGTCTTGGCCTTGATTGCCGCGTCGCTCAATCCGGCGAGCGCGGCGTACTCGGTGGGGGACGGCGCCGCAGGCTTCCGGCTCTGCGCCGTCCGGTTGAGCAGCTGCAGGCGGGCGGCCGTGTAGGACTCGCCCGTCTTGTGCATGCGCGTGCGCACGAGGCGCTTGAAGTCTTTATGGGTGGTCATCGTACCGGTCCTTTGGTCAAGCCACGGGCTGCCCCCCAGCAGCGGCGCCCGATGGCGACGCAAAGGTCTCAGCGAAGGGATCCGGGAGTCTGCCCCCCTTTGCCTCACGAGGACCCTCGCTGGGGGAGGGTCGATGAGGTTGGGCGTGGATCACCGCCCGTGGGAAATATTCTGCATGATCCGGCGGCGATCGGCAAGACCCCGTCGCCGCGAGGCCCCATGCTCCGTTTCCCGTATATTCCGCCTCCGTGGCGGACGATCTTCCGACCGGGCTGGTCACCGCGCTCGCCCAGCGCTATGAGGTGCGCCGCCTTCTAGGCCGGGGGGGCATGGCGAGCGTTTACCTGGCGTTCGACAAGAAGCACCATCGCCAGGTCGCACTCAAGGTGCTGCTGCCTGGGCTGGTGCAGTTCCTCGGCGTCGAGCGGTTCCTCAAGGAAATCGAGATCGCCGCTCACCTCACCCATCCACACATCCTTTCCCTGTACGATTCCGGCGAAGCTGATGGCCAGCTCTACTATGTGATGCCGTACGTAGACGGCGGATCGCTGCGGCAGACGCTGCAGCAGGAGCGCCGCCTCACCCCGGAGCAGGCGCTGGCGGTGGCCGTCCCTGTCGCGGACGCGCTCGCCTACGCCCACCGCATGGGGATCGTGCACCGCGATATCAAACCGGAGAACATCCTCTTCTTGCAGGGGCATCCCGTCGTCGCGGACTTCGGGATCGCTAAGGCGGTGAGCACCGCGGGTGGCGTGAACCTCACGCGCACCGGGTTTCCCATCGGGACGCCGGGGTACATGAGTCCCGAGCAGGCCGCGGGGCTCACCGATCTCGACGCGCGCACCGATGTGTACAGCCTGGCAGCCGTGATCTACGAGATGCTGATGGGGGAACTGCCCGGTCGCTGGCCGACCGAAGACGAGGTGCGGGCGGGGCGGTTCAGCAGCGCGACGACGGCGCAGCGCTCGCGGCTCACCGAAGTGGGGAGTCGGATGGAGGCCGCGTTGGTACGCGGATTGGCGATCCGCCACGACCAGCGGACCGCGTCCCCGGGCGCGCTGATCGAGGACCTCACGGACGCCACGGCGCCGCGCCCCCGCTTCAGCGGCGGGGAAGTGCAGGAGATCGTCAAGCGCGCGTCGGAGCTGGAAGCGGCGGCGCCGACGCAGGACGGCGCCATGACGATCGGCGGCGTCGAAGCGCTTGCGGCTGAAGTGGGCATCGCGCCGGACACCGTGCGGCGCGCCGCGGATGCGCTGCTGGCCTCGCGGAGTGTCGCGCCACTCCCCGATCTGGAGCCGATCCGGTCGAATCCCTGGGCGGGCGGGCCAACTTCGGTGCTGATCGAGCGCGTGGTCGACGGGGAGCTCCCCGACAGTGAATACGCGGTCATGGTGGAAGCGACACGTCGGTTCCTCAAGAACGTCGGCCAGGTGAGCCAGCTTGGCAGATCGTTTTCCTGGACCGCTTCCGGTGGGCCGACGCGGCGCAACCTGGAGATCGTCGTGTCGATCCGCGCCGGCCGCACGCGCATCGCCATCCAGGAGGATCTCGCACCGCTGGTGGGCCAGGTGTATGGCGGCATCGGCGGCGGCATGGGAGGCGGCGGGATGGGGCCGATCATCGGGGTCCTCGTGGGCGCCCTGCACGTCGCCCCGGCGGCCATGGGAGTGATCATCCCGGGGTGGCTGCTGGCGACGTTTGTAACAGCCCGGACGACCTACCGCATCACCTCGAGACGGCGGATGGCCGACCTGGAGAAACTCGCGGACCGGCTGGCTGAACTGGCGCGGGAGCTGATCTCGGAGACGCCGGCGCTGCGTCCCCCGGCTCCGCCACGGCTGCGCTAGCCGGAGGGGGTGGTTGACGGGTGCGGAGGGGATGCCTACCTTATGCTGAAATTTCAGCATTGAGGCGGCACCCATGGCGGACACGAGGCAGGCCCTCTCGCGGCGCGAGCGCGAGGTGATGGATGTGCTCTATCGCCGCGGCGAAGCGACCGTCGCCGAAGTGATGGACGACTTGAAGGACCCGCCCACCTACTCGGCCGTCCGATCCATTCTCCGCGTGCTGAAGGAGAAAGGCCACATCACCCACCGGGCCGACGGGCCCCGCTATGTCTACGCTCCCGCCCTCGGCCGTGAGCGCGCCCGCAAGGCCGCACTCGATCACGTCGTGAACACGTTCTTCGACGGCTCGGCCGAGCGCGCCCTGGCCGCGTTGCTCGAGCGGTCCGACCTCGAGCTGTCCGACGCACAGATTCGCCGCCTGACGAGCGAGATCCGTCAGGCCGGCGAGGAAGGACGGTGACCGTGAGCGCCATCTGGATCGTCTCGACCCTGGTGAAGGGCACGCTCCTGCTGCTCGCCGCGATCGTCGTCGTCGCCGCGCTGCGCCGCGCCTCGGCCGCGGTGCGCCACCTCGTCTGGGGCACCGTCATCGCCTCCCTCCTCGTGCTCCCGTTGGTCAGTGCCGTGCTCCCATGGCAACTGCCCATCGTGCCACTGCCGATCGCCGGTGTTCCCGTCGTGACGCTCAACGCCGGCGCCCCCACACCTCCATCGCCCGCGGCGCCGTCCGAATCCCCGCGCGAGCCTGGCGCCGGTGCGGTGAGCTCCGGGCGGATGCCAGACCCTGCGACGATCACGACGACGGCGCCGAGCATATGGTCGCGTCTCACTCCAACGACGCTCCTCGCGTCGCTGCTCATCGTGTGGGCGCTGGGCGCGGTGTATCTGCTCGGCCGGCTGTTCCTGGGTGCGGTGGTACTGGCCCGTGTCATACGCCGCGGAACGCCGCTCGACGCCCCGGAATGGCGTCGCCCGCTGCTCGAAGCCGCCGATCGCCTTGCCCTGGAGCGGCTCCCGCGCCTGGTGATGAGCGATCGGTTGCCCATGCCGTTCGCCTGTGGCGTGCTGCATCCGGCGATCGTGGTACCGGTCGAGGCGGCCGAGTGGGACGATCGGCGGCGTCGCACCGTGTTGTTCCACGAGCTGGCGCACCTCACTCGATACGACCTCGTCGCGAACGCACTCGGCCAGGTCGCCGCGGCGGTGTACTGGTTCCATCCGCTCGTGTGGACGGCGGTGCGCAAGCTCCGCATCGAGAGCGAGCGGGCCTGCGACGACCTGGTGCTCGGGGTGGGCACGCGGGCATCCGAGTATGCCGATCACCTGCTCCAAATCGTGTGCCGGGCCGCGCGGTCGCGCACGCCCGCGGTCGCCCTGCCGATGGCGCAACGTCACGAATTCGAGGGCCGGATGCTCGCCATTCTGGAGCGTGTGGCGCGACGCGAGCCGGCGTCGTGGCGCCATGGGGCTCTGCTGGCCGCCCTGGCGCTGGCGCTCATCCTTCCGCTCGCCGCCCTCGCGCCTTCGCCGGTGCCGGCAGTCGCTGCGGTTCCACCGTTACCACCGGCAGAAACAGTGATGCATCAGGACAGCTCGGTAGCGGTGAAGCGCCAGATCGCGGCTCCGCCCCCGAGGAGCACGGCGCTCACGCGCACCGAGACCGTACCCGCACCCACAGCGGTGCAGGGTACAGACACGGCCGGCGTCGTCGCCGCGCTGATCCGGGCGCTCGATGATTCGGTCGCTTCGGTGCGTGAGGATGCCGCCTATGCCCTGGGCCAGCTCGAGGCCGCGTCCGCCATCGAGCCGCTGGCTGCTCGGCTGTCACGCGACCAGGCAACCAAGGTCCGCAGAATGATCGCCTGGGCGCTGGCCCAGATCGGGCGTCGGGAGGCGGCGCCGGCGCTCGGCGCTGCGGCGCGCAGCGATACCGCGGAATCGGTCCGTGCGATGGCGGTGTGGGCGCTCGGGCAAATCGAGGATCCCGAGTCGGTGAGCGCGTTGGTCTCCGTGCTGCGCGACGCCTCCGCCGAAGTGCGTGGGCGGGCCGCGTGGGCGCTCGGGACGATCGAGCCGCAGCGCGCGCCGGCCGCGCTCATCGCCGCGCTTCGGGATCCGTCCCACGACGTGCGCCTGCGGGCCGCCTGGGCGCTCGGCCAGATCGGGGATTCCAGCGCCGTGCCGGTACTGGCGGCCACGCTGCGCGATTCGACGACCGAGGTGCGCCGCGCCGCGCTCTGGGCCCTCGGGCAGATCGGGGGAGACGCCGCGCAGGGCGCGCTGCTCCAGGCGCTCGAGGATCGCGACCCGGAAGTGCGGGCGCGCGCGGCGCGCGCGCTGGGCGGGAGCCACGCCGATCCGTGGCCGTGGCCCTGGCCGATGCCCATCATCCGCTGACTCACCGACCGGGCGCCAATCCTCGGCGCCCGGTTCTGCTTTCCCCCCCTCGCCAACGCCGCTTGACAACCGACGGCTCAGTGTTGATTATTCAGCAGAGTGCTGAAAATTCAGCATACACGTGCGGGAGGATCCGATGACCGGCAACGGACTGATCGAGCGGTCGGGCGTGTTGAGTACGCTGGCGGCGGTGCTGGTGCTGAGTGGTGCGGCGAGCCCCCGCGGAGAGCGGCAGTGGGCCGCGGAGGTACTCGCTGCTGCACGCGGAGCGCCGGCGATCCTGTGTGGCCTCGCGGCGCATTCAGCGGAAGGGCGCTTCGGATCCGGTCCATGGACGCCTCCCATATTCCCGAGTGACACGTCGGGCGCGCTGGCGTGGGCGCTCGGGCGCAACCACGGGAGCGAGGCGGATCCGGTGCTGCTCGCCGGATTGGCGGCGGACGATCCGTGTGTGCGCACGATCGCGGCGCGCCTCATCGCGCGGACCGAATCTCCAGCCGTGACGGCGGGGCTGCTCCAGGCACTCGCCGGGCAGTCACCCGGCACGCGTTCGGCCGCCGCCGTGGCCCTGGGGCTCGCCGGGATCGAAGCGGGCGCGGGGCCCCTGGTCAATCGTCTGCGCGATACCGATTCCGACG
>DATICZ010000125.1:0-9777 GCA_035456525.1 Gemmatimonadales bacterium
GGCGGCCGTGGTGCTGGCGGTGGGCTTCCGTCCCACGGAAAAGGCGCCGGCGGCGGCGCAGGCCGCCTGAGGAAGAGCATGGGCAAGCAGAGGCTGGGCGCGGGGTTCATCGGCAGCGGCTTCAACGCGCGCTTCCACATCCGCGGGTGGGCGGGCGTGCGCGATGCCGACGTGCGCGGCGTGTGGAGCACGCACCGCGAGCGGGCGGAGGAGGCGGCCGCGCTGGCGCGCGCGCTGCGCGTGGGCGACGCGCGCGCCTTCGCGTCCATCGAGGAGATGGTGGCCGCGCCCGAGATCGACTGCATCTGGATCTGCGGTCCCAACCACGCCCGCGTGGCCAACATGGAAGCCATCGTGGCCGCGCGGAAGCGCGGCGCCGAGCTGATCGGGATCGCCTGCGAGAAGCCGCTGGCGCGCAACGTGGCGGAAGCGAAACGCGTGCTGGCCCTGGCCGAGGAGGCGCGCGTGCTGCACGGCTACCTCGAGAACCAGCTCTTCTCGCCCGGCCTGGCGCGAGCGCGGGAGATCGCCTGGGCGCGCGGCGCGGCCCTCTCGGGACGGCCGTACCTGGCGCGGGCGGCGGAGGAGCACAGCGGCCCGCACATGCCGTGGTTCTGGCGCGGCGACCTGCAGGGCGGCGGCGTGCTGAACGACATGATGTGCCACTCGGCCCTGGTCGTGCGCCACCTGCTCACCAAACCCGGAGAGCCGCTCTCGACCGTGGAGCCCGTGCGCGTCACCGGCCGCATCGCGAGTCTCAAATGGTCCAGGCCCGAGTACGCGAAACGGCTCACCCACGCGATGGGCAAGGACGTGGACTACACCCGGCACCCCGCGGAAGACTTCGCCAGTCTCAGCGTGGAGTTCGAGACGGCCGATGGCCACCTGGTGCTGGGCGAGGCGACGACCTCCTGGAGCTTCGTCGGTGCCGGACTGCGCCTCAGCGCCGAGCTGCTGGGTCCGGAGTACTCGATGTCGTGGAATACGCTCGACGCCGGCCTGAAGCTCTTCTTCAGCCGTGAGGTGAAGGGCAAGGCCGGCGAGGACCTGGTCGAGAAGCAGAATGCCGAAATGGGCCTGATGCCCGTGGTGGCCGACGAGCCCGCCGCCTACGGCTACGAAGCCGAGGACCGCCACTTCGTGCGCGTGTTCCTGGGCAAGGAATCACCGCTCCTCACCTTCGACGACGGGCTCGAAGTCGTCAAGCTGCTGATGACCGCCTACCAGAGCGCCGAGCAGGGCAAGACGCTGGACTTCCCTCCGCCGGATCTCGACGGCTTCGTCCCCGCCGTGGCGCAGGGGACCTGGAAGCCCTAGCTAGCGCGGGAACGCCTCAGGCAATCCCCCGTCCACCGTGAGAATGTCCCCCGTGGTATAACGGAACCGGTCGCTCGCCAGCAACACGGCGATATCCGCGACCGCCTCGGCCGGGATCAGGGACACCCCCATCGCATTGCGTTTACGGTACTCCTCCAGCTGCTGCTCGACCGTGACTCCCCGGCTGGCGGCGCGCTCGGCCACGAACCGGCGGAACAGCGGGGTCTCGATCTGGTCGGCGTTGATGGCGTTGACGCGGATCCCGTCCCCACCCAGCTCGAGGGCGGCCACCCGCAGCGCCTGCAACAGAGCCGCCTTGCTGCCGCCGTACGCGACCGCCTCGCGACCCGGCGCCAGCGCCGCCTTGGACACCGAAGCGACGATGGCTCCTCCCGACCCCTGGCGCCGCATGACCGCCGCGGCCCGCCCCATCGCCATCACGGCTCCCAGGTAGTGCACGTCGAGCTGCCGCTGCAGATCCTCGCGGTGGATGTCGGGGACCTGGGCGAAGCGCGGGGGCTGGCCCACCGTGTAGAAGAGGCAATCCACGCCGCCGAACGCGAGGACGGTCTCTCGAAAGAGCCGGTCGAGGCTCGCGTCGTCGCGGACGTCCGCCGCGAGTCCCCGGACGCGACCCGGGAAGGCCTTCGCGATGTCTACCGCGGCGTGATCGGCCGCTGACTGGTCGAGGTCGGCCACGACCACGTGGGCGCCTTCCTCGACGAAGCGGCGGGCCGCCGCCCTCCCGATCCCGCTCGCGCCGCCCACCACGACCACGACCTGGCCCGGCACCAGCAGCGTCGCGCGGTCGCGGACCGCTTGCTCCTCCACCTTCCGCCGCTCCAGCGGCCAGTGCTCGAACTCGAACACGTCGGCTTCGGAGAGAAACGTGAAGTGGTCGACCGCCTCCGCGTTCGCGATGGTCTCCAGCACCGCCCGGTAGCAGAGGTTGGCCGTCGTCGCCGCACGATGATCGCGCCCGGCCGTGATCATGCCCAGCCCGGGGACGAGCACGACTTTCGCCCAGTCGGCGATGGGCGGAGTCCCCGCCGGGGCATGCCGCCCGTGGTACGCCTCGTATTCCGTGCGCTGCTCGGCGATGCGCCGCCGCACCGCCTCGGCCGCCCGCTCGGGAGGCGCGGACCAGTCCACCTCGAGCCACAACGGCCGGCGGCCGGCGCGCAGGATGTGCTCCGGGGTCGCCATGCCGGTGCCGACGAGATCCCGCAGCCGCTCGGCGCCGAGCGACCCCAGCACCGGCTCCGCGTCGTCGAAGTGCAGGACGACCCGCCCGTCAGTCGCGCCGAGCGCGCCGCGCACGCCCGGGAGCACCTGCTCGGCGAAACGCTCGCGCACCTCGCGCGGCGGCACGGCACTCCGGACGCCCAGCACCTCCCGGTCGCGGCGCTTGGCCTCGAGGTGGTCCTCGATCCGTCGCACGGTGCGGACCAGACGGGAATAACACTCCCGGATGTCCTCGGCCCACACCACCAGCCCGTGATGCGCCAGCACCAGTCCGATCGCGCTCGCGGGAATCTGGTCCAGCTGGTCCCGCAGCGCGTGGGCCAGGGGGAACCCGGGTCGCGCGTACGGCACGTAGAAGATCTCTCCCCCGAAGAGCTGCGTCGTGAGCCGCTCGGCCACGGCGTCCGTCACGTTGGTGAGGCTCATGGTCGCGACGTCATGGGTATGGACGATCACCCGGTGCGGCAGGAGCGAATGCAGCGGGGTTTCCACGCTCGGGACCGGGCCGTCGGGGACCATCATGCAGCCCGCCATGAACCGCATCATCTCCGGGTCGCCCATCGCCGTCAGGTCGCGCAGCGTGGCGAGCCGCGCGAGCGAGAGGCGGGTGAACCCCCGGCGGTCGATGGTCCGGAGATCGGTGCCGCTTCCTTTGACCAGCAGCACTTCCCCGATCTTCACGGAGGTATTCCCACCTCCCGGCTGCACCAGCCTGGGCTCCCGCCCGACGAGATTGGAGAGATAGACGAGTTGATCGAGCTCGTCGGCGCCGGCAGCCGGGCCGGCGCCCCAGCGATCTTCGACAGCCGGGGAAAGCAGGGACTCGGTCATGGGGCCAAAAGATGACGCCTTGCGGCCGCCCGGAGAAGCAGGCATGCTGACTCGGGCCGCCTCCTGAGGATCCATGCGTTGACCAGTCCCAAACTGCAGACCGCCCGTATCCAGCCCCTGCCCGGGGCGAAGCCGAGGGACGACGAGCTCGACCTGTTCGGCCTCACGCACCCGGGCAAGGTGCGCCGCGAGAACCAGGATCATTTCCTGCTCTGCACGGTGCACCCGCTGGCGGTCGTCCACGCCACGAGCCTCCCCAACCCGGACAAGCTGCCGCTGCGCGGCGAGCGCCTCGCGACGGTCCTGCTCGTGGCCGATGGGGTGGGCGGGACCACGGCCGGCGGCGAGGCCAGTCAGGTCGCGGCGGAAGCGGTCACGCGGTACGTCACCTCGACGCTGCGCTGCTACCACGCGGTGGGTGTCGACGACGAGCAGTTCCTCGAGGCGCTGCGCGCCGCCGCCCTGGAAGCGGACGCCGCGGTGCGCGCGGAAGCGAAGGCGAAGAGCATGGCCACGACCCTCACCCTGGCCATCGCCGTATGGCCCTGGATGTACGTGATGCAGGTCGGGGACAGCCGCTGCTACTATTTCTGGGACGGGGCGCTGCGGCAGATCACCCGCGATCAAACGATGGCGCAGGACCTGGTGGACCGCGGCGCGCTCCTGCCCGAGCGCATGGCCGCGTCGCCTTTCAGCAACGTGTTGTCGAGCGCCATCGGAGGGCCGGAGCCGACGCCCGAGGTGACGCGGTTCGACATCAGCCGGCGGGGGTGCGTCATCCTGCTCTGTAGCGACGGGTTGACGAAGCACGTCAAGGACGCGGAAATCGCCGAGCAGCTGGGTGCCATGACATCGGCCGAGCAGGTGTGTCACACCCTGCTGGACCTGGCGCTGGAGCGCGGCGGCAGCGACAACATCACGATCCTCGTGGGCCGAGCGCCGCCGAGCAGGGTGTAGCGCGGATGCCTGCGGCGCTCGAAGCCATCCGCCCCATCGCCCTCGAAGAGATCCGGGAAGCGCGCACGCGCATCGCGGGGACCGCCGTCCGCACGCCGCTGGTGCGCCTGGAGCTGGGTCCGGGCTATCCCGACATCCGGCTCAAGCTCGAGAACCTGCAGCCGATCAACGCCTACAAGCTGCGCGGTGCCGCCAACGCCGTCGCCCTGCTGTCCGAGGCCGACCGCCGGCGCGGGGTGTGGACCATCAGCGCGGGGAATGCGGGCCAGGGCGTCGCCTACGCGGCGCGCGCGGCGGGGGTTCGCTGCACCGTCGTCGCGATCGCGACCGCGCCCGCCGCGAAACTCGAGCGCATGAAGGCGCTCGGCGCCACGCTCGTCCTCGTGCCGTTCGAAGTGGCGTGGAAGGCGCTGGAGGAGCGGTCGTTCCCGGGGGTCGACGGCACGTTCATCCACCCGTTCGACGACCACAACTTCATCGCCGGCCACGCGACCATGGGGCTGGAGATCCTGGAGGACGCACCGGACACCGCGGCGGTCATCGCCGCCATCGGCGGCGGCGGACTCATCACGGGCGTCGGCAGCGCGATCAAGGCGCTCAAGCCGGAGGTTCGCATCTGGGGCGCCGAGCCGGCGACGGCCGCTCCCGCGGCGCTCTCCTTCGCCAAGGGATCGCCGCAGGTGTTCACGCAGTGGACCGCGTCGTTCGTGGACGGCGCCGGGGGCCAGAGCCTGTTCCCGCGGATGTGGGAACGCATGAAGCCGGTGGTCGATGGCTGCATCGTGGTGACGCTGGAGCAGACGAAACGGGCCATGCGGCTGCTGGCCGAGAAGGCGCGTATCATCACGGAGGGCGCGGGGGCCCTGCCCGTGGCCGCCGCCCTATCCGGAACCGCCGGCCAGGGCCCGATCGTGGCAGTCATCTCCGGCGGCAATATCGATCTGAAGAAGTTCAGCGACCTGATCGGCGCGTGAGCGCCGCGTCACAACCTCGGGAGGGGAATGTGCCTGGCGAGAACTATGACGCCATCGTCGTCGGTTCCGGGATCTCGGGTGGCTGGGCGGCGAAGGAGCTCACCGAAAAGGGGCTCCGCGTGCTGCTGCTCGAACGGGGCAAGAACGTCGAGCACGTCGAGGATTACGTGAACGCGTCCAAGGGCCCCTGGGAATACCCCCACCGCGGCGGGCGTACGAAGGCGCTGGAGCGGGCCTACCCGGTGCTCAAACGGGATTACCCGCTGAACGAGAAGAACCTGGACTGGTGGGCCTCGGATCAGGACTCGCCCTACACCGAAGTGAAGCGGTTCGACTGGTACCGCGGCTACCAGGTGGGCGGCCGCTCCCTCACATGGGGACGCCAGAGCTACCGCTGGAGCGACTTCGATTTCGAGGCCAACGCGCGGGACGGCATCGCCGTCGACTGGCCGATCCGCTACAAGGACCTCGCCCCCTGGTACGACCACGTCGAGCGCCACGCCGGCATCTCGGGCTCCCGCGAAGGGCTGCCGCAGCTGCCCGACGGGCAGTTTCAGCCGCCCATGGCGCTCAACTGCGGCGAGGCACTGATCGCCGGACGGCTCGCGCGCCTGTTCGACGGGCGTCGACACATCATCCCGGGACGGACGGCGAACCTCACGGAGGCCCTCCCCGGCCGCGCCCCGTGCCTGTACCGCAACGCCTGCTGGCTGGGGTGCCCGCTCGGGGCGTACTTCAGCACGCAGTCCTCTACCCTCCCCGCCGCCATGGACACCGGCCGGCTGACCCTCCGGCCGTTCGCCATCGTCACCGAGGTGCTCTACGACCGTGACCGCAAGCGCGCGACCGGTGTCCGCGTCCTCGACGCCGTCACCGGGCAGACGACCGACTACACGGCGCGCGTCGTCTTCCTCTGCGCCTCCACGCTGAACTCGACGTGGCTCCTGATGCGCTCCGCGACGAATGTCTGGCCGGGGGGCCTGGGCAGCAGCAGCGGCGAGCTGGGCCACAACCTGATGGACCACCACTTCCGCGTTGGAGCGCAGGGCACGATCGAGGGACTCGAGGACAAGTACTACCGCGGCCGGCGGCCCACGGGGTTCTACATCCCCCGCTATCGCAACCTGTTCGGGGACAAGCGCGAGTACCTGCGCGGGTTCGGGTATCAGGGCGGTGCGAGCCGGCAGGGGTGGTCCCGCGCGGTCGCAGAGCTGGGGGTGGGCGGGGCCTTCAAGGACGCGATGGCCCAACCGGGAGCGTGGACGATCGGGGCTACGGCGTTCGGCGAAATGCTGCCGAACCACGCGAACCAGGTGACGCTCGACCGGTCCCGGAAGGACAAATGGGGGCTGCCGGTGCTGGCGATCGACTGCGCCACGGGGGAGAACGAGCGCCTGATGCGCCGGGACATGATGCACGACATGGCGGAGATGCTCGAGGCGACCGGCGTCAAGAACGTGCAGACGTACGACCGCGAGTCGTTCCCCGGGATGGGGATCCACGAGATGGGGACCGCGCGCATGGGCCGGGATCCGAAGACCTCGGTCCTCAACGCGCACAACCAGGTGTGGGACGCACTCAACGTATTCGTCACCGACGGCTCGTGCATGGCGTCCACCGCCTGCCAGAATCCGTCGCTCACCTACATGGCGATCACGGCACGGGCCGCGGATTTCGCCGTGAACGAGATGAAGCGCCATAGCCTCTAGACCGATCTCCACGGAGTCGTCCATGTCATCGGAAACGAAACGGGACCGACTGATCGACCGCCGCGAGGCGATCCGGCGCGTGAGCGCCCTGCTCGGCGGCATCGCCCTGGTCGGCGAACCCCACCTCCTTGCGGGCACCCGCCCCGCGCGGGCGCACGCCTGGCACTTCTCCGCCGACGACGTCGCGTTCCTCGACGAAGTCGCCGACACGATCCTCCCCGAGACGAAAACCCCCGGCGCCAAGGCCGCCAAGGTCGGCGCGTTCATGGCCCTGATGGTCGCCGACACCTACGACGAGCGCGACCAGCAGGTGTTCCGCGACGGCATGAGGACGCTCGACGAGGCGTGCCGGCGGATGCACAACGCGTCCTTCATGGAGGCGACGGCGGCACAACGCCTGGCGCTGCTGGAGCAGCTCGATCGCGAGCAAAAGGCGTACATGGACGCGCGGGAGAGGAGCTCCGACGCCCCCGCGCACTACTTCCGCATGATGAAGGAGCTGACGTTGCTCGGCTACTTCACCTCGGAGATCGGCTGCACCCAGGCGATGCGCTACGAGGAAACGCCCGGGCGCTTCGATCCCTGCCTGCCCTACACGCCCGGCGAGACCACCTGGGCTTCGCACGCCTAGCGCTCCCCGGCACGAGAGGTCACCCATGACGACGACCGCGCGGATCCTGTGTAGCGTCCTCGGGCTTGGTATCGGTGTGCGCGACCTGGCCGCGCAGCAGCCCGTCGAGCCCCCCGTCACCGGGCGCTGGGACATCACCGTCGCGACGCCGTCCGGGGGCTATCCGTCCTGGCTCGAAGTGCAGTGGTCCGGAGACCGGACGCTCGTGGGCCGGTTCGTTGGCCGCTTCGGCAGCTCCCGGCCGATCTCCCGGCTCGAGTTCTCCCACGACACCCTGCGTTTCTCCATTCCGCCCCAATGGGAGCAGGGCGATGCGGACCTGCACTTCGAGGCCTCGCTGGCGGACGACCGGCTTGCGGGGTGGATGACCGACGCCAACGGCGAGCGTCTCCCCTGGAGCGCGCGGCGGGCGCCGACGTTGCGCCGGGCGACGGCGCCGACCTGGGGCCGCCCCGACACACTCTTCAACGGCGTGGACCTGGCCGGCTGGACGCCCAGCGGGCCCAACAGCCGGTGGCAGGTGGTGGACCACGTACTCTCGAACGGCGGCGCCGGCGCGAACCTCGCGACCCGCGACAGCTTCGTGGACTTCAGGCTGCACCTGGAATTCCGCTATCCCGCGGGCGGCAATAGCGGGATCTACCTGCGCGGGCGATACGAAGTGCAAGTCGAGGATACGCCCGGTGCGGAGCCCAAGGACGACGGTCTCGGGTCCATTTACGGATTTCTCCTTCCCAGCGAGAAGGCCGGGAAGCAACCGGGCGAGTGGCAGTCCTATGACATCACGCTCGTCGGCCGTCTGGTGACGGTGGTCTTGAACGGACGCCGGATCATCTGCGAGCAACCCATCCCCGGCATCACCGGGGGCGCCCTGGACAGCCACGAGGAGGCGGCGGGCCCGATCTACCTCCAGGGAGATCACGGGCCCATCGAGTACCGCAACATCGTGCTGACGCCGGCCCGGTGAGCCTCGTCTAGCCGCCGACGCCCGGCCGCTTCATATAGGGAATCCACCCCGTTCGTCGCACTCCTCCAGGAGGCGGTCCTCGTGCGTCCAGCGTCCTCCCTGCTCACGCTCGCTCTCGCCGGTCTCGCGGCGGCTCACGCGGCCGCCCAATCCCCCGATCTCTACGGCGAGCTGCACTGGCGCCACATCGGCCCCCTCCGCGGCGGGCGCACCCGCGCGCTCGCCGGTGTGCCCAGCCGGCCCAATGTCTTCTATATCGGATTCGACAACGGCGGCGTGTGGCGCTCGACCGATTACGGCTCCACGTGGGTGCCCCTGTTCGACGACCAGCCCACCGGCTCGATCGGCGCCATCGCAGTGGCGCCCTCCAATCCCGACATCATCTACGTGGGGACCGGGGCCGGGATCATCCGGCCCGATCTCGCCACCGGCGACGGCGTCTACAAGTCCACCGACGCAGGGAAGACCTGGACGCACCTCGGCCTGCGCGAGAGTCAGATGATCGCCAACATCGCCGTCGATCCCGCCAACCCCGACCGGCTATTCGTCGCCGCGCTGGGCCACCCCTACGGCCCCAACGCGGAGCGGGGAATCTTCCGGTCCACCGACGGCGGCCGGACGTTCCAGAAGGTCCTCTACACCGACGAGTACACGAGCGGCAACGACGTCTTCATCGACCCGACTGACCCGAGCGTCGTGTATGCCGCGCTGTGGCAACAGCAGCAGCAATTCCGGGAGGGTGCCGATTTCGGCGGCCCCGGGGGCGGGATCTACAAGTCCACCGACGGGGGCACGACCTGGAACCCGCTGACCGAGGGCCTCCCCGACGTCATCGAGGCCAATCTCGCCGTCGCGCCGAGCGATCCCCGGATCGTGTACGCCATGGTCGCCGGCATCGCCCCCGGCGCGCGCCCCAGCACGACTGGGACCGTCGGCTTCTACAAGTCCGTCGACGGCGGCGCCCACTGGCAGCTCGCCGCCGACACCACCGCGCGGCCGCAGGACCCGCGGCCGCTCACCCGCATCGGCGGTGGGGACCTGCCCACCATCACGGTGGACCCGAAGAACCCGAGCGTCGTGTACAGCTCCACGATCGTGCTGTGGCGCACTGAAGATGCCGGCCTCACCTGGTCGGCGGTGCGCGGC
>DATICZ010000126.1:0-13027 GCA_035456525.1 Gemmatimonadales bacterium
ACGCGGCCGGGCCGAGGGCTTCGATTGGTGGTGGGACACGCAGGACTACGCCTCGGCAGTCGAGGCGCTCACCCGGTACGACACGTATCGCCGCGCCGCCGCCGAGCGGCCGGTGCGGGTGACCCGCGGGGCCCGCGTACTGTTCCAGAAGCCGTCCGGCGGGACGTTCAGCGACACGACGATCGCGCTCACCGGTCTCCTCGCCACCCGCCCCGACGGCAAGCAGGCCCTGCAGGTCTCGCTCGTGGCGCCGGGGACCGGTGCTCCGGTCTTCTATTATCTGACGGTGCGCGAGGTCCCGCAGGGGCGCCCCGTGAGACCCTCGGACGCCGGGATTCGCGTGGAGCGCTGGTACGAGCGCTACGACGCGCCGACGCCCATCACCCGCGCCGTCGAGGGACAGCTCGTGCGCGTCAAGCTGCGCGTCACAATCCCCGCGCTGCGCAACTTCATCGTGGTGGACGACGCGCTGCCCGCCGGCCTCGAGGCGGTGGACATCT
Source organism: Gemmatimonadales bacterium (assembly GCA_035456525.1). GTDB lineage: Bacteria > Gemmatimonadota > Gemmatimonadetes > Gemmatimonadales > GWC2-71-9 > DASTHG01. The sequence goes on from DATICZ010000126.1 coordinate 501, forward strand.
CGTTGCGAGGGGCGGGACTGCCCCCGGTGGCACAGCAGCAGAACCGGGAAGAGAGCCCCGACGAGGAGGAGCAGCAGGTGGCCGGCGCCGAGGGAGCCGGCTGGTACTACGGCTACTGGGAGTACGGCTGGTGGTCGCCATGGGACCATCGGGAGCTGCGCGACGACCGGGTGGTGTACGTCGCCACCACGCTCTGGCCCGGGTCCTACACCATGACGTACGTGGCGCGTGCCACGACGCCCGGCGTGTTCGTCCGGCCACCCGTGCACGCGGAGGAGATGTACAATCCGGGGGTGAACGGGCGCAGCGACGGCGGGGTGTTCACCGTGACGGCAAAGGGGCCGTGAGGGGCCGTCTTTTCCATGGAGGCAAAGATGACACTGGACATGCTGGTGGTCTGGGTTGTGGTTGGAGGGGTTGCCGGTCTGCTGGCAGATGCTCTGATCAAGAACATCAAGGTTGGAATCGTCGGAGCTATCCTCATCGGGATACTCGGCGCATTCATCGGTGGCTGGCTGTTCAGGCAGTTGGGTATACGCGTGGGAACGGGCCTAATCGCGGACGTTTTCACGGCATTTGTCGGCGCCGTGGTGCTGCTCATGCTCATGAAGGCGCTACGGAGGCTGTGAGACAGGTTCAGCCGGCCGTTGTTGATGGTGGCGAGCACGTCGATCCCGGCTAGGCTGTCACGCGGGGTGGTGAGGGGGTTGCCACTGAGGATGACCAGGTCTGCCGGCGCACCTGGGCGGATCCCCGCCGACACCGCCTGCATCCGGTACGCCACCAGCCGGGCCTCGGCATCGGGCCGCCCGTCGCCCACCGCGTTGTGCAGGGTCAGGGCCGCCATGTACCCCGCCAGTGCCGGGCCCGGCCGTGTGAAGTAGTCCGATCCTTCGATGAGTCGTGCCCCCATGCGCTCCAGACGGTTCCAGGCGTACACCCGAGCGTCGTTGACGGCGCCGACCCGCATACCGCCGAACGTCGGGTGGTCCGTTACGGCGGAGTTGAAGTTGGACTGAATCGAGAGCACCACGCCGAGCCGGACCGCACGGCCAAAGTCTTCCTCTCTCGCGTACGAGAAGTGCTCGATCCGGAGGCGGGTGGGGTCCAGCCCCGGGCGCTGGGCGAGGACCGCCTCGTAGGCATCGAGCGCGCGTTTCACCGCCTCGTCGCCGATGGCGTGAATCGCGACACCCAAACCCCGGTCCACGGCGCGCAGCGACAGGCTGGTGATCTCCTTCGCCGTCATGCGCGGCACGCCGTGCGTGGCCGGCGCATCGGCATATGGATGAGTGAGCGCCGCACCCCGGCTGCCGAGCGCGCCGTCGGCGAACAGCTTCAGGTGCGTAATCCGGAGTCGCGGGGAGAAGACGCGATTCGTATCCCGTGCGGCCAGCAGCGAATCGGCCAACGCACTCGGCGCCGGGATCATCAGGTTCACGCGCAGGGGGAGCGGGTCGAGCGAATCAGCCCGCCGCAGCAGTGCCAGATACCGTCCGAAGTCAGCATTGAGCGCCACCAGTCCCGGCACCGGCAGAACGCCCGCGTCGTACACCTCCACCACACCTCGGGCGGCGAGCGCCTGGGCGCCGAGCTGGAACGCGGCCATCACATCCTGGTCCGAGAGCGCCGGCACCAGCGGCGTCACCAGCTCGTTGGCCCGCTCGAGCAGGATGCCGGTCGGCGCTCCGGACCGGTCTCGGATGATGGTGCCACCATACGGATCGGGCGTTGCGGCCGTGATGCCCGCGCGCGACAGCGCCTTTGCATTGAGCCATCCCGCGTGCCCGTCGGTCCGCGCGAGATACACAGGATGGGCCGGCGCCGCCGCGTTCAGCACTTCGTTGGTGGGCAGCGCCTGAGTCCCCCAGGCAGCCTGGCTCCAGCCTCCGCCCACGATCCACGCCCCGGGCGGCGCCGTCCTCGTCCGGACCTCGATCCGCCGGGCGACCTCCTCGAGGCTCGTCACGCCGCCCAGATCGAGCAGCAACCGGCCCCGATCGCGGTCGTTGAGCAGGACCAGGCCGACATTGAACAGATGGACGTGATGATCGATCAGGGCTGGAGCCACCACCGCGTCCTCGAGCCGGATCACCCTGGTACCGGAACCGGCGTTGGACACGAGGCTGGAGTCCCCGACCGCCACAATCCGTCCGTTCCCGATCGCCACGGCCGTCGGACCCACGGCCGTCGAATCCAGCGTGACGACTTTTCCCACCGACAGCACGAGATCGATCCGATGGGCCGAGGAGCACCCCGTGGCAAAGATCCCCGCCAGGGATAGCTTCGTCAGAATCGAAATCGGCCTTCCGCCAGGAGCCCTCATCAACCCTGCAGTCTGCCGGTCCGTCCCATCTCGCGCAATCCTGTCTTCGCTGGTGGTGATGATTCTGCTCACCGGTGGACTCCGGGCGCAGGGGATCGCCGCGCGGCCGATCACCGGATTCTCAGCAATCGCCGCCCGGCGACAACACGAGATCGAGAACCGCTTTGCCGCCTTGCTCAGTCGTGACTCCACCGGGGCCTATTTCCGGGAGTTGACTGCCCAGCCCCATCCGGCCGGTACCGAGCGCAACCGATGGTTGGCCGAATGGATGGCAGCGCGGTGGCGCGCGTACGGGCTGGAAGACGTGCGGCTGCACCGGTACGATGTGCTGCTGCCCTGGCCGGAACGAATCAGTGTCACGCTGGAATCACCGACCCGGTTCGAGGCTGCGCTCAAGGAGGACTGCTACCCCGAGGATCCCCACGGCTGCGTCGGGCCGGAGCTCACCTACCTCGGTATGTCCGCCTCCGGCGACGTGACCGGTGAGCTGGTCTATGCCTCGAGCGGCAATCCCAGCGATTACGACTGGCTCGAGGCCCAGGGGATCGATCTTCGCGGCAAGATCGCCATCGTCCGCTATTCCAATCCGTACAGCTACCGCGGCTTCAAGGCGCTGACGGCGGAGCGGCGCGGACTCAAGGCGCTGCTGATCTACTCCGATCCGCAGGAGGACGGGTACCGGAAGGGGCTCACGTTCCCCAACGGCCCCTGGGGACCGGAGAGCCACATCCAGCGTGGGGCCATCACCTACGACTTCATCGTCCCCGGCGATCCGCTGACGCCGGGCTGGGCCTCGCTGGACGGCGCCCGGCGGATTCCGGTCGCGGAAGCCGCGTCCGTTCCCAAGGTCATCGCCGTCCCGATCTCGGCCAATGATGCCGCTCCCCTGCTGAAGGCGCTGACCGGGCCGGTCGCTCCACCGGATTGGCAGGGCGCACTGCCCTTCACGTACCGGGTGGGTGCCGGCCCAGCCACGGTTCGGGTCAACGTGAAGATGGACGATCGCACCCGTTCCATCTGGGTAGTGGAAGGGCGAATCAGGGGCACCGAGCATCCCGAGCAGACCGTGGTGCTGGGCAACCACCGGGACGCGTGGGTCTACGGAGGCGTGGATCCGAGCAGCGGCACCGCTACGGAAATGGAGCTGGCCCGGACGCTCGGCCAGCTGGCGCGCGAAGGACATCGGCCGAAGCGGAGCGTCGTGTTGGCCAGCTGGGACGCCGAGGAGTGGCACCTCACCGGCTCGACCGAGTGGGGCGAGCAGCTCGCCCGTGAATTGAGCGGCTCAGCCGTCGCCTATCTCAACGTGGACGGCTCCACCAGCGGCCCCAACTTCGCGGCGGGCGCCGTCGCCACGCTCAACCCGCTGATCGTCGAGACGGCACGCGACGTGGCTGATCCCGCCGGTGGCAGTGTCCTCGAGGCGTGGGCCCGCCATAAGTGGGGCCAGAGTCCCCCGGCCAACGCGGATTCACTTGACCTGGTCGAGAACAGGCTCGGTAGTGGCTCCGACTACACGGTGTTCCTCAACTTCCTGGGCCTGCCGGTCGTGGACATGAGCTTCGACGGCCCCTACGGGGTGTACCACTCCCAGTACGACAACACGTATTGGATGACCCACTTCGGTGACCCCGGCTTTCGGTACATGACCACCATGTCTGACTTGTGGGGCCGGATGGCGCTGCGGCTGGCCAACGCGGAGGTCCTGCCGTTCGATTTCCCGCGGTACGCCAATCGCGTGGGTCGGTTCCTGGACGAGCTGAGCCAGGTGCCCGGGGTGCGCGACCATCTCGATCTTTCCGCAGCCAGAGCGGCACAGAACAGCTGGAAGGTTGCCGCGGGCGACCTGGACATCACGATGCGGCGGTCGCTCGAAGGTGCCGATACGGCAACCCGCAACCGGCTCAACCGGATGCTCCGGGCGGTGGAGCAGGTCTGGTTGCTCCCGGGAGGGATTCCGGGACGTCCATGGTTTCGGCATGCGCTGTACGCGCCGCAGTACACCTACGCGGCGATGGAGCTGCCAGGCGTTCGCGAGGCAGTGGATCGGGGCGACTGGGCCGCGGCGGCGCGGGAGCTGGAACGGCTGACGGAGCGAATCAGCGCGGTGGCGGAGGCCGTCCGCGCCATCCGCTGACCCGGTGGAGACAACGGGAGAGATCCGACCGCTCGGTCCCGGCGATGGGCCGGCCCTCGAAGCATTCCTGAGAGACCACGCCGACTCCTCCATGTTCCTGCGCTCCAACGCGAGGGCGGTGGGGTTGAAGTACGAGGGCAAGCCGCTGCAGGCGGACTACGTGGCTGCGTTCGCGGGCGGGCAGATCGTCGCCGTCGCCGCGCACTGCTGGAACGGGATGGTGTTGCTGCAGGCGCCCCGACGCGATCAGCTGGCGGCCGTGGCGCGCGCAGCGGTGGCGCATTCCGGGCGGGGGGTAACCGGGATTTCCGGCCCGGCCGAGCAGGTGGCGGCCGCGCGCACCGCGCTGGGCCTCGACGACCGCCCCGCCCCGAAGTTCGGCCGCGAGGAGCTGTTCGCCCTCGGCCTCGCCGACCTCGTCGTGCCCACCCCGCTGGCCGACGGCCGGTGGACGTCTCGTCCTCCGCGGCACGACGAGCTCGACCTCGTGACGGGCTGGCGCGTGGACTTCATGGTCGAAGCGCTGCATCGTGCCGCGGGTGCGGGGCTGCGCGACGAGGCCGCGGTGGAGGTGCGCATGCTGCACGAGCTGAAACTGGATTGGCTCCTCCTCGACGCCGGACGCCCCGTCGCCTTCTCCGCGTTCAATGCGGCGCTACCCGACATCGTGCAGGTCGGCGGCGTGTGGACGCCGCCCGAGCTACGTGGGCGCGGCTATGGCCGCGCGGTCGTGGCCGGATCGCTGCTCGACGCCCGCTCCCGCGGCGTCACGCGGGCGGTGCTGTTCGCCGAACGGGACGACGCCAAGCGGGCATATGTGGGGATCGGGTTCAGGGTGGTGGGCGAGTACGGATTGTTGCTCTTCGACTGACGACCGGATCCTCGATCCTCCGATCCGCCTATCCGCCCACTGCAGCCAGGTTGTGCATCGCCCGCCACGCCCGGAACACTTCCTTGTAGTCGTGATGCGTGAAGGCGACCGTGCGCCCGCTCGTGCGTATCGATCCGGGCACGAGCTCCGCCATGTCCGCCTCCACGGTCTTGGAGAAGTCCGCCTCGAGGGTGATCGGGGCCTCCACCGTGAACGGCTTCGCTCCTTTCCTCTTCAGCGCCTTGGCCACCGCCTCGCGGATGCGCCGGCACGCCACCGCCGGGGCCAGGCTGCGGGCCGCGTGACGCCCGACCGCCTCCTTCACGATCACCGTCGCCACTTCATCCCCCAACAGATCGTGGGCTTCGGTCGCGAGCGCCGCGTCTCCGCTCACCAGCACGACCGGGACGTCGAACACGCCCGCCAGAGCGGCGTTCAGCCCCAGCTCGCCCACGGAACGGCCGTTCAGGCGGACGTCGATCAGCCGGTCGGTGTACGTGTGGTCGAGAACCGCGGCGCGCGTCCCCGCCCGCGCGTGGTACCCGATGCACAGGGCGGCGTCGTAGCCGCCGTCGATCCCCTCCATCATCGAGCGCGGCTTGGGCCCCCCGGACAGCAGCTCGGCCGCCTCGTGCAGCCCCTCGGTGAGCAGGTTGCGCATCGTCCAGTGACTGTCGTTCACCAGGATCCGCGAGGCACCGGCGTCCACCGCGCCCTGAATGGCCGCATTCGCTTCGGCAGTCATGAGTTCGCGGAAGCGGGCGTACTCGGAGGCGCACCGGGGATCGATGGGGTTGGTCTGGTCCTCGTGGACGACTCCCGCCACCCCTTCCATGTCGACGCTGATATAGACGCGCATGCCCCAAAGTTACCCCACCCCGGCGGCTATCAGCTATCGGCTATCGGTCAGACCGATAGCTGACAGCCGATAGCCGATAGCGCATGTTTCGGCATGACCGCCGGCTACTCACCACGCAGCCTCCCGGAGAAGCTGGGCATCAGGCCGAACACCCGCATCGCCCTGCTCAACGCGCCGCGGGGGTACGCCGTCACACTCCGGCCGCTTCCTCCCGGGTTGCGGGTCACGGCGAGTCTCCGGGGGACGTTCCCGTTCATCCAGCTCTTCACGACGTCCCGCCGGGATCTCGAGCGCCGCTTTCCGACGCTGTTTCGCGCCCTGGCCCAGGACGGCGCGCTGTGGATCTCCTGGCCCAAGCGGGCCTCCGGCGTGGACACGGACCTGACCGAGGACGTCATCCGGGCCGTCGCCTTGGCTGGAGGTCTGGTGGACGTAAAGGTCTGCGCCGTGGACGACGTGTGGTCTGGACTCAAGCTGGTGCGCCGCTTGCGGGACCGGCTTCGGCCGATAGCCGATAGCCGATAGCACTTTATATTACAAAGTACTTGACAGAAATGACCGAATCCCCCAAATTACCTTCCAGCATGGCGTCGCCGCAGCCGCTCGCCGATCGCGCGCTCGACAACCTGCGCTACATCCGGGCCACGATGGAGCGCGCGGGCTCGTTCACCGCGGTGCCCGGCTGGGGCATGGTGGCGATCGGAACGAGCGCACTGGCCGCGGCGTACATCGCCGCGCGCCAGGCCTCCTTCCTGAACTGGCTCGTCGTCTGGCTGGTGGAAGCGATGCTGGCGCTGGCCATCGGTGGCTGGACGATGGTCCGGAAATCGCGTGCGGCAAACGATCCGATCCTGACGGGCCCCGGGCGTCGCTTCGGCCTGAGCTTCCTGCCCCCGGTGGCGGTGGGCGCCCTGCTGACGGTGGCGCTGTACCTCGGGGGCGAGCGGCGGCTCATCCCGGCCGTGTGGCTGCTGCTCTACGGCACGGGGGTCGTGACGGGCGGCGCCTTCTCGGTGCCGGTGGTGCCGGTGATGGGCGTCGGATTCCTGGGGCTCGGGGCGGCGGCGTTGTTCACCGCCAGTGCGGCGAACTGGCTGCTCGCAGCGGGCTTCGGTGGCCTGCATATCGTCTTCGGACTGTGGATCGCGCGGAGGTACGGTGGCTAAATCGAACGCAATCCGGCACACCGCCGCCACGAGCGGCGCCGCGGCCTCCGCCCGCGGCGCGGCCCGCGCCGCCGCCGAGCTCGATCGCCTGATCCACGAGCGCGTGCGGCTGGGCATCGTGTCGGCGCTCGCCGGCGTGGAGCGGGCCTCCTTCAACGAGCTCAAGAGTCTGCTCAAGGTCTCCGACGGCAACCTCAGCGTGCATGCGCGGAAGCTCGAGGACGCCGACTACATCGCCTGCACCAAGTCGTTCGAGGGCCGCACGCCCCGCACGGAATACCGCCTGACGGCCACGGGCCGGCGGGCGCTGGAGCGCTATCTCGATCACATGGAAGCCCTGATTCACGCCACGCGCTGACGGGAGTTTTTTTTTCGAGGTCTACTTTATGACACAAAGTTCTCTGCACGTTGCGATCATCATGGACGGGAACGGCCGCTGGGCCGAGCGGCGCGGTCTCGACCGGACCGCGGGCCACCGCGTCGGCGCCACCGCCGTGCGCCGCGTCGTCGAGGCGGCACCGGCGCAGGGCGTCACCGCCCTCACGCTGTTCGCGTTCTCCTCCGACAACTGGAAACGCCCGGCGCACGAAGTGAGCGCCCTCATGCGGCTCTTCGCCCGCCACCTGCGCACCGAAACGGCGCGCTGCAAGGAGGAGGGAGTGACGTTGCACGTCGTCGGGCGGCGCGACCGGCTACCCGGCCCGCTGGTCGAAGCCATCGAGCGCAGTGAAGCGGCGACCGCCGGCGGGGCGCGCCTCGAGCTGCGGCTCGCGGTGGATTACTCCGCCCGCCACGCCATCGAAACGGGCCGGCTCCTCCCGGACGTGGATCTGCTGATCCGCACCGGCGGCGAGCAGCGCCTCTCCGATTTCCTGCTGTGGGAGTGCGCCTACGCCGAAATCCTGTTCACCCAGACGCTGTGGCCCGACTTCGGCGCCGCGGACCTCGCGGCCGCCGTGTCGTGGTTCCACGGCCGGGACCGCCGCTTCGGCGGCCTCAAGGAGACTGCATGATCACCGACAGCATGGGCGCCGTCTCGTTCGGCCTGTTCATCGTCGCCGTGCTCGGCACCCTCGCGCTCGGCGCCGGCTACGTGCTGGCGCTGCTCCTGAAGCGCGCCGTGTGGGCGCGTTGGATGCTGCGGATCGAGCTGGTCGGGCTGGCGCTGTACGCGGCGCTGTTCCTCCTCGCCTCGCTCACCAGCGGCACCCGCGAGCTCGCGGTCGGCCAGGAGAAGCACATCTGCGAAGTGGACTGCCACCTGGCCTACGCCGTCACCGGCACGCACACGGCGCACCAGTGGGAGGGGAAGACGGCGCAGGGAACGTTCTACGTGGTCACCGTGCGAGTCCGCTTCGACTCCGGGACGATCGCCCCCTGGCGGCCGCGAGGCCTCCCATTGTCCCCCAACGGGCGTACCGTCGCGCTGGTGGACGACCAGGGGCGCCGCTATCCCGCCGCCGCCGACGCGCTGCACCGCCAGCTCCTCCCCGGCCAGGAGTACTCGACGGACTTCGTGTTCGACCTCCCCGCCGACGCGACCAACCCGCGCCTGATCCTGACGAGCGGCGACTGGCCCACGCACCTCATGATCGCCCACGAGAACGCCTTCCTGCACGGGAAGGTGCTGTTCCGTCTGGCCGCATGAACACCGCGACGATGACGCCCGCCACCCGGCTGAGCTTCTCCCTGCTCGCCCTGGGCCTCGGGCTCGGGGTGTTGGCCGATCAGCTGCTGCGCGCGATGCCCTGGGGCCTGAACTTCACCCTCTGCACTATCGCGTTCTTCGCCGCCGGCGCCTGGGCGGTACGACACTTTCGCCTGCCGGTCTCGGCCGACACGCCCTGGCTTGCATTCTCCGCCGTGCTCTGCGCGGTCGCGTTCGTGCGGCGCGACTCCGAAACTCTGCACCTGCTGGACGTCGGCGCCCTGATCGGCGCCATCGCGCTCACCGCGCTGGCGGCCCAGGGGGCATCGGTCCGGTTGCGCGGCGTCTCCGCCTACGCCATCGCCGTGTGCGTCGGTTGTGCCAATGCCTGGTTCGGCGGGCTCCGTCTGGTGCTGGGCGACATTCCCTGGCACTCCCTGCAGACCGGGGGCCGCTGGCGCCACTTCGGGTCCGTGGCCTTGGGTCTGCTCGTCTCGGTGCCGCTGTTGCTCGTGTTCGGCGGGCTCTTCGTCTCCGCGGATGCCGGCTTTGCCTCGTTCGTTTCGAGCATCCACCTCGATCTCGGCACCATCGGTTCCCACGTGTTCCTCGTCGCCGTGTTCGCCGGCCTGTCGGCCGGCACGCTGCGCGGCGCCTTTCTCGGCAGCGCCCGTATCGCCGCGCTGGGCGAGCGCCTGGAGTCGCCCGGCGTGCGGTTCGCGACGACCGCCACCGTCCTGGCCGCGCTCGACCTGCTGTTCCTGCTGTTCGTCGCCCTGCAGGCGCGCTGGCTGTTCGGAGGCGCCGGCGTGATCGAGGCGACCACCGGCCTCACCGTGGCCGAATACGCCCGTCGTGGGTTCTTCGAGCTGGTCACGGCGGGGGCGCTGGTGATTCCCGTGCTCCTCGTCGCCGACTGGGCGACGCAGCGGGAGAATCGGCAGGAAGAGCAGTCGTTCCGCGCGCTCGCCCTGCTGCTGGTACTGCTGGTGGGCGCGCTCCTCGTGTCCGCCATGCAGCGCATGTTGCTCTACGTACGCCTGTTCGGACTCACCGAGCAGCGGCTCTACACCACCGCGTTCATGGTCCTGCTGGGCGGGGTGTCCGCGTGGCTCGCCTGGACGGTGTTGCGCGGCGCGCGCGCGCGGTTCGCATTCGGCGCCCTCGTCCAGGCGACGGCCGTTCTCGCCGGACTGCACATCGCGAATCCGGACGCGCTCATCGCGCGGGTGAACCTGGGCCGTCCCGCCGGCGCCGTCCCCCTCGATGCCACATACTTGGCCGGCGCGCTGAGTGCCGACGCGGTCCCCGCGCTGCTCGCGTCCCTGCCCCGCCTCGGAGGGGCCGAGCGGGCGCAGGTCGCGCATTGCCTCCTCGAGCGCTGGGGCGCCGGCACCCGACGCGGACGCGACTGGCGTTCGTGGAACTGGTCGGCCTCCCGTGCCCTCACGCTCGTGCACGAGCGGAAGGCGGAGCTCGAAGCCGTGCTGACGCCCGCTCTCGGCCCCTGCCGCCCGCACGAATGATGGAGATCGTCGCCGCCGAAATCGCCGTCACGGCTCTCGCCTCCCTGGCCTTCGGATCGGTCGCGTTGATCCACGCCTTGCGTGGCACCCGGAGCGATGTCCGGACCAGCCTGCTGATCGCGGGAGGCATCTGGTCCGGGATCGCGGTGTGGAAGGTGCTCGTCGCGCCCCTCCTCGTCAGTCCGATCTGCCTTCGGTAGATTCCGGGGCGCGATATCCCCCGCGCCCCACGGCTGAGGAGCCCATGTCCCCGCGCATCATCCAGGTGGACGCCTTCACCGATCAGGCATTCGCCGGCAACCCCGCGGCGGTGTGCATCCTCGCCCATGCCGCCGACAAGCGCTGGATGCAGCAGGTTGCCCGCGAGATGAACCTCTCGGAGACGGCCTTCCTGTTCCGCCAGGACGACGCCTGGAACCTGCGCTGGTTCACTCCGACGGTAGAAGTGGACCTGTGCGGCCACGCGACGCTCGCGTCGGCTCACGTCCTGTGGCAGGACCGGCATCTGGAGCCGGGTGCGCAGGCGCGGTTCGACACGAGAAGCGGCCGCCTCACGGCCGAGCGCAACGGCGACTGGATCGAGATGGACTTTCCGGCGGAGCCGGCGCGACCGGCCGAGCCGCCCGATTTCCTGCTGCAGGCGTTGGGGGTCAAAGGCAGGTACGTCGGCAAGAACCGGATGGACTACCTGGTCGAAGTCGCCTCCGAGACCGAGCTGCGCACCATGCGGCCGGATTTCACGCGGCTGCGCGCGCTGCCGGTGCGCGGGGTGATCGTCACCGCGCCCGCGGTAGAGGAGGAATTCGACTTCGTGTCGCGGTTCTTCGCCCCCGGTTCCGGGGTGGACGAGGATCCCGTGACCGGTTCCGCGCACTGCTGTCTCGCGCCCTATTGGGGCGCGAAGCTGGGCAAGACCGAGATGACCGGCTTCCAGGCCTCGAGCCGCGGCGGCGTCGTACGGGTGCGCACCGCCGGCGACCGCGTGATCCTCGGCGGCCAGGCGGTCACGGTGCTGCGCGGCGAGCTGTCGCCGGAGTAGTCGCCGTCAGACTTACTTCATCGCAACACCCCGCCTAGCTTCGGTGAACATGACGACGCCAGCGTCTCCCCGCTCGACGCGCCTGGTGGGCTACGCCTGCGCGCTCGGCGCGGGATCCATCTGGGGCACGACCGGGCCACTGTCCACCGCGCTGTACGCCCAGGGAGGCACGCTCACCGGCATCGGCTTCTGGCGGCTCGTGCTCGGCATCGTCGGGATTCTCGCGTTCGGAGTGATGCAACGCGACTTCTTCCGCATCGACCTGCGCGGCTGGCTGCTGGTCGGCCTCGGTGGGGGCGTGCTGGTGGCGCTCTTCGAGGTCGCTTACCAGTTCGCGATCTCGGGCGCGGGCGTCGCCGGAGCGGCGGCGCTGCTGTACACCGCCCCCGTGCTCGTGGCCGTGCTGGCCGTGCCGCTGTTGGGGGAACGCCTCACGCCGATGCGTCTCGTCCTGGCGCTCGTCGTCATGGCTGGAGCCGCATTGGCGGTGCTCGGCGGGAGTCGCGAGGGTGTCACGGTCGCCACCACGCTGCGCGCCGGCGTCGTGGGTGGTGGGCTCGCCGCGCTGTCGTACGCCGGGACGACGCTGCTCGCCCGATACGCCGTCCCGCGCTACGGCCCGATGCGGGTGCTGTTCCTCGAGATCCTGGGCGGGATCGGAGTGCTCGGCGTCGTGCTGCCCCTCGCCGGCCGCGCTCCCGCGCCGCCGCCCACGTCCGGCGCCTGGCTCTACACCGCGCTGCTGGCCGCGGGCACCGTGGTGGCCGCCAACGTGTTGTTCTTCAATGCCGCGAAGCGGATCGACGCGGCCCCGACGGCGGTCGCCGCGACGATCGAGCCGGTGGTGAGCGCCCTGCTCGCCTTCGCCCTCTTCGCCCAGCGACTCACGCCGCTCGGCTGGATCGGATTGCTCATGGTGGTCGGCGGCGTGGCCGGCGGCTACCTCGAGGAGGCC
>DATICZ010000127.1:0-7641 GCA_035456525.1 Gemmatimonadales bacterium
GACTTGATGAGGCGTGCGTTGAATTCCCCGTCCTGGTGGCGGATCAGCTCCTCGTCGAACATCCCCACGCGGTCGAACGTCGCGCGGCGGATGCAGAAGAACGCGATCGTGTCCACCCAGCGTGGCTGATCGGTCCCGATCCGGAAGTAGGATGTGCCCACCCCGAACGGGTGCGACATGCCGATGGCGATGGCCTTGCCCATGGGCGTCTGGTTCGCCGGCAGCGTGCGCAGCACGGCGCCCACGTTGTCCGCGCCGAACTCGTCCAGGGCGGCGACCAGCCGGCTCACGTAGTTCCGCGGATAGACGACGTGCGCGTCCATTCGCACGATCACGTCACCCCGCGCCGCCCGGATCGCCAGGTTGAGCGCGACGGGCGTGATGCGGCGCGGGTTGTCCAGCATCCGCACCAGCGGATTCCGGGCGGCGTAGTCCGCCAGCACCGCCCGGGTCCCGTCGTCGCTCATCCCGTCGACCACCAGGACTTCGAGCCGGTCGGGCGGGTAGTCGCACGCGAGGATCGAGTCGAGACACTCGACGATGTAGCGCTCCTCGTTGCGGCAAGGAACGACGATCGTGACCAGCGGCTGGGGCATCGCTCAACGCTCCGGAAGGGCGGCAGCCGCGACCGATTCGTTCGCGGGGTCGGTCGCCGGGCGCGCGCGCCGGCCGGCGTGCCGGGCGATCGCGTCGCGATACACGTCGATCAGGCGGGCCGTGATCGCTTCTTCGGCGAGCGGGGCGACGGCGACCCGGCCCGCGACCCGGCGGCCGCGGCGCAGCACGCGCTCCAGCGCCGCCGCGATGGCCTCGGGGCGCTCGTCGCGGACCAGCTCACAGCCCTCGATGCCATGGAGCCGTTCCGCCGTATCGCCGATCGGCACCGAGACCACGGGGAGATCGCACGCCAGGGCCTCCTTCACCACGTTGGGCGAGCCTTCCTGCATGGACGTGAACACGAACGCATCGCACGCATTCATGTAGAGCGGAATGTCCGTATGGCGCACGCCCCACGCCACGACGAGCTCGGCGGGCAGCGTCCGGTTGAGTACGTCCACGGCCGCCTTCGCGAGCCCGTACCGCTTGCGCGGCTGCTCGGGATTGCCCGCGAAGAGAATGAGCCGCTTGTCGAGCGGCCAGCCGAGGCGGGCGCGTGCCTCGTCGCGCGGCACGACGCGGAACAGCTCGAAGTCGATCCCGGATGGCAGGACCGTCACCGGCGCGGGTGTTTGGAAATACCCGGTCATGTGCTCCGAGACGACGACCACGGCGTCGGCGCGCCGTAGGGCGAAGCGCGCGACCGCCTGCGAGATCCGACCGGCCACCGTGTAGCGGCCGTCAATTCCCACGATGCCCAGGATGTCGCTGCCGCGCAGCGTGACCACGAGCGGCAGGCGCTTGGGCAGCGCCAGCACTCCGCTCTGGCCGAACTGGGCGTGTACCAGATCGTAGCGGCCGGAGGTGATCCGCGGGCGGACCTGCCGCCAGGCGCGCGCGTAATTCCAGGCGCGCTTGCCGCCTCGAAAGGGGAACACATCCACGTCGACCCCGGCCTTTCGCAGGAACTCCGCCTGTCGCTTGACGAAGTGCGTCGTCTGTGGCTGTCCCGGTTGCGGCCAGCCGGCCGTGATCATCAGCACGCGCAGCGGTGCATCCATGTCATTCCCTTTCATCGACGGCGTGGAGCGCCTGCGCTCCACCGGACGGCGCGGCGGCGGCCGTGGGTGGCGCGAGTGCCGGGGCGGCGGTCTCGGGCTCAGCGGCCACCGCGGATCTCGCGCGCCCTCGACGACGGCGGCCGCCGAGCAGGTCGCCGATTCCCTGAACCCATTCTCCGACGGCGGGCCAGCGATCGTCGGGCTGCCAGGCCTCGGAGCGGGTGCCCGGTGGCTGACGCCCCAGGAGCTCCCGCAGTCCTTGCAGGACGGTGGGATAGCGTCCCGGGTAGCCCGGCGGTGCGCCCGCGAGGATGTAGAGAAACCGCTTCACATCGCCCCAGACCCAGCGGACCGTCACACCGGTGGCGTAGCTGGTGCGGCGCTCCACCGGCTGCCCCCGCAGAATCGCGGCCCACCACCGCGGGAAGTCGGCCCCTGCGGACACGGCCAGCTGCAGCGAGCCCCAGAACCGGCCGTTGACCTCCATCAGGGCGGGTGGGTGTACGCCGTCGTCGCGGAACTCGACCATCGCCGGCCCGTGCCAGCCCATCGCCGCGAGCAACCGCTCGGCGGGCTGCAGCAACCGCGGGTCGAGGGCGGCCGAGCGGCGGAGGCTGCTGCCGGACCCCGAGGGGCGGACGTCGCGCAGCCGCTCGTGGGCGAACCATGCGACCGGTCGGCCTGATTCGAACAGGGCGAACACGCCCTTCCCCTGCCCGGGCACGAAGCCCTGGATCACCGGCCAGTGGCCGCCCCGGCGGTGCGAGGCCACGGCCGCGTCGAGCTCGCCGGGCTGGCGCACGTAGCTCGTCCCGGGGTCGGGGAGGAATCGCGATCCGTTCCAGGCGTTGCTGAACCGCGATTTCACGACACAGGGATAGCCCACCTCCTCCGCAGCGGTCCGGGCTTCGGCCAGCGAGGTCGGCACGCGGGTCGGAGGAATCGCGACGCCCGCATGCTGCGCCAGCTCGAACGTCCGGGCTTTGTCGAATGCGAGCGCCAGCAGCGCCGGCGGCGCACTGCCCACGGTGATCCCGGCGGTTTCCCAGTCGGACCGCTCCAGGTTGCACAGCACGCAGGAACGCTCCGTGAGCGGTAGCACCAGCGTCACGCCGCGCGCGGTCGCCCACCGGCGCAGCGCCGCGAACGCTTCCGGCGTCTCGTCCTCCAGCAGGAATCGCCCTCGCGAGAATCGGGACCAGGACGCAAGCGGCCGGCGGCGCGTCGCCGCGACGAACACATCGGTGCCCGCCCGGCCCAGCGACCGCACGCACGCCAGGGCCTGGTTGGTCTGCCCGTCGAGCACCAGAGCGCGGTCGGTCACGGGAGAGCCTGCAGCAGCGCGGCCTTGGTGCGCTCGAGGGTGTCGTTCGGCAGCCGGACGGCGTTCGGCACCCGGTCGAACACGCGCCGGTAGGCGTCGGCCCGGCGACTCAGGTATTCGATCGTGAACTCACGCTTCCGGCGGAACGATTCCTCGGGCGTGATGTCGAGGAACACCGGTACCGTGGGGCGCGGCGTGAGGCGCTCGAGGAGCCGCGTCCAGGGCCCCGGCCGGCCGTTGGTGAGGTCTACCAGGGTGTCGTAGAAGTAGCGGTCCATGATCAGCACCCGCCCCTTGGCCCGCTCGAAGTAGGCGCGATAGCAGACGAAGATCGCCAGGTCGACCGGGTACAGGAGCCGCCGCAACCCCTTGTTCCACAGCAGGGCCGTCCGCAGCCGGCTCAGGGCCCCGCGGAGCCCGCGCGGAACGGGACGCTGCAGCTTCTGCGACTTGGGGTCGGGCGCTCCCGGGGCGAGCACTTCCTCGCGCGCTCCCCGCAGCCGGTGCCGTATCCCCCGCAGGAACGCGTACACGCCGACCTGATCGTTGAGATGCAAAACGGTGACCGGTTGGCGTCGGCCCTCCAACGTGGTGGTCAAAAATTCAATGAGCGTGGACTTGCCCGCTCCATCCAGACCCGAAAACGTGATCAGCACGCCCCCCGACATCCTCCGGTTCGTCCCTCATCAGACCGATGGAATACCGCCTACGCACCCTGCGTGCTAGCAGGCCGCCGCGGCGTCATGATGTAAGCTATTGAGAAACAGCAGGTTATAGCATGAACCTCGTGTGATAATCTGCTGGCGAGGACTGTTGTGGCGTAGCCGCAACAGAGCGTAAGTGCCTCTACCCCCGACGGCTACGTCGCAGCTCGGCGCGAGTGGGTACCGCCATGCGCAGCGGCTTCGGCGTGAGGTACACCCAGCTGGCCAGGGCGTAGGCCAGCAGCACCCATTGCAGTTTCAGCTGAATGTAGTTGCCGCTCAGGTTTCCCACGATCAGTGCCGCCATCAGCACCGTCGGCAGGATCCCTTCGATCCCGCGCCTGGCTTTCCAGGCGCCCCAACAGCAGAGCCAGAGGGCCGTGAAGTAGGGAATTGCGCCCAGGATACCCGTCGCCGTGAGCACCTCGAGATACAGCATGTGGGTATCCCGGGTGAAGTGCAGTCCCGGCGGCAGGCCGAGGCGCACGGCCAGCATGTACTGGTTCTGCGGTCCCCAGCCAGTGACGGGGCGCTCCTTGAACATCTGGAGCGCGGCCGGGAAGATGACCTCCCGGCCGGCCAGGCTGCCGGCCTGCGCCTTCAGGATGCGCTCTTTCATGACCGGCACCTGCATCGCACCCCACGCCGCGAGGCCGATCGTGATGAGCGCCACCACCATATTCCGCACCCGGATCCCGAGCGTGGAGCCGCCGAAGGAAAACATCCACAACCCCACCGCTAGGGCGATCATCCCGCCCCGCGACCCGCCCATGATCATGGCGAGGCCGATCACGGCTGCCAGAGGCCAGGCGATCCACTTGGGCCGCAGCGCCGGGCGGGGACGGCCATAGACGAAGCCGATGTAGATCAGGATCCCGGCGCACAGCACGCGCGCGGCCCGATTGGCGTTCTGCCCGAACACCATCGCCCGGCCCGATTCGGTGTCGTACGCCTTCCCGATGCCGAGGATCGTCA
Source organism: Gemmatimonadales bacterium (assembly GCA_035456525.1). Classification (GTDB taxonomy): domain Bacteria; phylum Gemmatimonadota; class Gemmatimonadetes; order Gemmatimonadales; family GWC2-71-9; genus DASTHG01. The sequence continues at coordinate 4,662 of DATICZ010000127.1, forward strand.
TGACGGCGAGTATCGTGACGGCGACGGCCAGCGTCAGCAACACGTTGCGGGCGATGCGCGGATCGCGCATGAGATTGAAGCAGGCGAGGAAGATGAGCAGGCCCTGGACGTAGAACAGCGACGAGTGCACCGCATCGGAGGTGAACCGCGCCCCACCCAATGCGTAGGCCAGCCAGTAGGCGTACTGATAGGCGAAAAACAACCAGAAGGCGAGCGGCCGACGTCCGTAACACAGCCCCGGTTGCAGCACCGTCACCGCGATGAATGCCGCCCCGGTGAGCGTGGTGAGCTCGAGCGGCAGTCGGCCGGGAGCGTCGAACGGCAGGGAGAAGATGAACCCGTAGAGCGCCCTGCGCAGCAATCGACTGGGGCCCGCCACCTGGGGCACCGCCTGCAGCGGCACCGGCTGGCCGGGGGCGACGCCTCCGGCCATTGCGGCAGGCGGACCGTACAGGTTCCGGCGACTCGTTCTGCGCATCATAGCGATTCCGCTCAGGCCCGGCGCCGCAAACCGAGATGCTCCAATTCGGCCAGCAACCGTGCGGCGGCCACGTCGACCGCGAGGCCGGTGGTGTCCAGATGGACCATGCCGACCCTGTTGCCAGTGGTCAGGCTGCCCAGAATCTCGCGGTACGCCTGACGATAACGCTCCAGGAACACCGCCACCTCCGCATCGCTGCCGCCCTTGATCTGGTGGCGTTTCAGCCGGCTTCGGATGCGCTCGGCCAGCACGGCGTCCGGGGCGTCGGTCCAGACCACGAAATCGAGCAGGCCGGACCAGCGATCCAGTTCTCCGTGCCAGGCGTCGGCCAGTCGCCCTTCGCTCTGATTCGCCTGCTGGAAGACGCTCAGCCGGGCGAGGCTGAAGACCGGTCCTTCGTCGAGCAGGATCACCTCGGCCTCCGCGCCCGCGGCGGCGAGCGCGATGGCCCGCGGCAAGGTGCGGAGCCGCACGAAGTGCAGCAGCCCGTACCACAACCGTTGCCATCCCTGGTTCAGCAGCGCGAGCGCGATGGGGAGGATCGTCGTGCCGTGCACCACCATCTCCCAGAACTGGCGCACGCGGTCGATGCGGACGCCGGCATGCACGCGCGGGTCGCGGCCGAGCGCCCGAAGGAGCGCGGTCTTGCCGGCGCCCGCGGGGCCCACGATCTCCACGATGAGCGGGCGTGATCGCCGCGGCTCACTCCCGAGCGGGGCGGGACGCGCGGATCGGGACAGCGGGGTGCGGTTCACAGACATGCCCACACGGCCTGCTTGACGTCCTGGAGGACCCGCTCGAACGGTTGCGCCGCGTCGATTTCTACGACACGCGTCGGCGCCGGGAAGCGCAACTGTGCGACGATCGCGATCTTGCGGCGCAGCTGGTCGAGCGGGGTATCGGGCTTCCGCTGTGAAGCGATCTCGACGGGAACGTGCAGCCGCACGATCACGTCGGGAGGCACGATCGTCGCCTCCCTGAAGGTCGCCTGTTCCCGTCTCGCAACGGTGCGGCGCAGCCAGGAAGGCGATTCGAGCCAGTGTCCGTACCGGGGCCCGTCGTTGAGTCCGGCGAACTGGGTCTGCGGCAGCCGGTCCGAAAGCACGACCATGCCGAGATTGCGTGCGCGCCGCACCTGGGAGCCCCACCGCCGGCGCTCGCGTGACAGCGTGAGCACCCACAGGAGCTTGCCCAGCAGCCGCAGGCCCGACGGCTCGCCCGCGCCGCCTTCCTGCCGTGGCCGGGTGAGCGCGCCCGCCCGTTGCAGCAGCCGACGCGAGGTGGAGGCGGAGCCCTTGCCGCTGCCGCCGTACGTCGTGATCACCGCGACCTCGCCGGACAGCCACTGGGCGATCGCGTTCGTGAGTGTGGATTTCCCCGAGCCGTCGGGACCGACGAAGGCGACCGCCAGGCCCCCCTGAGGTGGGGTGCGGGTGGAACGCGTGGGAGCGCGGCGCAGCCAGTTGGTGGCGCGCCACCAGATCCAGGTCCATTCCCGCAGCCACATGCGGCGCGTGCCGCCGGCGCCGGAGTACATCCGATAGCTGGCGAGCCGCGGCGCCGCACGGCGGCGGAACGCGCGCAGCTGGGCAATCGAAGGGCCATGGCCCGCGATCATGGCCGGCAGCATGCGGGCCGCCGCCGGTCCGACCAGCGGCTCCGCGCGCTTCACCAGCTCATCCGAGCGCACCCGGGCGGCGAGCCACCGGAGCTCCCGCAGCATCCCGCCGCGAAAATACTCGTGACCGACGGCGGCCAGGAGCGTGTCGCGCAGCCGCAGCTTCATCACGTGACGCGCGATGAGAATGAGCAGTTCGAGATGCGGCTCGGTGACCCACAAGCCGGACGCCTCGTCCCGCACGCGCGTGTCGAGCACGATGTCTTCCCAGGGCAGTCGGTGGCCCTTGAGGAACTTCTCCCCCAGGGTCAGCTGGTAATGCACGTGCAGGTGGCTGAGCTTCCCGGTCGCGGCGTCGAATCCGACGTAGTCCTCGATGCCCGGATAGCCGCGTCCCGCCTTCACGACGAAGCGCTTGAAGGTCGTCCCCTCGGTCAACAGGTGCGTGAGGCGCTGGGCCCCGCTGCGCTCCACCAGCACATCCACGTCGGTCGCGCCGGTCATGGTCGCCCCGAGGTGCTCGGTGCTCTTCCAATGGCAGTAGCGGATCTGCTCCTGGTCCAGTCGCCGGAAGAGCTGCGGCAGGATCTCCAGCCGGGTCGCCGCCACGCTGGAAGGAGCGGCCGCCTCGACCGGATGCGGAGGCGCCATGGGCGTCGGGTCGACCACGGGCCTCATGCGGCCACCGAGTGGAGTGTCTGCGTGGTGTTCTCCACCCAGGCCGAGTACATGAGCACCGTCCAGAGGTGATAGTCCCAGCGCGTGGCCCCTGACTGATGCTCGGCCCACTTCTCCCGGACCGGCCGGGGATCGAGACCGCTGTCGTGCAGGTGTCGCTCGTCCAGCAGCGCCTCGGCCCAGTCCCGCAGCGGGCCACGCAG
>DATICZ010000128.1:0-2437 GCA_035456525.1 Gemmatimonadales bacterium
AGCATGCCCGTGGACTTCGCCGACTACCTGCCCCTGGACCGTCCGCGGGACGTCGCCGCGGCGCTCGATGCCCTGGCGCCCACCGCCCTCGTCTTCGGCAAGCTCGACGTCTGGCCCGAGCTGACGCTGGCCGCCGCGGCCCGCGGCGTCCGCCTCGGCCTGATATCCGCGACGGTGGCCGAAACCAGCTCGCGGCTCGTCTGGCCCGTCCGGGGATGGGCGTCCCCTGCCTACGCCGCGCTCGGCCGGATCGGCGCGATCGCCCCGGAGGACGCCGAACGCCTGGAACGCCTCGGCGCACAGCCGCAGGCGATCACCGTCACCGGTGACACGCGCTACGACAGCGTCGCGCAGCGCGCCGATCGGCTGGACCGGACCCGCGAGCCGTTCGCCTCCCTCGCCGCCGGAGGGTCCGGGTGGTTCACGATCGTCGCCGGGTCCACCTGGCCGGCGGACGAGACGGTGCTGCTGCCGGCGTTCGCGCAGCTGCGGGCGGGCAGCGAGTCTCCGCCTGTCCGGCTCATCCTGGCGCCGCACGAGCCCACGCCGCTCCACCTCGCGGCAATGGAGCGAGTCGCGCGGGAGGCCGGCCTGCCGCAACCCGTCCGGCTATCACAGCTCGTGGGCTCGGCCGCGCCGTGGAACGCGCCGCTCGTCGTGGTGGATCAGGTCGGCTTGCTGGCGGATCTCTATGCCCTGGGACAGGCCGCGTTCGTCGGCGGCGGCTACCACCGCGCCGGATTGCACTCGGTGCTCGAGCCAGCCGTCTTCGGAATGCCGATCGCCTTCGGTCCACGCTGGCGGATGAGCCGGGACGCCGCCCTGCTGCTCGAGCGCGGCGGCGCCGTCGCGCTGCCCCCCCCGAGCGGGGCACGGCGGCTGTTGGCAGAACAATGGAGGATGTGGCGCAGCGATGTCACTGCCCGCACACGAGCGGGGACGGCGGCGGCGGCGGTCGTGCGGGAAGGGCGCGGTGCCGCGGCCCGCACCGCGGCGCTCGTTATTGCGTTGTTGGAGCCGGCTGCCCCACCACCACCCCTTCGAAGGTGACGGAGCGCGGGGAGAAGAGACCCGCGGTGAGCACCGTGACCAGCAGATCGCTCCAGCGCGCCCGGACCTTGATCCGCAGATCGGCGACGCCGGCGCCGGCGCCCACCTGACCCGCCAGTACGTCTTCGAGCCGGGGCGCGCCCGTGGTGAACGCCCCCCACGCGATGAACAGAGGGTGCCGGGTCACCCGGAAGGGTGTGCCCGTGGCCGGCGTCCGCGCGGGCGAAGCCATCGTGACGGGCACGCCCAGGTGGGCCGAGTCGAAGCTCAGGGCGCAACCACTCGCAGCGAGGCCGAACGCGGCGACGGCCACGCAGGAAAAAGACCGGTTCACGAATCTCCCGGGAAACAGATGGGGCGCGCCGGAGGTGGCGCGCCCCACAAAGTAGCCCTTCCGACGGTGCTTGTGAACCAGGCGATCACATCCCGAGCGGCACCTTGAGGGCGAGGTGCGCGCCGATGCCGATGATTCCACCCGTCGCCCCGCCGCCCAGACTCTCGGAATCGTAGGCCAGGTGCGCCCCGAAGATCCCGCCGAAGCCAAGGTTCGCACCGAGCGTCCAGCCGAAGTTCGAATCGGTCGATCCGCCCGACGGTTTGCGCCAGCGGTTGGTGAGCGACACGTACGGCTCGATCGAGATGCCGGGTGTGGGAAGGCTCACGCTGACGCCGCCACCGGCCAGGAGGCTGGTGACGTCCGGTGAAGCGCTCTGCGTGCTGCGCGCGCCCCCGACCAGCAGGTTCACGTTGACCGGCAGCAGCGTCCCCCCAATCACGCGGAACGCGGCATCGCCGCCGAACGACTTGACGCTCGAGGCTCCTTCCGGCTTCCACGACGCGAAGCCGGCGGTCACGCTCAGACTCCCCAGGCCCACCGTGCCGCGTGCGCCGAACGCGTTCCCCTTGCCCCAATCGGCATTGGGACGGGCGTAGTCACCGCTGATGGTGATCCCGGTGCCGCCCTTGGGGCTGTTCCACACCGGCATACCCGCCCACTGGGCCGCTGCGGGGGTGGCAATGGTGACCGCCAACGCCGCTGCACTCAAGACTCGCTTCATTCCGTTTTCCTCCGCGCACAGTTGGACCATCGGACCCGACACACCGGCCCAACGCTAGGAGCGAGGGGCCGGTCCGTCAACGGCGTGTCACTTCAGTGCACCCACACGGCGCCGAGTGACACGCCCTCCACGTCCCCCAGACCGGCGGAGACGCGCAGGTCGAAGGCCCGGCTCAGCCGGAAATCGGCGCCGAGCCCCAGGGCGAACAGGACGTCCGAGCCGCCGTCCACGGTGATGAACATGGTCGGCTGCAGGTATGGCACGATGCTGAGATTCGACTCCGTGTCGAGCCGGCGGCCGAGCGACAGGCCGACCGGAATGATGAGCAG
>DATICZ010000129.1:0-3230 GCA_035456525.1 Gemmatimonadales bacterium
ACGAGCTCGGCCTGCTTGCCCTTCTGTTTGGCTGCGATGTCCTTGAAAGCAGGCCCGACTTTCTTCTTGTCGGCCTCGTGGCAGTTGAGGCAGCCCTTCGTCTTCAGCACGTCCGCGCCCGATTGGGCATACGCGGCACCCGCGATCAGCGCTCCGGCGACGGTCATGGCAAGAACGACGGTTCTCATTGCGGCTCTCCCTCCAAGGATGGAAAACGACGGAATTGTATAACGCATCGCGGCCCCGGGCGGTTGACCGCCGGGGGCGGGATGCGGCGAACTAGAACCGATACTTCGCGATCAGGTAGGCGATGTGCGCCTCGTAGTTCTGGAACGAGAACTGGCCAGTGACGATGCTTGATGTGTTGTTGGCGAGCGCTGCGGGCGGTAGGGGAGCAGCCGCGGGGCCAGCCACGTACCGTGTGTTGTCGGAGGCGATGTCACTGTAGCGATACTTCTCGTACGCATAACCGGCCGTCAGCTCCCACTGCCGGTCTAGCTGATAGATCCCTCTCAGATTGAACGAGACCCGCGTCGTGTCGTCGCTCGCTTCGATCGGCCGGAACGGGGTCGTCGGGCCGCCGGGCGCGACCGTAAAGTCCGTGTGACCGTCGGTCTCGGCGTAGATCAAAGAAGCTTTGAGCATCAAACGGGTATGCACCGCCCAGTCGGCGCCGATGCCGACCTGCCAGGAGTCGTCCTCGTTCTTCGATGACCAGTTGTAGGTGGTGGCGGTCGATCCGGAGCTCGGGTCGGGATTTCCCGTGCCGACGCGGTGGCTCGAATCGAACTTGACATATTCCACGTCGCCGAAGAGATGCACGCGCCATCTCTTCGGATCGCCGTAACTTACGCTGCCGTAAACCTCGTGGCGCGTATCCTCGGTGCGGCCGAGGATCGTGTCCTTGTACTGGTTCTCCTTGTAGATCGCTTCGACGCCGATGTCGAGGAGCGGCGCCGGATTGAAGTCGAGGGCGAGCTTGACCAGGTTCTGCTCGACATTCGCCACGTCGAAACGCCGCACGAACAGATCCATCGGGTTGGCGGCGAGCACCGCCTCGTGCGGGTTGAAGTCCCCTTCCCGTTGCATGTACTGGTACTTGAGGCGGGAGGTCATCCAGTCGAAGGAGCTGTTCTTCCACTCCACGAACGCCCGCCACTCTTCGTTGTCCTGGAAATCCGCGCGCTCGCGGCTGATGTCCGTATATTCGAGCCCGCCGCTAAACTTGTTCGCCCGCGTCAGGCGGTAACCCGCCTCGACGCCGACCTGGTGCTTTTCGTATTCGAAGAGCTCCGGCTCGCACGGATTAGTCGCGGTGCTGTTGCAGTTGGAGATCGGGTTGCTCGAGCCGCCGGTGAGGCCGCTGCCCGCAGCCGGACTGAACGTCATGTGCGTGGAGTCGTTCTCTTCCTTAACCCAGTTGTAATAGACCTTGGTATCGAGCGCCTGGGTCCAGCGCGAGTTGAACGCGAGTCCCAGCGTGTACTTGACGATGTCGCCCTCGAAGTTCCCCTGGCTCGGGTTCGTGGCCGGGAACGCGCCGCCGGTGGACAGCATGTTGAGCTGCATCGGGACGGAGTTGGTGAGCTTGCTGTAAGTGAACCGCCCCGCGAGCGTCGAGTCGATCGGGAGCTGCCTCAGGTTGCCGTTGACCGCGACACGGACGAGGTCGTTATCCGGCGGCAGCACCGTGGTGTCGAGGCCATTGCCGAAAAAGCGGTTGGACCAGCGCAGCACTTGGTTCTCGTTCTCGAACGTGCTGTAGCTGAGGTTCACCGCAATATGTCCGCGTTTGGTCGAGTAGCCGACCTCCCCCGCGTAGTTGCGCGTTAGCCAGTCGATCGGCACCGGCAGGTTGGTGAACCCGTTGCCCGGGCTTGTCCCGTTCGCCCCGGAATAGACGTTAATGCCGTCGCGCCGGATCTCGTTCGCGTCGACGCGGAAATACCATGGCGAAGCCTTTTGCCATTCGAACATGCCGCCGGTATCGCGGCGCTTGTAGGAATGGTCAAAAGTGTTCCACCCGTCCACCGCGGGCAGAGGGAAAGGCGCGGTGATCGTCCCGCCGCCGATCCCAGAGAAGGGGGAAAGCGCCCCCGGGCCCGAACCGTAGTTGTGCCTTAGCTGCTCCTGGTAGATCCGGTACTTGAAGGTCTGGTAGCGGCCGCCATTCAGGTCAAGGTACTGGTCGTCGGCCCCGAGATTCTCGCCGTAGGCGTTGAAATAATTGTTCTGGCTGCGGCCGCGAAACTCGAACCCGAAAATGCCCGAGGTGCCGTCCTCCAGGTCGCGGTATTCGGTGAACTTCGACGGATCGGCCGCGTCGTTGTCGACATAGCGGATTCCGGCGCTCACCGATCCCGACGTCTCCATCCCCTCCTGAGCGAGAGCGGGCGCGGCGGCGACGAAGAGATTTGCGACCAGGACCGAGAGGAGTCTCAATTTCATGTCCGCCCCCTATCGCAGGAAGAACTTGCCCCGCATCGCGGGGGCATTGCTGCCGTGAATGTGGTAGTGGCAGTTGATGCAGCCGCGCGCTATGAGCCGGGTGTTAGGTGCGGTGGACGGCGGGAAGAAGTTCCAGCCGCCGCTCGCGTCGTAGACGCTGCCCGGATGACGCGAAGCGTCGTGGCAGTCCTGACAGACGTTCGGAGCCTTCTCGGCGAGGAGGCGGTTATGGTTCGAGCCGTGCGGGTTGTGGCAGGTAAGACAGTTCTCCTCGACCGGCGGATGACCCCATACGAACGGCCCGCGCTTCTCCGCGTGGCAGGTCGTGCAAAGCTGCGGGATCGACTCGGCATTGACCATCGACTTGGACAACGCGCCGTGCGGGTTGTGGCAGTCGGTGCACTTGACTTTCCCTTCGATGATCGGGTGATGCGACGGCTTGGTGAGCTGAGACCGAATCTGCCGGTGGCAAGTCGTGCACGTTTCGTACTGCAGCTGCCGCTCGGTCGTCACGTAGGGACTGACCTTGGGGTTCGGGGCTTTCAGCGCGATCGTCGAGCCCGGCCCGGGCGTGCCATGCAGGCTGTGGCAGTCGCTGCAGGCCACGTCCTGCTTGCGGTGCGCGCCGGAATCCCAGAACGCGAGGTGGCGGTTGCCCTGGTGGCAGCTCAGGCAAATTCCAGCTTTCCGCTCGGCCGGCTGGGCCTTGTCGTTGAACCCCAGGATCGCACCAGCGCCTTTGCCCCCGCCCGCCGCGGCGTGCGCCTCGGCATTCACGTGGC
>DATICZ010000130.1:0-20104 GCA_035456525.1 Gemmatimonadales bacterium
CTCCTCACCGCGCTGCAGCGTCTGGAGCGCGCCGGCTGGCTCGATGCCGAGTGGCGCGAAACCGAGAACTCGCGGCGAGCCAAGTACTACTCGCTCACGCGCACCGGCCGCAAACAGCTCGACGTCGAAACCGCCGACTGGACCCGCCGCGTGTCCGCAGTCGCGCGCCTCCTCAAGGCCGAGGGCTGAGCCGTGGCCCTGTGGCGCCGGCTCGCGCGCGGCCTGCGCACCCTGGCCAACCGCTCCGCGGCCGACCAGGATGTCGCCGACGAAGTACGGCACTACCTCGACCAGGCCACCGCTGCCCACCTGGCGCGCGGCCTCTCGCCCGACGCCGCGAGGCTCGCGGCGCGAGCGGAGTTCGGCAATCTGACCAGTGTCCGTGAGCAGGTGCGCGAGGTCGGATGGGAGAACGCCCTCGAAACGATCGCCGCCGACCTGCGACATGCGGCGCGCCGCCTCGTGCACAATCCGGGATTCACCGTGGTCAGCGGGATCACGCTCGCGCTCGGGTTGGGCGCCACCACGGCCATCTTCAGCGCGGTCCGCCCCATCCTGCTCGAGCCGCTTCCCTACCCGCACGCCGACCGGCTCGTCACCATCTCCGACTACGGCACCGGCGGCTCGCCCCTCGCGGTGACCTTCGGCACCTATCGCGAGCTGGTCGCGCGCTCCCGGTCCTTCGACGCCCTGGCGGTGATGAAGCCGTGGCAGCCGACGATGACCGGCCGCGCCGAGCCGGAGCGCTTCGAGGGGCAGCGTGTCAGCGCGGCCTACTTCCACGTACTCGAGGTGACTCCGGCCCTGGGCCGGGACTTCGACCCGGCCGACGACCGGCCTGGCGGCCCCAGCGTCGCGATCCTGAGCGATGTGCTGTGGCGGCGTCGCTTCGGCGGCGACTCGGGGGTCGTCGGGCGCGCGGTCACGCTCGACGGCAACAGCTTCACCGTCATCGGCGTGATGCCCCGGGCGTTCGAAAACGTCCTTGCCTCGTCCGCAGAGATCTGGTCGCTGCTGCAATACAGCCCGTCGCTCCCCTCCTTCCAGAGCCGGGAGTGGGGGCACCATCTGCGGATGGTCGGCCGGCTGCGTCCCGGCGTGGGCGCCGCCGAGGCCCGCCGGGAGCTGTCCACCGTCGCCCACACGGCAGCGTCCGGGTTCGCACGTCCACCGTGGGCGTCCCTGGACGACGGGCTGCTGGTCTCGTCGCTGCAGGACGACGTCACCCGCGGCGTCAAGGCGGCGCTGCTCAGCGTCCTGGGCGCCGTCGTCCTGTTGCTGGTCATCGCGTGCGGCAATGTGGCGAACCTCCTGCTGGCTCGCGGTGCGGAGCGGCGCGGCGAATTCGCGGTCCGCTCGGCCCTCGGCGCCGCCCGTCCGCGCCTCGTCCGGCAGCTGCTCACCGAAAGCCTGCTGCTCGCACTCTGGGGAGGCGTCCTCGGGCTGGCCGTGGCGGAGCTCGGAGTGCGTGCGCTCGTCGCCCTGGGCCCCCCCGGCCTTCCGCGGCTCGACGCCGTCCGTGTCGACGCGGCTGCGTTCGCGTTCGCTCTCGGCATCACAACGGTCGTCGGGATCGCGATCGGACTGATCCCCGCGCGGCAGGCGTCACGGAGCGATCTCCTTTCCGGTCTGCAGGAGAGCTCGCGGCGCACCGCCGGGAGTCATCAGCTGACGCGCCGCACGCTCGTGGTGGCGGAGGTCGCTCTCGCCCTCGTCCTCCTCGTGAACGCGGGCCTCCTGCTGCACAGCCTGCAGCGCCTCTTCGCGATCTCGCCCGGGTTCGATGCCTCCCACCTGCTCACGATGCAGATACAAACCTCCGGCCATCGCTTCGAGGACGACAGCGCCACGCATCGGTTCTTCGCGCAAGCGCTCGACGCGGTCCGTCAGGTTCCGGGGGTCGCGGCCACCACGCTCACCAGCCAGCTGCCCCTGACCGGCGACCTGGAGGAGTACGGAGTGGAGCTGGAATCCAGCACGACGGGCGACACCCAGCGCGGGGACCCGGCACTGCGGTATGCGGTGACGCCCGACTACTTCCAGGCGATGAGTATCCCCCTGCGACGTGGCCGTCTGCTCGACGTGCGCGACCAGCCGGGAGCGCCGCCGGCGGTCGTGATCAGTGAAGCACTCGCGAAGCGCGCCTTTCCCGGCGAGGATGCCATCGGCCGCCGCATACGCTTCGGCGCCAGCGGAACGTGGAGAACCATCGTCGGCGTCGTGGGCGACGTGAAGCAGGCGTCGTTGGCGGCAGTCCAGGAGTACGCCGTGTACGTCGCGTCGACTCAATGGGCCTGGGCGGATCAGGCCAGATGGCTGGTGGTGCGCGCCCGCGGGGACCCGGCGCCCCTTGCCCCCGCGCTGCGACGGGCGATCTGGTCGGTCGACAAGGATCAGCCCATCGTCCGGGTCGCCACGATGGACGCCCTGCTCACCGCCTCGGCGGGGGAGCGGCGCTTCGTCCTGATCGTGTTCGAAGCGTTCGCGCTCGTGGCGCTGCTGCTCGCGGCAACCGGGATCTACGGCGTGCTGTCCGGCGGCGTCACCGAGCGGACGCGCGAGATCGGGGTCCGATCGGCGCTGGGTGCGTCACGGGCCGAGATCTTGGGGTTGGTGGTACGCCAAGGCATGACGCTGACGGGGCTGGGTCTCGCTGTGGGGCTCGTGGCGGCAGGGGTCGCGAGCCGTGGTTTGACCGCGTTGCTGTTCGGCGTATCACGCCTCGACCCAGCCACCTATCTCGGCGTCGCGCTGTTACTCGCCCTCGTGGCGGCGCTCGCCAGCGGCATCCCCGCCTGGCGGGCGGCGCGGATCGATCCTGCGATCGCGCTCCGATCGGAGTAGCCGGACCCCGTCAGCGGCGGTGAGCGACTCGCACCTTCGCCAGCCGGCGCACTCCCTCGACGATCGCGTCCTCCCGTAACGCCGCGAAGCCCAGAATCCACCCGTCCAGGCGTGGCCGCGACAGAAACCGCTCCGAGAGCCCGGGCGTGTCGACCCCCACCTGCGCGGCGGCGTGCGTCAGCACGGCTTCGCGCCCTCGCGGCAGCGTCACGGTGAACTGGAGTCCGGCCGCCGAGTTGAGCGGACGGCACCAGTCGCCGATGTGCCGGCGAATCTCGTCGAGCAGCAGGTCCCGGCGCTGCTGGTAGAGCTTCCGCATGCGGCGCAGGTGGGCCGCGAAATACCCTTGCTCCATGAAATCCGCCGTCACGAGCTGGGCGAGACGCGCCGAATGTCCGTCGTGCGCGGAGCGCGCCGTGACGAAACCGCTCACGAGCGCCGGGGGGAGGACGAGGTAGGCCAGCCGGAGCCCTGGGAACAGCACCTTGGTGAAGGTCCCCAGATAGATGACCCGGTCGTGCGTATCCAGCCCCTGCATCGCGGGCAGCGGGCGCGCGTCGTACTGGAATTCACCGTCGTAGTCGTCTTCGACGATCCACGCGCCGTGGCGTTGCGCATACTCGATCAGCGCCAGGCGCCGCGGCAACGAGAGCGTCACGCCGGTGGGATACTGGTGCGAAGGGGTGACGTAGATCAACCGGGGCGCGGCGCCGTCCCGCGAAGCGCGCAGGATCATCCCCTCCTGATCGACCGGGAGCGGCGTGAGTCTCGCGCCCATCGCGCCGAGTGCCGTCTGCGCTCCGCGATACCCGGGCTCCTCGAGCCACACGACGTCGTCCGGGTCGGTCAGCAGGGTGGCCGCGAGATTGAGCGCCTGCTGCGAGCTCGTGAGCACGAGCACCTGCTCGGGACCGCATCGCACGCCGCGAGATTGCGCGAGGTAGCGGGCGATGGCCGCCCGCAGCGCGGACTCTCCGGCCGGATCGCCGTAGCCCAGGATCGCCGGCGCCCCCCGCAGCCGGTGCGCGGTCAGGCGCCGCCAGGTGTCGAGCGGGAACTCGGTGAGGTCCGGAAAGCCCGCGGAGAAGGCCGTCGCCGTGGTCGGATCGATGCACCCGCCGCCGTGCACGATACGGCCGCCGCGGACGGACCATGCGGCGGTCTCGTGCCGGCGCCGGGCTGCCGGCTTCACGGCCGGCGCCCGGTGGGGGGGCCAGACGTCGACCCTGACGAAGGTGCCGTCGCCCACCCGCCGCCGGAGGTAGCCCTCGGCCTCGAGCTGCGCGTAGGCGGCCTCGACGGTGATGCGCGAGACCTGGAGATCCCGCGCCATCGTCCGCGAAGCGGGCAGCCGTGCTCCGTTGCCCACGCGTCCCGATTGCACCGCCTCCCGCACGGCGGCACAGATGCGGTCGCGCAGCGAGCGCGCCGGGCCGGCGTGCGCCTGGAACAGCGCGAACCAGACGGCGGTGCGGCGGCCGTGCTCGGCGATTGGTCTTATTGTGCGCCCCATAGTGGCCTAATTGATAATGCCAGCGGCGCTGCTACTCTAGGGGAGGCCGACGCCCGACGTCGTCTCATGACCAAGGAGCCCAGCATGGACAAGGCGCGCTCGCTCGTGCTCGAAGTTCCGCCACCCACTCCCGAGGCGAGTCGCGATTTCCTGGCGGCGCGGCTCGCCTTCCACACCGACGCTTGGGACGTGGCCGAGGACCTGAAGCGCGGGATCGACCAGATCGTCGTGGTGGACGCCCGCTCCCGCGCGGCCTACGCCCGGGGGCACATCCCGGGCGCCATCAGCTTCCCGCACCGCGAGATGACCGGGGAGACCACGCGCGATCTCGACCCCCGCAAGACCTACGTGGTGTACTGCGACGGCATCGGGTGCAACGCCTCGACCAAAGGCGCGTATCGCCTGGCGGCCCTCGGCTTCCGGGTGAAAGAGCTGCTCGGTGGACTCGACTTCTGGCTGCGCGACGGACATCCGGTGGCGCGAGGCGAGGAGGCCGGGCAGAAGGCCCGGGTCGGGACCGGCATCGCCTGCGGCTGCGCCTGACGCGAGAATCGCAGCAAGAAACGGAGCCGCGCCGCCGACACCGAACAGTCGACGACGCGGCTCACTTGTCTGCGCAACCCGGTGCGATCGCCATGGGCGCTCGACCTGAGGCGCAGATCGCGGTTCGGTCCTGGATCAGCTACCGATCAGGCGATCGCTTGCCCATACCAGGTTGCGCAAGGCACTGGGACTAGACAATGGATCACCTCCTTGGTTCGAGTGAATGGATCGGGCGTGAGCACCTGAATTCTATAACGCTCGTCCGGCGAGGGCAAAGGGCGCACCCAATTGTGACCGTTCGCCGTCTCCGGGTGTAGTCCCTCTTAAGAACCCGAACACAGGGAGGCCGCATGAGCGTTGATCGTTCGACTGCCGCACCCCGCCGTCACCCGCACACCGACCCCGCCATCACGGTGAAGCGCCTCGACGCACCCGAATCGGTGCTGGTCCTCGACCAGGGGCGCCTCGATCTGCTCTCCATCGGCGGACGACTCGTGGGCAAGGGCAGGTACGCGCCGGGGTGGCGCTGGTCCCACACCCTCGTTCCACCGCGACGGGCAGGCACCGGGCCCGGGGAGCACACCGGCCTCGTCCTGACGGGCCGGGCGAAGCTCCGGGGGCCCGGAGGGATCGACATCGACCTCACCCCCGGGGATTTCTTCCACGTCGCGGCGGACTACGAGTGCTGGGTGGTCGGCTACCGGCCCTGCGAGATCCTGTATTTCGACGGGATGGAGGCGCTGCTCGACCGCATGCGCGGCGAAGGCGGGAAGATCCTCCGGCCCTAGGCCGGCCTGCGACCCAGCAGCCTCTGCTCACCTGACGCGGACGAGCCACAGCGCGGAGCCGGACTGGCCAGGCGGTGATGGAGATTACGGCCCTGGCCAGGGTCGGGGTCACGTTTCTGGCATAGAAGCGGGAAATCCCGCCACCCACGTTACTTGCATGCCGTAGGACGTTCTTTATCAGGCATACCCATTGAGCGCCCAGAACAGAGGTGGCGGGATGATGAAGCAAGCGGTGGGATTTCTCGCATCGGTTGCCGGGATCGGGATTCTGACCCTCCTCCTCGGCGTGCTCGTGCGGCTCTCCTGGGACACTCGGAGCGGTTTCTCCCTTCCATCGCCAGAAGACAAACAACCCGCGCAGCCGGACAAAGTCCTTCACGAAGCGTGACGGGAGGGGGATGCATGTTCGTCTTGGTGACTGACGTCTCGACCGCGCGCCTCGCACCGAACCTGCCTCGGTCACCCTGCGCATACCCGGCGAGCATGGTGTGGATCGACCCTGAAGAACTGGAGAGCGAGCCGGCGGACGACGAGCCGAGCCGCGACTTGGGGATCCGTCACCTCGGCATGCGTGTGTTCGGCCCGTTCGAGACGTACGAGGAGGGTGAGCTCGCCGCCGCGATGCTGGCGGCGGACGGCGATTACCGGGTGATCCCGGTCGATCCAGTAGCGACGGCGCAGTAGCAGCAGTAGGATACGTTCTTCCTTCTGTTTCTCCCACGGCATCGCGCGGGATGGAACTCGATGGCTGGTCGTCGCAGAGTTCCGATCGCATTGACCCTGGTCCTCGCATCGTGCGCGGTGCAGCCACGAGCCGCACCGACGGTGGAGGCGATCGTCGCCCTGCAGGGGATGACGGCCTCGGGCCGCGAGCCGCCACGTCCCCGCCTGCCTCCCGGATCCGATACCAACTCCGCCGTGCCGTACTACGAGCGGGCGGTGCGGCTGGCGCGGTCCAGCATCAAACTCGACACCGCGGACATCTACCTCTACTGGGCATCCCGCCTCGACCCGGCGTGGGCCGATCCGATCTTCCTGCGCGGGATCCTGATCCTGCGGGCGTTCCGCCAGGACGCGCTGGACGTGCTGTGGCGCACCGGCTCGCCGCGCGCCGCGCGGCAGGTCCAGATGCCCCAGGGCTACCTGCACCGCGTGGACTCGTTGCTCCACGTCGCCTGGGGGCGGAACCCCCTGGTGTTCTCGGACCTCGACCCGCCGCCCTTCTGGGGCGGTCCGACGGATCCGACGCGCGGGGCATCGTTCGCGTTCACCCTGCGACGCTTTGCGGAGGCGGAGAGCCTCTTCGCGAAGGCGCTGCGCAAGTATCCCGACAACCCCATGCTGCGGATCTACCGGGCGCGGGCGTTGTTCTATCTGCAGCGCTACGACAGCGCGGTCGTCGAGCTGGAGGCGGCGCGCGACACGGTGCGCGGGAGAGCGGAGACCGAGCGCTCCATCATCCTGCCGTCGGTCGAGATGTTCGAGTTCGCGATCGGTATCATCCGCGTGCAGCAGGGCGACTTCCCCGCGGCGCGGGCCGCGTTCGAGCGCACCCTGACGGAGAACCTCGGCTTCTACTGGGCGCACGTGCGCCTCGCCGGCTCGGCCATCGCGTTGCACGACACGGCGAGCGCGCTCCGTGAGCTGGACGCCGCGATTCAGCTCGAGGGCGCCGATCCGGTATTGCGATTGTACGACGGCGCCGTGTTGAGCGGCGTGGGGCGCCGGGAGGAGGCCCGGACGCAGCTGCAGCGCGCCATCGAGCTCGACCCGTACTACGCCGAGCCGTATTACTGGCTCGCCCTCGTGTACGATGCCCAGGGGAAGACCGCCGAGGCGATCGCGCAGTACCGCCAGTTCCTCGCCCGTGCGGCCGGCGGCGATCCGAAGCGTGCGGGCGCGATCCGGAACCTCACGGTGCTCGGTGCGGTGCCGGGAGATTCTTCCTGAGCGGTGGTCGCGTAGGGCAGGCGCCGCCGACACGGAGTTGACGCTCCGTCGTCGTGGCGGTAAATGCACGCCCTGATGGCAACGATCACCCTCGATTGGCTCCACATCATCGCGCTGTTGGGTGCCGTCCAGGGCCTCATCTTGGCCGGCGTGCTGGCGGTCCGGCGGCGCAATCGCACCGCCAATCGCCTCCTGGCCGTCGCCATGCTCGCCTTCACCATCTATCTGATGAGCTCGGTCTATCACGCGGCGGGGCTGGTAGCGGCTTTCCCGCATTTCTTCGGCGCGGCATACCCGATGCCGCTGCTCTACGGACCGCTCATCTACCTGTATGCCGTCACGGCCAGCGACCGCTCGCGCCGGCTCACGCGGTGGGACGCGCTGCACTTCGGGCCCTTCGTGCTCGCGATCGTGGCCGGGCTGCCGATCTACCTGATGAGCGGGCCCGACAAGATCGCGCTCGACCTCGCGCTCCAACGCGGAGCGGTTCCCCTCGTCATCCAGGTGATCGACCCCCTGAAGCTGATCTCCGGCGTCACCTACGCAGGCATCACGCTGCTCTTCCTGCGGCGGCACCGCGCCAGAATAAAGGACAACTACTCGTCGCTCGAGCGTGTGAACCTGCGGTGGCTGGTTCGGCTCGCGGCGGCGGGGGCGGCGATCTGGGTGCTGGCGGTGGTGTTCCAGTTCACGGGGCCGGCGTTCTCGCGCGGTGACGACATCATCACCCTGGCCATCGCCCTGCTGGTGTACGGCATCGGATACATGGCGCTGCGGCAGCCCGAGATCTTCCGGTACGACACCGAGGAACATCCCATTATCGGGGAGCCGGTCGAGCCCCCGGGCACCCAGCCGCCGCCGTCCGCGATACCCCCCGTGCCCGTGGTGGAAGCCGAACCGGGCGGATCGCGCTACGAGCGATCAGGACTCAGCGACTGGGAGGCGGCGGCCCTCAAGAAGGCTCTCCTGACGGCCATGGACCAGAACCGGCCGTGGCAGGACAGCGAGCTCACGCTCGCCGACCTCGCGCGGCGCCTCTCCACAACGCCGCACAAGCTGTCGGAGGTGCTGAACTCCCAGCTCGAGCAGAGTTTCTACGATTTCGTGAACGGCTACCGCGTGCGCTACGTCCAGCGGCGCATCGAGGACGAGGACGCCCGGAACCTCACGATCCTGTCCATCGCCCTCGAAGCCGGCTTTGCCTCGAAGTCGACCTTCAACGATGTCTTCAAGAAGCACACCGGCCAGACGCCCTCCGACTATCGACGGTCCGTCGCCGCGTAGGCCCCCACCCCCCCCTCCCCCCTTCCACCCCCGACCCCACGTCCGATCCGATCGGCCCGGCTGTCCGAGGCGACCGGTCCGGACGACTCATCCCTCCCGCCGCCCTAACCTGACTCACGCGAACAGCGACCGGATCACCGGTTGCGCCGTGTACCTCAGGATGGGGAGGCGATTATGCCAGCACCGCGATGGATTGCCGCCGCTTGCGTCGGCCTCGGCGCGTTGGGGGCCCTGGCGTGTGAAACGCTGGATCCGACCGCGCCCGGGAACCTCGTGCCACGCACGGTGGCGGAGGACGCAAACCTGCCGGCCATCGAGATGAACGGGTCCCGATTCCACCTCGAAACATTCGGGAATCCCGCGAATCCGGCCATCGTGTTCCTGCACGGAGGCCCGGGTGGCGACTACCGGTCGATGCTCCGGATGGCCCAGCGATACAACGGCTACGGCCTGGCCGACGACTACTTCCTGGTCTTCTGGGACCAGCGGGGGTCCGGCCTTTCGCAGCGGCACGACCGCGACGTGCTCACGCTCGACGTGTACGTCGACGACCTCAACACCCTGGTGGACCGCTACTCGCCGGGGAGGCCGGTGATACTGATCGGGGTCTCGTGGGGCGGCATGTTCGCCACGCGGTACATCAACCAGCACCCGGAGCGCGTGGCCGGCGCGGTGCTGATCGAGCCCGGGCCGCTGGACGGCGCCACCATGGAGCGGCTCAAGAGCGATCTCACCGAGTTCGAGCTCGGATCCGAGGTGCTGAACGACATCGCCTGGAACACCCAGTTCCTCTCGCCGGATGACCATGCGCGCATGGACTTCGAGCGCACGCTGGGACTGAAGGACGCACAGCCCAGGTCCCACCTCAGCACGGTGGACCCCGAGCCCTCCTGGCGGATGGGTGCCGCCGCCAGCCGGTACCTCATGGAGGACGGGCAGGACGGGAACGGCAAGTTCGTCTACGACTTCACCACCAACCTCTCGGCGTACACGACGCCGGTGTTGTTCGTGGCCGGGGCGTGGAGCGAGATCCTGGGCGCGTCGCTCCAGCAGGAGCAGGTGCAGCGCTATCCCTCGGCGTCCCTCCAGGTCGTGGACGGCGCCGGTCACGACGTCGCCTGGGTCAAGGCCGCGGAAGTCCTCACGCAGGTTCGGACGTATCTCGACGCATTGAAAGGAGGATCCCAATGACTCGGGCTCTGCGATGGGTGGTCGCCCTCGTGCTCTCAGGGCTGGCGACGCGGGACGCGGCGGCTCAGTGGAACGTCGCGCGGTTCGGTTCGTCCCGGAATCAGATGTACACCACGTTCGGGCTCGATCCCGCGCTGGTGACGTCCGTGGGATACGGGCGGGTCGTGCCGCTGTTCGGCCGAGCGGTACAGCTCGGTGCGGAGGTCGGTGTCGTGGCCTTCGACTTCGACAGCCGGGATTTCCGGGCACGGATGCAGGCGCGCGCGTCGCTGTTGCACTGGCGGTCTCTGCACCTGGTAGGCAGCGCGGCGTTCATCACCCGGGGCACGGAGAACACGATCTACCGGGCGATCAACTTCGGCTCCGACTTCACCGCGGCGGCGGGCGTGTACCGCCCCAGCTGGTTCCTGGCGGGTGAGTTCGGGTTCGACAAGGCCGTCATCACGCACGTCACGCACAGCGATTGGTATCGCAGGAATGTGTATGCGGACGCGAAAGACGGGTGGTATCTGAATGCCGGGGGGACCTTCCACTACGGCGTCACGGGCGGGGTGGCGATCGGTCGCACCGAGCTCGCGGCGCGAGCCGGCTGGCTGCAGACGGAGGCCTTCAATGACATGCTGCCGCCCGTGTATGTGGGGCTGGGAATCGGGTTCCGGTTCTAGCCGACCGCGCCAGGCAGTCGGGACGAAACAGGCCTCCATGGAATGCCCATGGAGGCCTGTCGCGCCGGGAGGTGAACCGGGCCTCACCCCGCCTGGCGGGTGGGTCACCTGGCCTGTATGCTCCCCTGACTTCCCCGCCTGGAGAGGCACCCTCTGCCCGATCCCATCGGGCGGTTTCGCCTCGCGCTGGCAGAGCGCTACCGGATCGAGCGCGAACTCGGTCACGGCGGGATGGCCGTTGTGTACCTGGCCGAAGACCTGAAGAACCATCGACGCGTAGCCATCAAGGCCCTGCGGCCTGAGCTCGCTGCCGCGCTCGGCGCAGAGCGGTTTCTGCGCGAGATCAGCATCGCTGCCGGCCTCCAGCATCCCCATATCCTGCCGGTCCACGACTCGGGGGAGGCTGCGGGATTCCTCTACTACGTGATGCCCTACGTCGAGGGGGAATCGCTCCGTCACCGTCTCGAGCGGGAGCACGAGCTGCCCGTGGCCGAAGCGGTGAGAATCCTCCGCGATGTGGCCGACGCCATGGCCGCGGCGCATGCGCAGGGCATCGTCCACCGCGACATCAAGCCCGAAAACGTGTTGCTCACCGGCCGACACGCGATCGTGGCGGACTTCGGGGTGGCCCGCGCCATCGACGAATCCGCCGGGCAGCGGCTGACGACAACTGGGGTGGCGCTGGGCACACCGGCGTACATGGCCCCCGAGCAGGCGGCCGCCGATCCACACGTCGACCATCGGGCGGACGTCTACGCCTTTGGAGTCACCGCCTACGAGTTGTTGGCGGGACAGCCGCCGTTCGCGGGGAGGAGCTCACAGGCGGTGCTCGCGGCGCACCTGACGGAGGCGCCGGTCGCCCTGGCGGAACGGCGACCCTCAGTCCCGCCGCAACTCGCCGGGCTCATCATGCAGTGCCTGGAGAAGCGACCCGCCGACCGCCCGCAGAGCGCCGATGAGCTGTTGTCGATGCTGGAGGGCGTGGCGACGCCGGGGCGAGGGATCACCGCGACTACCCCGCCGACGGTGGCACGGCCCGGACCACTGCGCCAGGCGCTCATCGGGACCGGGCTCGCGAGCGCGGTGATCGTCGTCAGCCTGATCGCGCGGCAGATCCGGCACCCGGGAACGACGGGCATCACGACGTCGGACATCCGCCCGGTGACGAGCGAGCCGGGCGTGGAGTTCCAGCCTGCCCTCTCGCCCAGCGGCAAGGAGGTGGCGTTCGTGGCCGGGCCGATCGGCAACCAGCGATTGGTCGTCCGGAGCACTCTCGACCTGACCGGCGGCGGTGAGCTGCGTCTCGCCGACACGACGCTGGGGACCGTGCAGTTTCCACGCTGGAGCGCCGACGGCGAGTTCGTGCGTTTCTTGACGTGCTCCACTGCCAAGTGCGTCTGGAAGGAGGTCGGTCGCCTGGGAGGAGCGGCGCGGTCGCTCGACGTGCCCGGGAACGACGAGACGGCTTCCTGGTCTCCCGACGGCTCGCGCATCGCGTTCGTGGTCGGCGACAGCATCGTCAGCGTCTCGGCGGCCCAAGACCGACCCACCGTGCTCGCCGTGCATCCCCACCACCCGCCCGGCGGCCTACACTCTCTGGTGTGGTCTGCCGACGGCCGGCGACTCGCCTACGTGGCCGGCAATTATCAATGGCTCTCGTCCGCCAACATCTCGGCGTCATCGATCTGGATGGTGGACGCCACCGGTGGTGAGCCGGCGCCGATTACCAGCGACGAGTTCCTCAACACCAGCCCCGCCTGGTTCGACGACCGACACCTCCTGTTCGTGTCGAACCGGGACGGACCGCGCGGCGTCTACATCGTCGAGGTCGGCTCGCGTGGCGCGCGCGGTGAGGCGCACAGCGTGCTGGAGGCCTCCGACGTGCATGCGATCACGTACTCCCCCGCCAGCCGGCGGCTCGCCTACGCGAAACTGACCGTACGCCAGAACATCTGGTCGTATCCGATCGACCAGACCGGACCGATCCCCATTGCGGCCGGCCGCCCGCTGACGAACGGCAACCAGGTGATCGAAGAACACGATCTCTCGCCCGATGGTCGGTGGATCGTCTACGACAGCAACCTCGGGGGCGAGGCGAACATCTACAGGCAATCCCTCGGCGGTGGAGTTCCCGTGCAGCTCACAGATCAGCGCGGAGACGAGCTGGGCCCTCGCTGGTCTCCGGATGGAACCGAGATCGCGTTCTATGGCGCATCCCTGGAGCTCTTCGTGATCCCCGCCGAGGGAGGCACGCCCAGGCGGGTCACGAACGGCCGCGGCTCGGGCGTCGGGCCGCGTTGGTCGCCCAACGGACTGCAGCTGGCATTCTCGCCAAGTGGAGGTGGACCGCGAGCGCTGCGGTTCGTGTCGCGCGACCGCATCGGCGGACTGTGGCGCGAGCCTACGGAGCTGCGGGATGCCAGGTGCTCGATTGGTGCCTGGTCGCCGGACGGGAGCGGCGTCCTGTGTGGCGCCGGGTCGATGCGCACGGTCGTATCCCCAACCGGTCAAGTCATCTGGCGCCGCGATCTCCGGGCCGCGTACCAACTGCGGGCCGGTCCCTATGCGGGCGTGTTCTCTCGCGACGGCACCGCCATTTATCTGTTCGGGGCTCACGAGGACGGCCGGCGAGGGATCTGGAGGATCCCGTTGGGCGCCGGCGCGGCCCGCCTGATCGTCTCCGATGACGATCTGGGGCTCTCCTTTTTCGGACAACCGACCGTGGGGGCCGACCGGGTATACGCGACCGTGGCTGCGTACGAGAGCGACGTGTGGGTGATGAGGCTCGGCCGCTAGGGAACCTCTGCACAAGTCCGCGCGACGCCGGGGGTAGGGGCGTTCGGACCCCCTAGCGAACCGCCACTTTGCCGCGCAAAATGGTCGGGCCATCGTATTCGCCAAGCATCAACAGAAGGAGCAGGCAGCGTGCTTCTCCGACGAGCGTTCCTCATCGGGGCCTGGATGAGTGTAGCAACATCCCGGGCGCCGGCGCAGGGAGCAACAGCCAGGGTCCCCTGTGATTCCAATCTCCTGCAGCTCGCCGCCCCGGTGAACGGTTATCGCCCTCGCGGCGATCGGTGCGAGGGCGTGTACGCCCGCCAGGTGGCCGGGACCACGCTGTTCCTCTCCTCGTTCACGGAAACCTTCGAAAAATACGATCTCAGCGCGGACGATCCCCTCATCATCCGATGGGCCGCGCCGGCCGACTCCGGTATCCAGCTGCGCGCCGAGACCATCAAGGCGGGACGCTACTACCGGATGGATACCCGAACCGCGCCGCGCGACTCGGTGTACCGCTGGCCCAACCGGATTCTCAGCTCCGAACGCCTCGCTCGCAGCGACCTGGGAGTCCTGGGGTGGACCAGGATCACGCTCGGTGGGCGGCGACGGATCGCCTATGTCCCGCTGGCGGTCACCCAGAAGAGCTCGCCCACCGCTTGCGGACCGCTGCAGGTGGCCTTCTCCACCGAGACCCGGCTCCTCGAGGTCCTGGTGCGCCTGGCCCAGTTGGACTCGACCGGCGCCGAGACCCGGGTGATCAAAAAGGACGAGCCGCTGGGTCGTGGGTTCTATCCCGCCGGCAGCCCGATTCTCATCTCCCTGAAGCGCGCCGATCTGGCCGCGCCGGGACTGTACTCCCTCAAGGTGTCCGCCACCTTGAGTCCCCGTGGCACCTTCTCGCGCGAGTACCTGCTGCTCATCCCCACAGCCACCGCGTGCCCCAAATGAGCCGGTCCTGCACCACGTGCAGCCGTCCGATCCCGGACGACAGCGTCGTCTGCCCGCTGTGCGGGGCCGACCAGCCCACGTCCCTCATGGTCGACCCGGTGCCGACGCAGACGCTGGGAACGGACCCGGTCCGAGAGAAGTTGCAGGCCGCGCTCGGATCGGGGTTCGAGCTCGGCGCGAGGCTCGGCGAGGGAGGATTCGGCGTGGTGTACCGCGCGCGGGACGTGCGCCTGCGCCGGGATGTGGCCGTCAAGCTGCTGCGCCGCGAGCTGGTGGCCGGCGAAGGGTTCGTGGAGCGGTTCGAGCGGGAAGCGCAGGCCCTCGCCGCGCTGCGCCACCCCAACATCGTGCCGGTCTACGCGATCGGAGACCAGGGTGAGCTCATCTACCTCATCATGCCGTTCGTCGAGGGCGTCACGCTCACCGACTATCTCCGCGAGCACGGCCGCCTGGCCCTGGACGAGGCCGCGCGCATCCTGCGGGCGGTCGGCGGCGCCCTCACGGCCGCGCACGGCGTGGGGCTCGTCCATCGCGACATCAAGCCGGACAACATCATGCTGGAGGGGCCGAAGCGTCACCCGCTGCTCATGGATTTCGGGATCGCGAAAACCGGGCAGACCGGCGGCGGCGTGTCCCTCACCTCCACCGGCATGGTGCTGGGAACGCCGCTGTACATGAGCCCGGAGCAGGCCAAGGCGGATCCCTCTGTGGATTCGCGCTCGGACATCTACTCCCTCGGCGTCCTCGCGTACCAGCTGTTCACCGGCGAGCTCCCGTTCAACGGCGATTCGATTTTCGCCGTGCTGAACCAGCACCTGACGACGCCGGTGCCCGAGGCGCGCACCCTGCGACCCGAAATCCCCGCGCGGGTCTCGGCCGCCGTGCGCCGGGCGATGGCGAAGCAACCGGCCGAGCGCTTTCAGCACGTCGAGGAATTCATCGAGGCGCTCGATGGGCGTGGCCGCGCCGCATTGCCCCGGCCGTGGGCGTTGCCGGGAAGCCGGACGCTCGTGACCGCGCTGCTCGGGGGCGTGCTGCTGGCCCTGGCCGCGGTCGTGTTCTGGAAGGGCTCGCAGCGGGTGGCGCGCCCACCCGTTCATGCCGAGCTCCGCGCGCAAGGTGTGTGGCTCCGGCTAGGGGTCGCGTCGGCGCCGTGGGACCGCGCCCTGACCCTGGGATCCCTCGGGATCTCGGGGCTCGAGGAAGTCTCGCTTCCCGCCCAGGACAAGAACCCGGCGCGCACCGTCGCCACGCCGACCTTGTTCCTCAAGGCGGTTCGCCCGGACAGCGGCGGCATCAGCATCGACCCGATTCGGCTCCCGGCCCGCAGCCTGATCGCCGTGCGGACCACCGGGTCCGCCGGCGTGGTGCAGCTGACCATCGGCGACTCGCTCCCCCCCATCCCGGTTTCGGTGAGCGGGCCGATCGTCGTGAGCCTGCCGGACGAGCCGGCGGACACGATTCCGTTCCGCATCGATCAGATACAGCTCGCCGCGACCCGCGGACCGCTCGATTTCGAGCTGGGCTTCGAGGGCGTGGGGCCGGCGCGTCCCCTGGGACCGCTCGAGGTCATCGGCGTGAGCTTCCAGGACGTCAATCGGTTCCGCGACGAGGAGCAGGCCAGCGATCAGGCGGTGTCGACCATCGACAGCGGCACATTCGGACTCGGCGTCGGCAACCGGGCCGCCCATACCCTGACGAAAGGGGAGGACCTGGCGCTGCACGGCTTCCGCGGAGCGATCCGCGACGTCGCGGTCGACTCCCAGGCCGTGGCCCTCACGCTCGAGGGCACCGTCGATTCCCTCCCCGCCTCGCTCGGCTCAGTCCCGAGCAAGCTGCAAGTCTTCTGGTCGGAGCATCCCGTGGCCTCGGGCGGCGCCGGCCTCGTCTACCTCGCGCTGTTCGTTCTGGTCGGGCTCTATTGGAAGAGGGGCACACGATGAGAGCAGTTGCCGGTCTGGTGCTGGTCACAGTCGCGGCCGCCCCGCTGGCGGGCCAACGGGTGTCGCGCATGCCGGTGGAGGCGGCCAACCTGGTGGTCCAGGTGCTGGCCACCGGAGGGGAGGACGAGGAAGTCGGGGCCGGGATCGTGGTCGCGGCGTCCAATCGCCTCATCATCGCGACCGCGGCACACGTGGTCCGCGCGGCCCAGCAGGGCGGCAGCGTCCGAGTGGTGTTCCAGTTCGCCCGCAACGACACCGTCGAGGCGAAAGTCGATCAGTTGGACCGCGAGCTCGACCTGGCGGTGCTGAGCGTGGCGCGTGACGCACGCGCTCCCGTCCAATTCGCGTTCGATCGGAGAGGAGACCCGGCGGCTCTCGAGATCGGAGCCCTGGTGGTGCCGGTGGGGTGCCCCGATCGGCGCTGCTGGGAACCTCCGGTGAGCGGCGACCGCGTGATCAGCGCGAGCTCGCGCCGAGTGCGCTTCGAGTCGTTCTTCGTGAGCCCGGGGAGCTCGGGTGGCGCGCTGTTCAACGAGCAGTGGGAAGTGGTGGGCCTAGTGACGGAAAAGAACACCCAGGACGGCGTCGCAGTCGGCATGAGTGAGGTAGCGGACCGGCTGCGGAAGTGGGGCTACGCGGTCCAGCTCGGTCCGACGCGCATCCCCCGCGCCGGGTATCGCACTCGGCTCAGTCTGGTCGGGTTGGCTCCGACCTCCGGCGGGCTGACCCAATCGGGCCGGTGGCCGAGTGGGCGACTCGCGCTGTTGCTCCGGGGCCAGGAACGGATCGGCTGGCACCTGACGGCGATCCGTCTCGCGCCACAGGATCTGAAGGTGACCGGGGGCATGGTCGGGACCAGCGTGTCACTCCGGACCGGTCGGCTCGGGATCGCGCCGTTCGGGGAGGTCGGGGTCGCCCGGGTGAACGGACGCTTCAATGCCGGGAGCTACTTCGTCCAGAGCGCGGGCGGACCGGTCGCAGTCCCCGTGTGGCAGACGGTGACCAACGATGTGATCGGCGTCGGCGTCGGGGCGGACCTGGAGTTCCTGGTCGCCCCCCACGTCGCCGTCTCAGGTGTGGTGGGACACTGGAGCTTCCGCACCGATGCGCCCCTGCCGTCGATCCCCGACGTGTTCGCCGGGGCGGGCATCAAACTCGCGTTCTAACCCTGAGGCACTGTCGATTCATGAGCCGATCGCCGTACGTCAAGGCAGCGACGACCCTGCTCGTCGGGACGCTTCTGACCACCTGCACCAACGAGCTGGCGCCGACCGGGGCGATCGTGGTGCAGCTCGCGAAGGGCGCCGCCTGGCCCGACACCCTGGCGGTCGCGGAGATCGCCTCGTTGGCCGTGTCCGTCACGGGGCCAGACCAGCGGGTCGTCACCGGCGTCACGCTGGCGTGGGGCTCCACCGACTCCTCGGTGGTGACCGTGACCGGCGCCGCGACGGCGCTGCATGCCGTCGTGACCAGCCGGCGCAGCGGGGAGGCCGCGATCGTGGTGCGCGTCGCCCAGGCCGGTTTCGAGCCGGTCGAGCTGCGGGCGCCCGTCGTCGTCCGGGCACGGGGCGCCGATTCGTTGCTGAGCGTCGGCGACGTCGATACGATCGGCCTGGCACTGCAGCGGGTAGACCCGAGCTTCCTCACGGGCGCCAGCGTGACCTGGGGCTCGAGCGATCCTTCAGTCCTCGGTGTCTCCGCCCTCGCCGCGGATTCCACCCGGGCCGCGATCACCGGACGGTTCAGCGGCACGGCGCAGGTCACCGCGACGGTCCAGAACCAGCTCGGCCGCTCGACGTTCCAGCTGCCGGTGGCGGTTCTGCCGCTCGAGATCAGCGAGCTGCCGGCCTGGGCGCCGACGGTCAACCGGACCAACACCGCGGCGTTCGCGGTGCAGGTGAAGGACGCGCTGGGCCGGATCAGGACCGGTGTCAAGGTGCAGTGGCACTCCACCAACGAGACGGCGTTCACGGTCGATTCGACCGGCACCGTACTGGGCAAAACCCGCGGCGGTGGCGAGCTGGTGGCCAGCGTCGGGGCAGCGCCGTTTCAGGTCGTCGAGCATCGCGCGCCACTCCAGGTGACCGAAAAGTGGCGGGCGGTCACCGCCGGGGGGGACCATAGCTGCGCGATCGCGGCGCTGGACGGCACGGGTTATTGCTGGGGCAGCAACGGCCAGGGGCAGCTGGGGCTCGGCTTCGCGGGGAGCGTGCTCGGCCAGGCCTCCGTGCCGCGCACCATCGCCACGGCGCACAAGTTCACGGAGCTCGAGGCGGGCGCGGCGCACAGCTGCGGGCGCGAAGGGTTCCAGACCCTGCTCTGCTGGGGTGCGCGGGATCGCGGGGCGCTGGGGGATGGCGTGTGCATCCCCGCTGGGATGGGCTCCACCTGTTTCCCCTCGGCGGAATCGCCGGTGACCATCGTGAGCGGTGGGGTCGTGGGCGGCGTGCAGGTCCGCCTGGATCAGCTGATCGTCGGCGGCACGTTCAGCTGCATCGTCACCGTCAACGGCGGCTCGGGGAGTTTCTCGAGCCGAGATTTGCGGTGCTGGGGAACGGCGGACGACTTCGGCCGGGGGATCTCCTTCTCCGGGTCCGGGTTCGCCGACTCGGCGGTGATTCTGCAGCCGGGCCTCTCGGGGGATGCCGACGTCACCGACGTCTCGACCGGCGGCGCCCATCTCTGCACCAGGACGGACGATATCTGGTGGGTCCGGTGCATGGGGATCAACGACCACGCGCAGCTCGGTGACGGGACCGTGGGCAGCGATCCGCTCCCTTCCTGGCTCCCGAAAGGCTTCACGATCGTGGGCGGGGATCCCGCCAATCCGAGTGGGGATGGCTATCCCACGTCGGGCCTGACTTCGGGCGGCAGTCACACGTGCGCCCTCGATGCGGCTGGGGTGCTGTGCTGGGGGTCGAACGTGAGCGGCCAGCTGGGATCGGCCGTGGCGGGCGATGCGGTCTTTCCCACCCGCGCGGCGCTCCCGGTCCAGGCGGTCGCGCTGTCGGCCGGCGGCGAGCACACCTGCGCCATCGAGACCGGTGGCGACGTGTGGTGCTGGGGCTCCAACTCGCACGGCCAGCTCGGCCGCGGGACGATCGGCGGAACCAGCTCGACGCCGGCGCTGGTGAGCGGCGGGCTGAAGTTCGCGTCGATCAGTGCGGGTAGCTCCCACACGTGCGGAGTGACGGTCGACGGATCGCTGTACTGCTGGGGGAACAACTCCAGTGGCCAGCTGGGCGATGGGGCTCAGAGCGATCGGGGGACGCCCGTTCGGGTCGCAGAGTCTCCGCAGTAGAGAGTCGATGCGCGGAGCAGGAATCGAGCCTGATCGGGAGAATGCAAGTAAGCCCTGAAGCGGTTGACGGGTTGGGATATATCTCCTCCCGAAAAATGTCCGTCCCGGACGTGTCGATTCCCAGATCCGCGTGCTGACCCACAATCGACACGACATCTCACACAGCCCAAGAATGCCGACGCCCGTCGCACGGGCTATCGCACGGCAGGCATAGACGTTGCGGGAATGCGCCCGTCCTCACTCTTCACACACTTTTCATGTCGTTTTAACGAAACGCACCACAATTCCAGTTGCGGTGCGAGTGGTGCCCGCGCGGCCGGATCCGGAGACGGACCGACGCTGCCTCCCGGATT